>NZ_JAPYPC010000074.1 GCF_029937855.1 Christiangramia sp.
TTACGCTTAACTTCCCGTACGCTATAAAAACAGCACAGGAACCATGCGCAAGTTTATGGCAGATATGGGGCAGAAATTTCCTTAATTATTAATGAACCGGAATGTTAATATAAGCGCTGCTTTATATGATGTAATTTATCTGAACGTAAACCAGCTACTATTTAAATAGTTTGAGATAATCGTCAAAAACATATAATTTGTCACGCTTTCCTCCCGTAATTTCCTTTAATATTTCCAGATTTTCTAAATCTGCAATTAAATTATAGGCTGTTCGTTTTGAAACATTTGCAACCTCCATAATTTGCGTTACTTCGATCATAGGGCGTTTAAACAAATAACTCATTACTTTTTGTGCATTATTTGCCTTGGAGCCCAGGTTCTGTAATTTGAATTCAGTCTCTTTTTTGAGTTTTAGGATTGCATCAAAAGTGCTTACCCCACTTTTAGCCGTCTCAATAACCCCAACTAGAAAAAACTTAAACCACTGTTTAAGATCATTATGTGTGCGCACTCTGGTTAAATTATCATAATAAAGAGCCTTATTCCTTTCAAAAAAATCTGAAAGGTATAGAATAGGGCGCTTGAGTATTTCTTTATCAACCAGATATAAAGTGATTAATAATCTACCTACTCTTCCATTACCATCCAAAAATGGATGTATCGTTTCAAATTGATAGTGAATCAATGCAATTTTAAGTAAATCCGGAAAGTAGATGGAATCATTGTGCGCAAAATGTTCAAGATCGCTCATAAGCTCTGCTATTGTATTATGCGCGGGCGGCACAAAAACTGCATCGCTTATGGAAGCTCCTCCTATCCAATTCTGACTTGTACGAAAAACTCCCGGCATTTTATGATCCCCTCTTACACCCTGAAGCAATACTTTATGCGTTTCTTTAATTAGACGAGACGAAAATGGAATATCCTCAAGCATTGCTATAGCTTGATTCATTGCAGCGATATAGTTCTGCACCTCTTCCCAATCGTCTTTTTTCTCTGGATTTACATTTTCTTTCTTGAGTAGTGCTTCTTCTATATTAGTCTGTGTACCCTCAATGCGGCTACTTTGTGTAGCTTCTTTAACTACGTGCATGCTAATGAAAAGATCGATATCTGGGATATGCTCTGAATACATATCAAGACGCCCCAAATGGCGGTCGGCCTTAGAAAGGAGATCAAGGAGCTCCATATCATGAAGTTCCCATTGTTTGTTGATAGGGTGGGGCTGGTAACTTTTATAATAGCCCTGATTAATTTTGACCCCCGCTTTAAATTTTTGCATTACTCTTGTTACTTTGCACTAAGTTCTTGGCTATTGCAAAATAACATAAAAATTTGCAATAGTAATTATGTTGTTGCAAGTAAGCAGGATTATTTGCAAAAAGAACATAGCCTCATGTAATTTTGTCTCTTCTAGCTACTACCTTTCTTTCTTTATGAATTGCTTTCAGCAGGATTAACATGAAAAACCGAATATGTGG
>NZ_JAPYPC010000032.1:0-17346 GCF_029937855.1 Christiangramia sp.
AACCCAGGACCCTCTCCTTAAAAGGGAGATGCTCTACCAACTGAGCTACCAGATCAATAAAAAAACATCCGTCGTTTTGCGAATGCGGGTGCAAATATACATTCATTAATTTATTTTTCAAGCCTAATTTGGTATAATTTTATCATAGTTTTGCCTTTCACTCATTTTAAGCAAATTAAGCAATGAAAATTTTTTTACTGGGATATATGGGTTCTGGGAAATCTTATATTGGAAAACGATTGGCAGCAAGAAATAATCAGAAATTTATAGATTTTGATGAGGAAATTGAAAAAAGAGAAAATTTATCTATTTCAGAGATATTCGAGAAGCGGGGAGAGGTCTATTTTAGAAAATTAGAACGGCAGGTTTTAAAAGAAATGATCGGTCTGGAAGCAGATGCAGTAATTTCCCTGGGCGGTGGTACTCCCTGCTACGGTGATAATATGGAACTTATCAAAGCCAGTGATGATATCTTTTCTTTTTATCTGAAATTAAATATACACAGCTTAACCGAAAGGCTGAATGCTGAAAAAGAGCATCGCCCAATGATAAGTCATCTGCACGAAAAAGAGAAACTTGAAGAATTTATCCGAAAGCATCTTTTTGAAAGAGGTTTCTACTATAATCAGAGTGACCGGGTGATCGATTGTAATGATAAATCTGTAGAAGATATAATTGCTGAAATTCAGGCAGTATTAGGATAATTCGACCCTTTCTTTATTTTTTTCAAAAATCACTTTTACCGTTTCGCTAAGGGAAGTAGAAAGTGAAATTCCCTTAAAGTCTGCCTTTACGGGGTACTTTTTATGGTTTCTATCTACAAGTACTGCCGTTTTAAATTGTTTTAAGGGGACCTCTAGAAAATGTCTGACTCCATAAATTAAAGTGGTGCCTGAATTCAAGACATCATCTACAAGGATGATAGATTTATCCTGATATTCTTGCGGTGCAAGAGAAGTTTTAATGGGGTCAAGAGGTTTTTTTTTATTGATTTCGACCCTGCAAAGCCTGATGTTCAGAGGTGAAATATCTGCAAGTTCTTTTTGTAGTTTTTCAGCAAGTAAATATCCATTTTTTGCAATTCCCGCAATGATAATCTCTTTCTCCTCCACATTACTCTCGTAAATCTGATACGCGATTCGGCGTATTTTATGCCTTATTTGCTCCTGGTTTAATATTGGATGATGATCTTTCATCTTTTATTTTTTATGGAAATTAAAAAACAATTCTGTTCCCTTTCTCGGTTTAATGGAGTTGTAACAAGTCTCCAAAATTTTTATTTTGAAGTACGGGCTAAAATACATTAAATATTCTTCTTTACTGCCTCCATAAGGCGGTCCGTCTGCTTTCAATTCAAAATTGAAAAGAACACCGCAAATCCTCCCCTCAGGTGTTAGTAATTCTAATGCTTTTTTTGCATAATCTTCTCTTCGATTTACTGGTAGAGCACAAAAGAAAGTTTGTTCAAGAATGAGATTAAAATGATGTTTCACTTCAAAAAAATCACCCAGGATAATTTGGGATTCTGGAAAACCTGGCAATCTTGTTTTAAAGTTTTCAATGGGTTCTTCGGTTATATCACAAATCCAGACATTTTTAAAACCCTTTTTGAAAAGATATTCTGCCTCATAGGAGTTGCCTGCCCCGGGTATTAGAATTTTCAGATCTTTATTTTCGAGTTGATCTATATATTCTTTTATGGGCGTAGAAATATATCCAATGTCCCATCCTGTATTTCCTTCCTGATACCTCGAAGACCAAAATTTACTATTCTTTGTCATTCTCCGGTTTTTCTTTCACTTCATCGCTGGCATTCTCAAACCAGTCGTCTATATCCCGACGGTCTTTCTTAGTAGGCCTTCCGGTGCCTTTTTTACGGTAGTAATCTTTTGAATATTTAAGTAGGTCCAATTTCTCAAAGGCTTCTTTCGGGGTGATATCATGAACATATAGATTAACCAGTTTAGCGCCAACCCGACTTTTAGGAAGATCGAGGATTTCAATTTCATAATTGATCTGGTTTTTTCTTACCCGTAATTTATCACCGGGGAAAACATCTTTAGATGGTTTTAAAATTTCATCTTCAAGCCTTACTTTGCCTTGCTTACAGGCATTCGTGGCAATGCTCCTGGTCTTAAAATACCGCACACACCATAAAAACTTATCAACTCTCATAATTTGACCTCTAAATCAACGTTCAATATTCAACAAAAATACAAGATTATTGTATCTTGCGGCTCCAAAATAAATTTCTGATGAGAATAAACAAACTTTTATTGATTGGCCTTATGGCTTTTCTTGTTTTTTCATGTGATAATGATGATGATAATGGTATAACTGTAGATCCGCCAAGGGACAGGGGAGAGGTGGCTCTTGAAAATGATCAGGCTTTACTGGATTATCTTTCTACGCATTTTTATAATTATGAGGAATTTGAAAACCCTTCCGAAGATTTTAATTATGTGGTGAAATTCGATACAATTGCTGGAGAAAATGCAGATAAATTACCAATTATTGAATCTGATAAACTCCTCACTAAAACTATTAATAACCAGGGTGTAGATGAGAAATTATATGTTCTTAAAATTAGAGAAGGCGTGGGTGAGAAACCAAAATTTACAGATTCAACCTTTGTTACCTATCAAGGACAGTTACTTACAGAGGATGTGTTTGATTCCAGCCTTAAATCTCCAGTTTGGTTTAGCCTCGTTTCTTATTTCGTAAGAAATGTAAACGGATCTCTAGCTCCCGTAGGAGGAGTTATAAAGGGCTTTAGTGAAGGGCTTCAGGAATTTGGCGGTGCCAGTAATTTTAGTATAAATCCCGATAATACTATAGAATGGACCAATGATTTTGGAGTAGGAGCGATATTTATTCCTTCTGGGTTAGGTTATTTTAATAATCCTCCTTCAGTGTCCATTCCGGCCTACTCGCCACTTATTTTCAAAGTTAATATGTTAAGGGTGAACGAAGCCGATCATGATCGGGATGGCATTCCTTCTTACCTTGAAGATCTGGATGGGGATAAAGATGTCTTTAATGATGATACCGATGAAGATGGCTTACCTAATTATTCAGATTCTGATGATGATGGGGACGGTACTCCCACAAAGGAAGAAATTACTTTGAATGAAGATGGGAGTATAAATTTCATCGATTCAAATAGCGATGGAACACCAGATTATTTAGATCCAGATTTTTTTAAGGAACAATAATCATACTTAAAATTAAAAAAGAGGCTGTTTAAAAAGTCCTTATTTCGTCAAGCTGTCCCGAAAGCTTTCGGGATTGATTCAGCTTCTAACTTATTTTGATTTCCAATAAGTAAAGGTTCTGAAATAAATTATCATTAAGATATTTTTGAAATTAGTAATGATAAAGTTAAATACTTAATCTTAAGAGCCTCCATTTCCCCGGCCTATCGAAAATTTATCGTAAAATTTGAAGTGCAAGCACCGTGAAATTTTAGGCTGTTTGAGCTAAACAAATTATCTATAAAAGACATATCTCAATGGCGAGTTCCTAAAATTTAGGTGCTGAACGATAAATTTAGATAGAGTTTCGTAAGCCTGGATTTTGAATGCATCCGACGACCAAAGGGAGAGGAATGCAGAATTTTTCATCAATGGAAAAAATGAACAAGTATCTTAATAAAATATGTCAATTTCCTACGCCAGGTAATTTTTTTATCATGGGTCTCAGGATGACGTTTTCTCCACTTTCTAGACAGCCACTTTTAATTCTTTCTTTTTACAGAATTATTTACCTCCTACAGATTGCAGATCCTGCAAGCAGGCATCATCTAAATTAGGAATTCCGCCACCATCAATTACATTCACCACACCGCTTCCAAATTCTATGGAAGCTCTCATAAGGCAGCCTTCCACAACACAATGTCCTTCATTTTCAGGGTCTTCATGATCTGTAACCGGCTCGGTGCCTAAATCTACAAGACCAAATAAATGGCCAAATTCATGGTTCAGCGTAGCTGCTTCAATAGTAGCCCTGTCTGGAGCTCCGGCCCTACTGGCAAACTCTCTTATAGTTCTTTCATAAATAACCATGGAAGTATTTCTAAAGGCTGATCCCAATACAAATTTTTCATTGGTGTCTTTCTCATTGCTCCCATCGGCAAAATAGATCCAAACGGCTATTTCATCTCCAACATTATAAGCGGTACGCTCTTTTTTTTCTATATCTACAATTTCTTCAATGGAAAAAGGAGCTTTTCCTGAAGAGTTGACGGCTCTTAAATTTATTTGAATACCATCGGGTTTAAAAATCCTTCTTTCCAAAAAATTCCTGAATAGGTTAATGCCTTCATCAGTTGGTCTATTTCCTTCTACATACACAATTTCAATATTCATGGAAGTGAACATGACATCGCTAAGCAAATCTGAAGCTGAAGAACCCAGGCTTTTAAGGTTTGCAGTACGATCTACTCCACCGCTGCCCGGTTCTTCATTGCTATCCCTGGAACAGGAAATCGTAAAACCAGCTATAAGTATAAAGAGTAGTAAATTTTTAATTCTAAGCATGATAATTGGTGTGAATTATGGCAAAAATAGGAAAAATAGTGACTTAGCGCTTTTTCGGCTGCTTTAGAAAATTAATGTTTCAATTTTAAAGCAGCTAAATAATCATAATTATCACCAGTTTGCAGGATATCGCATTCAAAACCATTTTCTTTGGCATATTTTTTTAAAAGTTCAGGATCTATATAAAGCCATTTGAAATTGTCTGACTGAAGATTTTTATAGCTTATACTGAATTCAAATTCTCCATAATACTGATCGGTTTCCGATATATCTTCATCAAAAAGATAGATAAGATCTGAAGAATCCATTAGAATTTGTCCGTTTTCAGTTAAAATAGATCTTGAATGCTCAAAGAAGTTTTGAAGGTTTTCTAATTCCCCAATGATCCCACTTCCATTCATAAGCATAAGTATAGTGTCAAATCTTTCATCTTTTAGTTTAAAGAAATCTTCCTGCTGAACATTTTGTAAACCTCTTAGCCTGGCAATTTCCACGGCTCCTTCAGAAGTATCAATCGCTTTAACTTTTAAATTTCTATGCTGCTGGAGGTACAATGAATGGCTTCCGGCCCCACAGCCTACATCCAGGACTTCTCCTTTACATTCATCTAGGGCTTTTTGCTCTATAGGAGGCATTTCAGTAAAATCCCTAAAGAGATATTCCACAGGGATAATATCATCATCAAAATCTGGAGAGTGGACGATAATTTCTGTTGTATCGTTTTTGTTATAAAATGCTTTGATAGCCGTGCCGAATATATCCTTATTTTTGTCCAATGGAAGAAATTCTTAAAAGTTTGCCTGATAAGGCCAAAGATAAGAAGAAGGAAAATAGGAAGTTCTTTTCTAAGCTAAAGAAAAGACCACCGAAGCATCTTGATACGCTTATGATAGAACTCCATGAAGAGGAATTTTCCAGAACCGATTGCCTTAGCTGTGCAAATTGTTGCAAAACTACCGGGCCTTTATTTACCCAAAAAGATATTGAAAGGATAAGTAAACATTTTAAAATGAAACCTGGCGATTTCATCGATACCTATTTAAGGCTGGATGAAGAGAATGATTTTGTCCTGCAACAAGTTCCCTGTCCATTTTTAGGAGTAGATAATTATTGCTCAATATATGACAAAAGGCCTAAGGCTTGCCGGGAATATCCGCACACCGATAGAAAAGACTTTCATAAAATTTCTAATATTACGATTCGAAATACTGCGGTATGTCCCGCCGCCTATAATATTGTAGAAGAAATGAAAAGAAGGATTAATAATTAATCCCGGCTATAATCTGAATTAAAATATAGCGTAGCACCTAAAAAAGGGACTATAATCATAACTAACATCCAAATGCTTTTAGCTATAAAATTTAATTTGCTCCTAAGGAGGTGAGAGATCATTTTTATGGTAAATCCAATAGCTAAAAGGACCACGGCAATTACAAAAATCTCTTTTGCTTCAATCATGTTACGGATATATCAAGTATTCTGCTCTTTTATTTCTAAACTTTTCCAGGCCTTCTTTCCACGAATCTTTTATTTCCTGAAAGGATTTTCCATTTTCAATCTGTTTCTGAAGTATTTCAGTGCCTGCAAGTTTAGTAAAGAATGAGTTGAAGAATTTATTTTGGTCTTCCGTATTTTGATAAGCCTGTATAAGCCATTCCAGATTTAAAAAATCTAGTTGACCCTCTTTAGTAAGATCCCTTCCGAAGCATTTTTTATTTTCATGTTTAGGGTATTTCGCACCTTCCATTGATTTTGGAATATAGGTATAGTCATACAAATCCTCATCCAGAAAAGGAGATCCAAATACCTGAAATTGATTGGTAGTTCCGCGTCCTGCATTTACATTGGTACCTTCAAAAAAGCACAAACTGGGATATAAATTTATTGCCCGGTCATTGGGCAAATTAGGGGAGGGTTTAACAGGCAAAGAATATTTTTTAGAATGATCGTAATTCTTCATTTCAATGATCTTTAAATCACACTGAATTCCGTTTTTCAACCATTTTTCACCATTGATCATTTGGGCATATTCAGCTATTGTCATACCGTGAACCACAGGTATGGGATGCATTCCTACAAAACTACTATGTTCAGGTTCCAGAACAGGACCGTCTATATAATTTCCATTTGGATTGGGGCGGTCTAAAATGAGTAGTGGAATATTACTTTCTGCACAGGCTTCCATGATATAGTGCAGAGAAGAAATGTAAGTATAAAACCTGGCGCCCACATCCTGAATATCAAAGATCATTAGATCCAGATTTTCTAAAGAAGCCGCTGAAGGTTTTTTATTATCACCGTACAGGGAAATCACAGGAAGCCCGGTTTTTGGATCTATTCCATCTTTTACAATTTCACCGGCATCGGCCGTGCCCCTAAAACCATGTTCCGGAGCGAAAACCTTTTTTATATTTATGTTAAGGCTCAAAAGGGAATCGACCAGGTGGGTATAATTAGCTTTTTTAGATTTGATTACGGAAGTTTGATTTCCAACGATTCCAATTTTTTTGTTTTTGAGAAAATCTAGATAAGCTTCCGTTTGATTTGCTCCGGTGATTATTTCTGAAGATGTATTGGCTTTTTTATTTTCTTCAGTTTCCTCCTGGGAATTTTCGGGTTGGTTGTTTGTGTTTCCGCAGGAAAGAATTCCTATAAAAGAGAATAAAAATGTACTTTTGAGCAACCTCTTAATCATAAGCTATTGAATTTCGAGTATTTTGTAGTAAAGCGCCTAATAAGCACTAAAAAGTATAAAAGTAGCATATCTGCACCTATAATAAAAATAGCAATTACCGCAATTGCCATTGGTGTGGTGATGATGCTTGTGGCCTTCGCAACCGGCCTAGGCTTACAGGAAAAAATAAGGGATAAAATTGCGGCTTTTAACGGGCATATTAATATTTCCAGTTATGATAATAACAGTTCGAAAGTATCCTTGATTCCAGTTTCTACAGATCAGGATTTTTATCCTGAATTTACTTCTGTTGAAGGCATAAAACATGTGCAGGCGGTTGCTACAAAATTTGGGGTGATACGAACTGAAGATGATTTTGAAGGTGTCATCGTAAAAGGTGTAGGGAAAGATTATAACTGGGAGTTTTTTGAGGAATTTCTTTTGAAAGGAGAGCTTCCTGATTTTTCAGAAAAATTAAATGATGAGATCCTGATTTCCCACTATTTGGCCAACCGACTTCAACTGAAAGTCGGGGATAAAGTTCCCACTTATTTTCTTCGGGAAGATAGTGAACGTCCCCTGGCACGGGGTTTTGAAATTACCGGGATTTACGAATCGGGATTTCAGGAGTTTGATGAAATTTACGTGATCGCAGATTTAAGGCATATTCAGCGGATAAATAATTGGGAAGATAATGAAGTTGGGAATTTTGAGGTGTTTGTGGAAGATTTTAATGAACTGGATGAAAAAGGAAACGAAGTTTATGAAAATACAGGCTCTTTTCTCGATACTGAAACTATAAGTCAGAAATATTACTCCATTTTCGAGTGGCTTTCTTTATTCGATTTTAATATCGCGCTTATCATAGCAATTATGGTACTGGTATCCGGGATCAATATGATTACCGCTTTACTGGTTTTAATCCTGGAGCGAACGCAGATGATTGGAATTTTAAAAGGACTTGGTGCGGGTGACTGGAGTATTCGAAAGATATTCCTATACAATGCAGGTTATTTGATTATTCTTGGGCTATTTTGGGGTAATTTAATAGGAATTGGGATTTTGGCTTTACAGAAATATTTCAAGTTAGTGCCACTGGATGCCCGCACTTACTATGTCACCGAAGTTCCTGTTTATCTTAATTGGGACTATATTCTTGCCGTGAACCTTGGAACCCTGGTTCTTTGCTTATTGATGCTGTTAATTCCTTCTGTAATTATTTCCAAAATTTCTCCGGTAAAAGCGATTAAGTTCGAGTAAAAATTCCGACGAAGATATAAGCAGGTATAATCCTTGGTATTAGGCTTGAGGATTTTTTACATTTGCATTCTTAAAATTTGAAAATGGAATACGTTGAAAATATATTAGGTACTATAGGAAATACTCCTCTGGTGAAAATGAACAGGATAGTGGAGGAGATAGATGCCCTGGTACTTGCCAAATATGAAACCTTTAATCCAGGGAATTCAGTAAAAGATCGGATGGCGGTGAAAATGGTGGAAGAAGCTGAAAAGCAGGGCTTGCTTAAACCCGGAGGGACCATTATTGAAGGTACTTCAGGAAATACCGGGATGGGATTGGCGCTGGTAGCTATTGTGAAAGGTTATAAGATGATTTGTGTGATGAGCGACAAGCAGAGTAAGGAAAAGATGGATATCCTGAAGGCTGTAGGAAGCGAAGTGATTGTATGTCCTACAGATGTGGAGCCAGATGATCCCCGTTCTTATTATTCCACTTCTAAAAGGCTTGCTGAAGAAACGCCAAATTCATGGTACGTCAATCAGTATGATAATCTGGCAAACCGCCAGGCACATTATGAAACTACAGGACCTGAGATCTGGAGACAAACAGATGGTAAGGTGACGCATTTTGTGGTAGGCGTGGGAACCGGAGGAACTATATCTGGTGTTGGGAAATATTTGAAAGAACAGAATCCGAATATAAAAGTTTGGGGAATAGATACCTATGGATCTGTCTTTAAAAAATATCACGAGACAGGTGTTTTTGACGAAAAGGAAATTTACCCGTATGTTACTGAAGGAATAGGTGAAGATATTTTGCCAAAAAATGTAGATTTTAAGGTGATAGATGGCTTCACCAAGGTAACCGATAAAGATGCTGCGGTTTATACCCAAAGACTATCAAAGGAAGAAGGTTTCTTCCTGGGTAATAGTGCCGGTGCAGCTGCAAAAGGTTTACTTCAGTTAAAGGATAATTTTAAGAAAGATGATGTGGTAGTGGTATTGTTCCATGATCATGGTAGCCGTTATGTGGGGAAAATGTATAATGATGAGTGGATGCGAAAAATGGGTTATTTAGAAGAGGGCCATACAGAATCGGAGATTTCGTAATATTTTGATAGTTCCTTTTTAAATAATCTGAATATTAGGTGATAATTTTTTAGAGATTAAAGCCTTCTCGGATAGATTCTTAATAACAGAATTATTAAAGATTAAAAGCTGCTATTTCAATGCAGCTTTTTTCTTTCCTTTACCAATATACTGCAAGAGGTAAAAAAAAGTTGCACCGGTAAAATACATGAGCAAATCTAAAAAATCTGCCGTGTACCGGGCCACAAATAGGGGAAGTAAAAATTCAAAATAGATGCTGTAGAATGTGCTAAGGCAAAGAATAATCAGGAGGCCCAATTTTAGCTCCTTATCCTGTTTTAACCACTGCGCTATTATAAGGCAAATTCCCAGTACCACGGGCATACATAGGAAATCCTTTAAATAATGCCTTGTCCAGCGGGGCAGGTTAACATGGAAATATCCCGAAAATTCTATAACGAAAAATAGAAAGCAACAGAGGGTGAAAAAGATCCAGAGTGCCTTCATACCGCAAGTATGGAAGCTATGAATGCCAGGATACCTCCTATTACCAGTATGACCACTCCAATTGCGTAACCCGATTTTGCAAATGCTCTGATCACTAGGTTGGGATGATCTCTCAGGGATTGTTTGGTCTTTTCTTTTTTCTGCTCATTTTTAACGCTTGTTTTCCCGCCGGGTTTAGATAAATTTGCTTCCGGTTTTTTAAGAGCACTATTTTTGGAGATATTTGAGTTCTGAGGATTAGCCATGATTTCCTTGCTTTTATATAGAAATATAGGAAAAAGACGATTGAAGATAAAAGCCTTATGAATTATTACGACAGCTTTAACTTTTTTATCAGATAGTTAGAAATTTGATATAATTCTTTCAAATTAAATTCTCTATTTTGTTACTCAAATTGATAATATGAAAAATCTATACTTTTTGTTTTTAAGCCTTTTATTTTTTTCCTGTAGCTCTACGGTAGACAGCACGAATAATCAGGTGCCAGAAGATCCGAAACTCACCTATCTCGCTTTGGGTGATTCTTATACTATTGGAGAGAGTGTAATGGAAACTGAACGCTGGCCGGTACAACTTGCCGAGCAACTTCGGGATAGAGGTTATAAAATGGCTGCACCTAAGATTATTGCGAAAACGGGATGGACCACCGAAGATCTTTTGAGAGGGATGGAGAATGAGTTAAATATTCAAAGGGATTTTGATCTGGTTTCTATACTTATAGGCGTAAATAATCAATATCAGGGAAAGCTAATTAGCGAATATGAAGAAGATCTTAGAACGATTTTTCGAAAAGCGGTAAATCATTCTAAAACTATGGAAAAGGGAGTTTTTGCAGTAAGTATTCCAGATTATGGGTATACGCCTTTTGGTTCGGCTAATCAGGAAGAGGTAAGTGCGGAAATAGACAAGTTTAATGAGGTATTTAGACGAGTTGCCGACGAATTTGAGGTGCCATTTTATAATATTACCCCAATTTCCCGCGAAGCAAAAGAGAATCCAGAGCTGGTGGCCAGTGATGGACTGCATCCAAACGAATTGATGTATCAACTGTGGGTAGATCAAATAGTGAATCAGGTAGCAGAAAAATTACCTTAATAATTTTGATATAGCCTAATTTTCAATCACTTAAATTAATACATTTAATGGGTGAAAGAAGACTTGTTATATCATTTATGGAAGTTTCAGAAATTTAATACTGAAAATCTAAAAACTTCAGAAGGAGAATCTTTAAAAGTACTTCATCCCGGTGTTCAAAATGAACTATCGGGACCAGATTTTTTCACCTCGAAAATTCAAATTGGGGATCAGCTATGGGCTGGGAATGTAGAAATGCATTTGAAATCTTCTTATTGGTATGATCATCGTCATGAAATTGATTCCACCTATGATAATGTGATACTTCACGTGGTTTGGGAACATGATGCGGAGGTATACAGAAACGATGATTCTATAATTCCAACGCTTATTTTAAAAGACAGGACTGATCCTGAAATTCTCCAAACTTATCATATTCTTTTAGAAAAAGATCATCTTAAGATAAACTGTGAAAATGATTTTGTTGATTTTTCAAATTTTCTCATGGAGCACTGGCTGGAACGCCTTTTCTTTGAGCGTTTAGAAAAGAAATCTGAGCTTATCCAGCATCTTCTGAATAAAACCGGAAATAACTGGGAGGCCGTTTTATTTATTCTTCTTGCTCGCAGTTTTGGATCAAAGATCAATGCGGAAGGTTTCATGGCTATGGGACTTAGTATAGATTTTAAGATCGTGCAAAAATTATCCCGGCATCCATTTTCTATGGAAGCACTTTTTTTAGGGCAGTCTGGTCTTATTAAAACTTTAGATCAATATGGGTTGAAATTAGAGAAAGAATATGCTTTTCTGAAACATAAGTTTAAGCTCGAAAATGAGTTACTTCAAACCCAGCAATTTTTCAGACTACGGCCAGATAATTTTCCAACACTAAGATTAGCCCAGCTTGCTGCTTTATATTCAGCAAACCACAATCTTTTTCATGATTTGATGCATGCAAAAGATGTAGGGGAAATCCATGATCAATTAGATCTAGATATTTCAGAATATTGGAGAAGCCATTACAGTTTTGGAAAAGATCATTCAGAAAAAAATAAAAAACTGAGTTCGGCATTTGTAGATCTTATCATCATTAATTGTATAGTACCAATTAAACATTCTTATTCCCGTTTCATGGGCGAGGAAGATGAACAACCTATACATGACCTTATCCATTCAATAAAAGCTGAAAAAAATTCCAGGATCAGTCTATTTAATAGATTACGGCCAAAAACGGCTTCAACAGCCATGCATTCGCAGGCGCTATTGCATTTGAAAAATAACTATTGCGATTTAAATAAATGTCTACAATGTGAATTGGGTGCTTCATTATTAAAGAAATCTCCAAAATACATTTAAATTTGTGCCATGACCACTTTCGTCTCCAATATAAGATATTACCTGGAAAAGCATGGGTTCTACGTTTCTACCAGGCTGGCAGATAAACTGGGAATGCGCGCTAAGAATGTTAGATTGTTCTTTATATATGCTTCCTTTTTTACTATGGGAGCTGGTTTCATAGTATATCTTACCCTTGCTTTCTGGTTAAAATTAAAAGATCTTATTTATACAAAGCGAACTTCAGTCTTCGACTTATGAGAAGACTGGGAGATTCTAAAATTAAGCTTGCCGTAGGAATACGATAATATGAACATGGAATTAATCTCCTTCTCCAGGATATGTGCAGACGCACTTTATAAAAGAACAATTGTCTAGACCGATATACGTAAAAATCCAGTTGCTCTTTTATTGGGTATATATCACCCTCAGGTACTTATGTGAATCCAGAACCTTCTTTAAAGTTAGAGAAAGAATCTATACTTTTTATGACAGGAAAACCGGAGCAAATAGAGATTCTGAAAAATAGTATTCGGTAGAGTATTTTTTGTTAACAGCCTGGCTCAGGCGTGAAATTATTTTTAACAATAAATTCACAATTTAACGGCTAAAAGTTTGAAATAGCCTAATTTTTTAGCATATTCACCCGCTGAAAATTTAACTTCAAATAAATAACTTAAAATCTATATGAGAAAGTATTTGCTTTCAATGTTCTTTTTATTTTCAATTTTTGGATTGTCTGCACAAGAACTAGACGTAAAGGCTAAAGTGGGGAATCCCTCGAACATCATCAACGACGGATTCATTTCACTGGATGTGACCGGAGGAACACCTCCCTATACTTATAAATGGTCTAACCAGGGCACTGCACTTGACTCTCAAAAATCTGAGAATCTTACTGAAGGTATCCCTTATACCGTAGTAGTGACAGATAGTGAGGGAAATACTGTTGAAGAGTCCTATACAGTTGAAGCTGAAGCGATCACCGAGCACTTCAATGGTACTTTTGTACCCATCGTAAATAAAATGGATGCCATACTATTTTGGGATCCTTTTACAGCGATCGGAATTTATGATCCTGTGGTTTATGCAGATGTAAAGAATATAGGGGTTCCAGATTGGAATGCTGATGTTCAGGAAAAATTTACTCTTTCTCAATGGCTTGCTGAAGAAGGATCACATGTTAACGAAGGGGATGCTATTGCGGTGATTACAACCGGAACTGGCAGGGAGATTGAAGCAAGGGCTGAGGTTTCAGGTACTTTAGAGCATACTGTTGAAGAAGGAGAAGTAATTTGGAATTATCAGAATACTCAGGATCTTATTGAAACTGGAGCGCATTACTTTGCTCAAATAGAATACGATGAGCCTGTAATCCTTACTCATCCAAATGGGGATCCTCAAAAGCATAATATTCCTTTTATTGTGGTTTGGCTGATTTTTGGAGCGGCTTTCTTTACAGTTAAAATGGGCTTTATCAATTTTCGCGGATTCAAACATTCTCTTGATCTCGCTAAAGGAAAATACGATAATCCTGATGCTCCGGGTACCATTACACATTTTCAGGCACTTGCTACAGCTGTTTCGGCCACCGTTGGACTGGGTAACATTGCCGGTGTAGCCGTTGCTGTTTCTCTAGGAGGGGCAGGGGCAACTTTCTGGATGATCATTGCAGGTTTAATTGGGATGTCATCGAAATTTGTGGAATGTACACTGGGTGTGAAATACAGATTTATAAATTCTGAAGGCCGTGTATTTGGTGGTCCTATGAATTATTTAAGATACGGACTTGAAAAAAGAAATATGAGGGGGCTGGGTAAATTCCTGGCAGCCTTTTTTGCCATATTAGGAATCGGGGCTTCCTTTGGAGGAGGAAATATGTTCCAGGCAAATCAGTCTTTTGAAATATTATCTGGACAGTTTCCAGGCCTTGTAGGAAACGGATTCTGGTTTGGACTTGTGGTCGCAGTACTTGTAGGTGTTGTGATCATTGGAGGGATTAGCAGTATTGCGAAGGTAACCGGTAAGATTGTTCCTTTTATGGCTGCTGTTTATGTCCTGGGGGCACTTACAGTTATTGCTATAAATATTGAAAATATAGGTCCTGCTTTAAATGCAATTTGGGACGGGGCTTTTAATCCTACTGCTCTTAAAGGTGGAGTAATAGGAGTTCTAATTGTTGGATTCCAGCGTGCAGCCTTCTCGAATGAGGCGGGTGTTGGATCGGCTGCTATTGCTCACTCTGCCGCCAAGACAAATCATCCACCATCTGAAGGTTTCGTGGCATTATTGGAGCCATTTATAGATACGGTGGTGGTATGTACCTTAACTGCCCTGGTACTTATTTTTACAGGTATGCATGAAGTTACGGGTATAGGTGGAGCCCAATTGACTTCTGATGCTTTTGCAAGTGTGATCTCCTGGTTCCCTTATGTACTGGCTGCAGCAGTTTTCCTTTTTGCATTTTCAACTATGATCTCCTGGTCTTATTATGGAATGAGAGCCTGGACGTATCTTTTTGGAAAGAGTAAAAAAATGGAGCTTATCTATAAATTATTATTCTTAATATTTGTAGTAGTGGGAGCTTCTGTGAGTTTAGGAGCCGTGCTGGTATTCTCAGATATGATGATCCTGGCAATGTCTTTTCCTAACATTATTGGATTGTATATTATGTCTGGAGAAGTTAGAAATGATCTTAAAGAGTACCTCGTTAAACTAAAAGGAGGAGATCTTTATAAAGCCCAGAGGGAAGCGAAAAACGCTGCCTGATTTAAAAATGAAATTTCTAAGATCCCATTTTGCGCTTTCCAGAAGTCAGCAAAATGGGATTTTTGTTTTGGTAATATTGATCATTTCCTTTCAGGCCTTTATGTTTTTCGATTTTTCTTCTGAATCTGAATCGAACCATATTGATCAGGTTACCATAAAAGAATTTCAAGAACGGCTGGATTCAATAAATCAGGTTTCTAACCGGCATAAGGATACCATTTATCCCTTTAACCCGAATTATATTTCCGATTTTAAAGGCTATCAGTTAGGAATGTCTTTAGAAGAAATTGATCGTCTCCTGGCTTTTAGAGAATCAGGCAAATGGATCAATTCTGTAGAAGACTTTCAGAAAGTAAGCGGTGTCTCAGATAGTCTGCTGAAGAAAATAAGTCCTTCCTTTCGTTTTCCGGAATGGACCCAAAAAAGAAATTCAGTAAATATTCAGCAGAAAGATGCCCGACCTGTAAGTGCTACTTCAGATTTGAATTCGGCAAGTGCAGAAGATTTAAAATTGATCAATGGAATAGGGGAAGTGTTGTCTCAAAGGATTGTAAAATACAGAACCAGTATTGGAGGTTTTCTTTCAGCTATTCAGCTAAATGATGTATACGGACTTACTCCTGAAGTTATTGCCAGGATAAATGAAAATTTTGAAATAAGGTCTAAACCTGATATTGTTATAAAGAATCTCAATTTGATTAATGAGGAAGAACTGTCTGAAATACCTTATTTTTCAAGTAACCTGGCTAAAGAAGTAATTAAGTTTCGAACGCTTTACGAGGGCTTTTCTTCTTTTGAAGAATTATCAAAAATCGAGGCTTTTCCTTATGATAAAATCGATAGAATTAAATTATATTTGGCCATAAAGTGATTTCCGGGCGTTTTTAGGCCCTAAATTCAAAATACTATAATTAGTAATGTTGTTGGGAAAATACAGCAACAGCTTTAATACGATATATATAATGAGTAGATATTTTACTGAGGAACATGAATTATTTAGGAAAAGTTTTCAGGAATTTTTGCAAAAAGAAGTGGTACCTCACATAGAAAAATGGGAAGAGACCGGAACCATAGAACGTTTTATCTGGAAGAAATTCGGTGAGATGGGATATTTCGGTTTAAACCAACCAGAGAAATATGGCGGAATGGCATTAGATCTCTTCTATACTGTTATTTTCCTAGAAGAACTTCAAAAGATAAACTCTGGCGGATTTGCTGCTGCGATGTGGGCTCATGCTTATCTGGCAATGACTCATCTAAAAGTAGAGGCGAGCCATGATTTGAAAGAAAAATATCTCACTCCTGCAATTGAAGGTGAAAAAATTGGCTGTCTTTGTATTTCGGAACCTTTTGGAGGATCTGATGTTGCCGGGATGAAAACTACTGCAGTAAAAAAAGGTGATAAATACGTAATAAACGGTTCAAAAACATTTATTACGAATGGTGTTTATGCAGATTTCTATGTAGTTGCAGCTAAAACTGCTCCGGAGAAAGGAAATAAGGGAATGAGTATTTTCCTTGTTGATAAAGAATTTAAAGGGATCTCTGCTACCAAATTGAACAAATTAGGCTGGAGGGCGTCAGATACAGCTGAGCTCGCTTTTGATAACGTAGAAGTGCCTGAAGATTATCTTTTAGGTGAAGAAGGGAAAGGTTTTAATTATATCATGCAGCATTTTGCGATGGAAAGATTGATTATGGGAATAAACGCCCATGCCAGATCTGAATTTGCCCTGGATTACGCGATGGGGTACATGAAAGAGCGTGAGGCTTTTGGTAAAACTTTGGATAAATTTCAGGCATTAAGACATTCCCTTGCGGAAATGCTAAGTGAGGTTGAGGTAATCAAGGAGTTTAATTATGCTACCGCACAAAGGTTAAATGACGGGGAATATGTTGTAAAAGAAGCAAGTATGTCTAAGTTACTGGCTACCAAAATCGCTGACGAGGTGATGTATAAATGTCTTCAAATGCTTGGTGGTTATGGTTATATGGAAGATTATCCTATGGCGAGGATGTTTAGAGATAGCAGATTAGGCCCAATAGGCGGTGGAACTTCTGAAATTTTAAAGGAAATTATCGCCAAAATGGTGATCGATAAAAAAGAATATAAGCCAGC
>NZ_JAPYPC010000032.1:17574-42316 GCF_029937855.1 Christiangramia sp.
GATCGATAAAAAAGAATATAAGCCAGCGGCTCAGTAGGAATTTTGGTGAAAATCGCTTTCCGATTCGCCAAAATGGTGATCGATAAAAAAGAATATAAGCCAGCGGCTCAGTAGGAATTTTGGTGAAAATCGTTTTCCGATTCGTTAAAATGGTGATCGATAAAAAAGAATATAAGCCAGCGGCTCATAAAAAGGAGTATAAACCGGCTGCCAAATAGAGCCTGATAAATAAATTTACTGAAAATAACCTCAGGTGTGGCCTGGGGTTATTTTTTTAAGCTATCATAAAAGGTCTTTCTTATTTTCTTCCCGTTAATGAAGAAATTACTTGCTTCCTCATCAGTAAAGAAAGTATTTGTGATAGATTCATTTTCTACGATTTCAGTTTCCGATTTGCCTTTTTTAATAGCGGCGATTACATTATTCCGTATAGTTTCAAGCATGTTTAAATAGGCCGCATAATCAGACCTGGTCGCTATATTTCCATGTCCCGGAATGATCTTCGTATTTTCATTAATTAATGAAAGACCGGTCTTTGCTGCGATAATATCACCATCTACACTTCCTCCACTTTTAAGGTCTATATATGGGAACATTCCATTAAAAAAAGTGTCGCCTGTATGAAGGACATTGCTCTGTGGAAAATATATCAAAGCATCGCCGTCTGTATGAGCATTATGAACGTGAGCAACCACAATATCATTTCCATTGATATGAAGGTTTATTTGGTCATTAAAGGTTAAGATGGGAAGACCTTTCATTTTAGTTGAATCTGCTATCAGTCTTTTTCTTACATTCTCGTGAGCTAAGATCAAAGTTCCATCTTCCTGAAAATTGGCATTTCCTCCGGTATGGTCTCCATGATGATGCGTGTTTACAAGATATTTCAGAGGCTGGTTGCTCAATGTTATTAATTTGGCCTTTATTTTTTCACTTAAAGCCGCAAACTGATCGTCTATCATAAAGATACCGTCCTCGCCCGTTAGGACACCTATATTTCCGCCTGCACCTTTAAGCATATAAACGTTTTGATTTACCGGGACGATCTCAATCTGTATATCTTCCATATCCTGAAATGCGAAAAGGGAATGATTCATCAAAAGCAGCGACATCAGAATTTTAATAGAATATCTCATTATCATTATAATTGAATTATAGTTTTCTAATTTACAGAATAGCTGGAACTTATTAATTATTAAACCTGTAAACGACGGAAATAAATAATAAAAATATTGGCAATTTATATAAATGCACTATCTTTGCAACCGATTCCAAAAGAGAGGAGGTTATGACACTATGTTAATTATACCAGTTAAAGACGGAGAAAATATAGATAGAGCTCTTAAGCGTTTTAAGCGAAAGTTCGATAAGACAGGAACTATGCGCCAGTTAAGAGATCGTCAGCATTTTACTAAGCCATCTGTTGAACGTAGAGCTCAGATTCAAAAAGCTGAATATATCCAGCATTTGAGAGACGCAGAAGATATCTAGTAAATAGATATTTGGTAATTGTAAAATCAGCGGCAATATAAAGAACTGTTGGTATTCTAAAGTTTGTTAACTTTGTGTGCCAACAGTTTTTTTATGCCCTTTTCTTCCTTTCTCGATTACCTGCAGTTAGAAAAGAAATATTCTATTCATACTATTACAGCATATGAAGCAGATCTTTTAGAATTTCGGAAATTCATAGAAAATACTTTTGGCGATAAGGAAATTGAGGATGTTAATTACCCTCAAATACGTCGATGGATCGTGGAGCTCTCTGAGGCTGGGATTTCCAATAGAACGATCAATCGAAAAATTTCCTCCTTAAAAGCCTATTATCGGTTTCTGTTAAAAACGGAGCAAATAGCCACTTCTCCGCTTTCAAAACACAAAGCACTAAAAACACCTAAAAAAATTCAAATTCCTTTTTCCGAAGAGGAGGTTGTAAAAGTTCTGGAACGAATAGATGATTCTACTTTTGAGGGAGTAAGGGACCGTTTTATCGTAGAACTGTTCTATTCGACCGGAATTAGACGCATCGAATTGATAAATATTAAGCTTTCAGATCTTGATCTGGAAAATGGAGTGCTAAAGGTTTTGGGTAAGAGAAATAAAGAAAGATATATTCCTTTAATAGCTTCTGTAAATAAAACTGCCGAGAAATACTTAAGGTTCAGAAGTGATACCAGAGATTTGCCAGATTCAGATTATCTTTTTTTAACATCCCGGGGAGATAAAATCTATGAAAGTTTTGTTTATAGGCTTATAAATAATTATTTTAGTGAAGTGTCTGGTAAACTAAAAAAAAGTCCGCATATCCTGCGGCATTCGTTTGCCACTCATTTATTGAACCAGGGTGCCAATTTAAATGCGGTTAAAGAATTGTTGGGTCACTCCAGTCTGGCAGCGACTCAGGTCTACACTCACAACAGCATTGCCGAATTGAGCAAAATACATAAAAATGCTCACCCCCGGAACAATAAGAGTTAACTAAATCTCTTTGTTTAATTAAATTCTAGAGGATATGAAAATGAATCTGCAGTCTGTGAACTTCAATGCCGATCAAAAACTAATTGACTTCACTCAAAAAAAACTGGATAAGCTCGACACCTATTTTGACAAGATTATTCATGCCGATGTTTATTTTAAAGTTCAAAATAAAAGTGGAAAAGATAATAAGGTTACCGAAATATTACTGAGCGTACCTGGCGGAGATATAATGGTTAAAAAAACCTGCAATAAATTTGAAGCCTGCGTGGATGAATGTGTTAGCTCTCTTCAAAGACAGCTAATTAAAAAGAAGGAAAAAATGAGTGCGCATGTTTAGCTAATTTTTTTTAGAATTATTTTTTGATAAAGGAATAATTTATATACATTTGCAGTCCGTTAGAAATAGCGGACTTTTTTATGCTGAAAAAGTAGCATAAAAGGCCGATGTAGCTCAGCTGGCTAGAGCAGCTGATTTGTAATCAGCAGGTCGTGGGTTCGAGTCCCTCCATCGGCTCTTGAAATTTTGAAATTACCGAAGTTTGAAAGAATTTACAGTTTTAAATTATTCATTTTTAAAACCTTAAAAGAAATTCTTTTTAAATTTTAAAAAATGCTTTGGATGGTGCTTTAAATTTGCTTTAATTTGCAGCCGTTAAAAAACCATCGGAGCTTAGCTGTTTCAGCTACGGTTCTATGAAATAGTGGTAAAATTGGGGAGATACTCAAGCGGCCAACGAGGGCAGACTGTAAATCTGCTGACTACGTCTTCGCAGGTTCGAATCCTGCTCTCCCCACAAAAATTTTAAATAAAACTGTTGTCAAAAGCTCGCTTTTATAAAACAGTAAGTTTAAAATTTGTGTTCGGGGCCACCCGAACAGGATCATCGAGCAAAGCGAGATAATCCTCAAGGTGAAAATCTGAAATGGTAATGCGGGAGTAGCTCAGTTGGTAGAGCGTCAGCCTTCCAAGCTGAATGTCGCCGGTTCGAACCCGGTCTCCCGCTCTAAGTTAAATTGAATCAGGATATCCCCGGTTGTTAAACAGAGTGGAGCTTAAGGTTTAGATCTTAAATTTTTTCTTTGTTTTTAAAAATTATCCATAATGGGTTATATCGGCATCATTACCTCAATCCTGATCTTATCCATAAACCATTAACAGGTTTATGGTTATTGCTGTTTGAAACAGTCAATTGTCTGGCCGACGTAGCTCAGGGGTAGAGCGTTTCCTTGGTAAGGAAGAGGTCATGGGTTCAATTCCCATCGTTGGCTCTAGTTTTGTATAAAATTGAACACTAATATATAACTAAGATTAAAATAAGTATTAATTATGGCAAAGGAAACTTACGATCGTTCCAAACCGCACCTTAATATTGGTACAATTGGACACGTAGATCACGGAAAAACTACTTTAACTGCAGCGATTACTAAAGTAATGGCTGATGCTGGATATTCAGAAGCTAGTGCGTTTGATCAAATTGACAACGCTCCAGAAGAAAAAGAAAGAGGTATTACTATTAACTCTTCTCACGTTGAATACTCAACAGAGAAGCGTCACTATGCGCACGTTGATTGTCCTGGTCACGCCGATTACGTAAAGAACATGGTAACTGGTGCTGCTCAGATGGACGGTGCTATTCTTGTTGTTGCTGCGACTGATGGTCCTATGCCTCAAACTCGTGAGCACATCCTTCTTGGACGTCAGGTTGGTATTCCAAGAATTGTTGTATTCTTGAATAAAGTTGACCTTGTTGATGATGAGGAACTTCTTGAACTAGTTGAAATGGAAGTAAGAGATCTTCTTTCTTTCTACGAGTATGATGGTGATAATGGTCCTGTAATTTCAGGTTCTGCGCTTGGAGCTCTTGAAGGTGATGAGAAATGGTCTAAGACTGTTCTTGATCTTATGGAAGCGGTTGATACCTGGATCGAGCTGCCTCAGCGTGATGTTGATAAGCCTTTCTTAATGCCTATCGAAGATGTATTTTCTATTACTGGTCGTGGTACTGTTGCAACTGGACGTATCGAAACTGGTGTTGCTAATACTGGAGATCCTGTAGAGATCATTGGTATGGGAGCTGGAAAACTTACTTCAACAATTACTGGGGTTGAGATGTTCCGTAAGATACTTGATAGAGGTGAAGCTGGAGATAACGTTGGTATTCTTCTAAGAGGTATTGAAAAAACTCAGATATCTAGAGGTATGGTAATTACTAAGCCTGGATCTGTAACTCCTCACGCTAAATTTAAAGCTGAGGTTTATATCCTTAAAAAAGAAGAAGGTGGACGTCACACGCCATTCCATAATAACTACCGTCCTCAGTTCTACGTACGTACAACTGATGTTACAGGAACAATTAACCTTCCTGAAGGTGTAGAAATGGTAATGCCTGGTGATAACCTTACTATTACAGTAGAGCTAATTCAGCCTATCGCAATGAACCAGGGGCTTCGTTTCGCTATCCGTGAAGGTGGTAGAACAGTAGGTGCTGGTCAGGTAACTGAAATTCTAGACTAAGAATTATTTTAATATAAAAAGGTATCTCGTTGAACGCGGGATACCTTCACTTATATTTACGGGTTTAGCTCAGTTGGTAGAGCACTGGTCTCCAAAACCAGGTGTCGGGAGTTCGAGCCTCTCAACCCGTGCTGATTAAACGAGGCGAGAAGCCTGTCCTGAGCGAAGTCGAAGGGAGCCTCTCAACCCGTGCAAATATCTTTTTACAAAATGGCAGGAATTGTTAATTACATATCAGAATCATATAACGAGTTAAGAAACCACGTTACCTGGACAAGTTGGACTGAAGCGCAAAGGCTTACAGTGCTTGTGGCTGTGTTCTCGATTATTTTTTCATTGGCAATTTGGGGTGTTGATACGCTTTTTAGTGGAGCGATAGAGCAATACTTCGAATGGGTTAAATCATAATTAAGATAGCTATGGCAGAAGCAAAGGATAAAAAGTGGTATGTGGTTCGTGCCGTTAGCGGACAAGAAAATAAAGTAAAAGATTATATTGAGAAAGAGATCGAATATTTAGGTCTTCAGGATGCGATAGATCAGGTTCTTGTTCCTACAGAAAAAGTGATTCAGATACGTAATGGAAAGAAAGTAAATAAAGAACGAGTTTATTTTCCAGGTTATGTAATGATTCAGGCGAATATAGGAGGTGAAATACCTCATATTATTAAAGGAATCAATGGAGTAATTGGATTTTTAGGTGAAACAAAAGGAGGAGATCCTGTGCCGCTTAGAAAATCTGAGGTAAATAGGATGCTTGGGAAGGTAGATGAACTTTCTGTTAAAGCTGATAATGTAGCAATTCCGTTTACAATTGGTGAGACTATTAAAGTTATTGACGGACCGTTCAATGGATTTAATGGTACAGTAGAGAAGATTAATGAAGAAAAGCGTAAGCTTGAAGTAATGGTGAAGATTTTCGGAAGAAAAACACCATTGGAATTAAGCTATATGCAGGTAGAAAAAGTATAAAAATAACTGTTACATATTTTTTGATTGTTTTTTAAGCTTCCACTCAACAAACGATCATTTAAAAATTTGAAAAATGGCAAAAGAAGTAAGTAAAGTTGTAAAACTACAAGTTCGCGGAGGTGCTGCTAACCCATCACCACCAGTTGGACCTGCTTTAGGTGCTGCCGGAGTAAACATCATGGAATTCTGTAAGCAATTCAATGGTAGAACTCAGGATAAGCAAGGAAAGGTACTTCCAGTTGCAATTACTGTTTATAAGGATAAGTCGTTTGATTTTGTGATCAAGACTCCACCTGCGGCAGTACAATTGATGGAAGCGGCTAAGACTAAAAAAGGTTCTGGTGAACCGAACAGAAAAAAAGTAGCTAGTGTTTCTTGGGATCAGGTTAAGGCGATTGCAGAAGACAAGATGCAGGATCTTAATGCATTTACTGTAGAGTCTGCAATGAAAATGGTTGCCGGAACAGCTCGTTCGATGGGAATAACTGTAAAAGGTGATGCACCGTTTTAATCCAAAAAGAAATTAGAAAATGGCAAAATTAACTAAAAAGCAAAAAGAAGCTCAGTCTAAGATTGAGAACGGCAAAACCTATACGGTTGCCGAAGCTTCAGCTTTGATAAAAGAAGTTTCCAACGAGAACTTTGACGCGTCAGTAGATCTTGCAGTTCGTTTGAATGTAGATCCACGTAAAGCTAACCAGATGGTTAGAGGTGTGGTGACACTTCCTCACGGAACTGGTAAAGACGTTAAAGTTTTAGCTCTTGTAACTCCAGATAAGGAAGAAGAAGCTAAAGAAGCTGGTGCCGATTACGTTGGATTAGATGAATATCTTGATAAGATCAAAGGCGGTTGGACAGATGTTGATGTGATCATCACTATGCCAAGCGTAATGGGAAAACTTGGACCATTAGGACGTGTTCTTGGACCAAGAGGTTTGATGCCAAACCCTAAAACCGGTACAGTAACTATGGATATCGCTAAAGCGGTTTCAGATGTGAAAGCTGGTAAGATCGATTTTAAGGTTGACAAAACTGGTATCGTGCACGCAGCAGTTGGAAAAGCATCTTTCGATGCTGAGAAAATTGCAGGTAACGCGAAAGAATTATTAACTACGCTGGTAAAATTGAAGCCTCAGGCAGCTAAGGGTGTTTATATTAAGAGTATTTATATGACCACTACTATGAGCCCGAGTGTAGCAATAGATACTAAAAGGTTTACTGAGCAATAATTTAAGATTATGACAAGAGAAGAAAAATCACAAGTTATAGAAGATTTAACTGCCCAGTTAGCCGGATTTCAAACTATCTATTTGGCTGACATTTCTGGCCTTGATGCTGGAAGCACTTCTAACTTACGTAGAGCTTGTTTTAAAGCTGATGTAAAGTTATCGGTAGTTAAGAATACATTGCTTGCAAAAGCTATGGAAGCAGCTGAAAAAGATTTCGGCGACCTTCCAACAGTTTTAAAAGGCAATACCTCAATCATGCTTTCTGAAACTGGAAACGCTCCGGCGAAAGTAATTAAGGAATTTAGAAAGAAATCTGAGAAGCCTTTACTTAAAGGAGCTTTTGTAGAAGAAGCTATTTATGTAGGTGATGACTATCTTGATACACTTGTTAATATCAAGTCTAAAGAAGAAGTTATCGGGGATATCATTGGATTGCTTCAATCTCCTGCTAAGAATGTTGTTTCCGCACTTAAATCAGGTGGAGGAAAGATTGCAGGAATCCTTAAGACCCTTTCAGAAAAAGAGGGATAATATAGTACGCACTTTTTAACAATTATAAATTAAAGAACTTTTTAAAAACGATAGAAAATGGCAGATTTAAAAGATTTCGCAGAACAATTAGTTAATCTTACTGTAAAAGAAGTAAACGAATTAGCTGATATTTTAAAAGAAGAATATGGTATCGAGCCTGCTGCTGCTGCAGTAGCTGTTGCTGGTGGTGCTGCCGCTGGTGGTGAAGAAGCTGAAGAGCAAACAGAATTTGATGTTGTTCTTACTGCTCCAGGAGGATCTAAATTAGCTGTAGTTAAACTTGTAAAAGAACTTACAGGATTAGGTCTTAAAGATGCTAAAGAATTAGTAGACAATGCTCCAAAACCAGTAAAAGAAGGAGTAGCTAAAGACGAAGCAGAAGCTCTTAAAAAGCAATTAGAAGAAGCAGGAGCCGAGGTTGAGCTTAAATAAGCTTAACACAAGCAATATTATTTAGGTTTAGACCTCAGGAATTACTCCTGGAGGTCTAAACCATTTTGCGTATATAGAACTCAACGTTTAAAAAGCGCAGTATTTTTTATATAAATTATAATCCCGTCCATTGATGTTAGCAAAGCAAACTGAAAGATTGAGTTTCTCTTCTGTTAAGAATAAGCCTGCTTATCCGGACTTTCTGGATCTGCAGATTAAGTCTTTTCAGGACTTCTTTCAATTAGAGACAAAATCAGAAGAGCGGGGAAATGAAGGTCTTTACAACACCTTCCTAGAAAACTTCCCCATTACGGACACCCGTAATCAATTTGTACTAGAATTTTTAGATTATTTTGTGGACCCGCCGAGATATTCCATTCAGGAATGTATTGAGCGTGGATTGACCTACAGTGTACCACTTAAGGCAAGACTTAAGTTATACTGTACCGACCCTGAACACGAAGATTTTGAAACCATCGTACAGGACGTATACCTGGGAACCATCCCTTATATGACACCTAGCGGAACTTTCTGCATCAACGGTGCCGAGCGTGTAGTAGTTTCTCAGCTACACCGTTCACCTGGGGTTTTCTTTGGACAGTCTTTCCATGCAAATGGAACAAAACTTTATTCTGCCCGTGTAATTCCTTTCAAAGGTTCATGGATTGAATTTGCTACCGATATTAACAGCGTAATGTACGCTTATATCGATCGTAAGAAAAAATTACCTGTAACCACGCTTTTCCGTGCTATTGGATTTGAGCGTGATAAGGATATCCTGGAAATATTTGACCTTGCGGAAGAAGTAAAGGTATCTAAGACAGGACTTAAAAAATACCTTGGTCGTAAACTTGCGGCAAGGGTACTTAATACATGGTATGAAGATTTCGTAGATGAAGATACCGGAGAAGTTGTTTCTATTGAGCGTAACGAAATCGTTCTGGACCGTGATACAGAACTAGAAAAAGATCACATAGAAGAAATCCTTGAAACTGGATCTAAAACTATCCTTCTTCATAAAGAGGATAACCAGACTGGTGACTATGCGATCATTCACAATACATTACAAAAAGATCCTACCAACTCTGAAAAAGAAGCGGTAGAACATATCTATCGTCAGCTTCGTAATGCTGAACCGCCAGATGAGGAAACTGCTCGTGGAATCATCGATAAGCTTTTCTTTTCAGATCAGCGATACAGCCTTGGAGAAGTTGGTAGATATAGAATGAATAAAAAGCTTGGTCTTGATGTTGAAATGGATAAGCAGGTGCTTACCAAATTAGATATTATTACCATTGTTAAATATCTTATCGAGCTTATCAACTCTAAAGCTGAGATTGATGATATTGATCACTTATCTAACCGTCGTGTTAGAACTGTAGGTGAGCAGTTATCTCAGCAGTTTGGTGTTGGTCTTGCCCGTATGGCAAGAACCATCCGTGAGAGAATGAACGTTCGTGATAACGAAGTGTTTACTCCTATAGATTTGATCAACGCGAAGACATTGTCTTCTGTGATCAATTCGTTCTTCGGAACAAACCAGTTATCTCAGTTCATGGACCAGACCAATCCTCTTGCAGAGATCACGCATAAGCGTAGACTTTCGGCATTAGGACCAGGTGGTCTGTCAAGAGAAAGAGCAGGTTTCGAGGTACGTGATGTTCACTATACTCACTACGGAAGACTTTGCCCGATTGAAACTCCTGAAGGTCCGAACATTGGTCTTATTTCTTCACTTTCTGTTTATGCTAAAGTAAATGGAATGGGATTCATCGAAACCCCGTATAGAAGTGTAACCGATGGTAAGATCAATTCTTCTGAAGAGCCTATTTATCTCAGTGCTGAAGAGGAAGAAGGTAAAAAGATTGCTCAGGCGAACATTCCATTAAAAGATGATGGCACTATAGATACAGATCGTGTAATTGCGCGTATGGAAGGTGACTTCCCGGTAGTGGATCCCAAAGAGGTTCATTATACCGACGTTGCTCCAAACCAGATCTCATCTATTTCGGCTTCATTAATTCCATTTCTGGAACATGATGATGCCAACCGTGCACTGATGGGATCAAACATGATGCGTCAGGCAGTACCACTTTTGAGAACAGATTCTCCTATCGTTGGAACTGGGCTTGAAAGACAGGTAGCTACAGATTCTAGAGTATTGATTAATGCTGAAGGAGAGGGAGAAGTAGAATATGTAGACGCTAATAAGATTGTAATTAAGTACGATCGTACCGATGAGGAAAGAATGGTAAGTTTTGATGATGATTCAAAATCTTACAACCTTATCAAATTCCGTAAGACGAACCAGGGAACCTGTATCAACCTGAAGCCAATCGTAAGTGTTGGGGACAGAGTTACTAAAGGACAGGTGCTTTGTCAGGGTTATGCTACCGAAGCTGGTGAACTTGCCTTAGGTAGAAACATGAAAGTTGCCTTTATGCCCTGGAATGGTTACAACTTTGAGGATGCGATCGTGATTTCAGAAAAAGTGGTTAGAGATGATATTTTCACCTCTATCCATATAGATGAGTATTCTCTTGAAGTTAGAGATACAAAGCTAGGAAACGAAGAATTGACGAATGATATTCCTAACGTTTCAGAAGAGGCTACTAAAGACCTTGATGAGCATGGAATGATTAGAGTTGGTGCTGAAGTTAAGCCTGGTGATATCCTTATCGGGAAGATCACTCCTAAGGGAGAAAGCGATCCAACTCCGGAAGAAAAACTTTTACGTGCGATCTTTGGTGACAAAGCAGGTGATGTAAAAGATGCTTCTTTAAAAGCTTCTCCATCATTAAGTGGTGTTGTTATCAATAAGAAGTTGTTCGCAAGAGCAATTAAAGATAAACGTAAGAGAGCTCAGGATAAAGAAGATGTTGCAGCATTAGAGAAAAAGTACGATGCTAAATTCGCTAATCTTAAGGCTGAACTGGTTGAGAAATTATTCGCTATCATAGGTGGAAAAACTGCTCAGGGAGTACAGAATGATCTTGGTGAAGAAGTAATGCCTAAAGGTAAAAAGTACACCCTTAAGATGCTGAACGCTGTAGATGATTATACTCACTTGACCAGTGGTACCTGGACTACAGACGATCATCTTAATGCCCTTGTAGCAGATCTTATACATAATTATAAAATCAAGGAAAACGATCTTCAGGGTAACTTAAGAAGAGAGAAATTTACCATTTCTGTAGGAGATGAACTTCCATCAGGAATTCTTAAACTGGCTAAAGTTTACATCGCTAAGAAGCGTAAGCTTAAAGTTGGTGATAAGATGGCAGGACGTCACGGTAACAAAGGTATTGTTGCAAGAATCGTTCGTCAGGAAGATATGCCATTCCTTGAAGACGGAACCCCGGTAGATATCGTGTTGAATCCACTTGGGGTACCATCACGTATGAACATCGGTCAGATCTACGAAACTGTGCTTGGTTGGGCTGGACAGAAAAACGGAACCAAATATGCGACTCCGATTTTTGACGGTGCAACAATCGATGAGATCAATGATCTTACAGATAAAGCAGGTATTCCAAGATACGGTCATACTTATCTTTATGATGGTGGAACAGGAATGAGATTTGACCAACGTGCAACTGTTGGTGTTATCTACATGCTGAAATTAGGTCACATGATCGACGATAAGATGCACGCCAGATCTATTGGACCATACTCACTTATTACTCAGCAGCCGCTTGGTGGTAAGGCACAATTTGGTGGTCAAAGATTTGGAGAGATGGAGGTTTGGGCTCTTGAAGCTTACGGAGCATCCAGTACCCTAAGGGAAATTCTAACGGTGAAGTCTGATGACGTTATCGGTAGAGCTAAAACTTACGAGGCTATTGTTAAAGGTGAGCCAATGCCAGAACCAGGATTGCCGGAATCTTTCAACGTACTTATGCACGAATTGAAAGGTCTTGGATTGGATATAAAACTTGAAGAATAAAAAATAGTTTGAAGTATTCAGTAAGCAGTTCCCAGTGACTGTTTACTGAACACTCAATACTGAATACTATAAGTATGGCTAGAAATAATGATAAAAATACAGTACAGAGGTTCAACCAGATCTCTATAGGTTTAGCTTCTCCAGAGTCTATCCTCGCGGAATCTCGTGGTGAAGTTCTTAAACCTGAAACGATCAATTACCGTACGCACAAACCAGAGCGTGACGGATTGTTCTGTGAGCGTATTTTTGGTCCTGTAAAGGATTATGAGTGTGCCTGCGGAAAATATAAAAGAATTCGTTACAAAGGGATCGTTTGTGATCGTTGTGGTGTAGAAGTTACAGAGAAGAAGGTGCGTAGAGATCGTGTTGGTCACATCAACCTTGTTGTACCTGTAGCTCATATCTGGTATTTCCGTTCTTTGCCTAACAAAATTGGTTATTTGCTAGGTCTTCCTTCGAAAAAACTTGACATGATCATCTACTACGAAAGATATGTAGTGATCCAGCCGGGTAACGCGAAGAATGAAGAAGGGGAACCATTAAAGAAAATGGATTTCTTGACTGAAGAAGAGTATCTGAATATTTTAGATGAACTTCCGCAGGAAAATCAATATTTAGACGACAGCGACCCAAACAAGTTTATCGCTAAGATGGGAGCTGAATGTCTTATCGAAATTCTTAAGAGAATAGATCTTGATGAGCTTTCTTATGAATTGAGACATAAAGCAAATAACGAAACTTCCAAGCAACGTAAAACGGAGGCTCTTAAGAGACTTCAGGTTGTGGAAGCACTTCGTGATGCAAACAAAAATCGTGAGAACAATCCTGAGTGGATGATCATGAAGGTAGTACCGGTTATTCCACCGGAACTTAGACCTTTGGTGCCTCTTGATGGTGGTCGTTTCGCGACTTCAGACTTGAACGATCTTTACCGTCGTGTAATTATTCGTAACAACCGTCTTAAGAGATTAATGGAGATCAAAGCTCCTGAAGTAATTTTACGTAATGAAAAACGTATGCTTCAGGAATCTGTAGATTCATTATTCGATAATACAAGAAAATCATCAGCAGTAAAAACTGACTCAAACCGTCCTCTTAAATCACTTTCAGATTCATTGAAAGGTAAACAGGGACGTTTCCGTCAGAACTTACTTGGTAAGCGTGTAGATTATTCAGCACGTTCGGTAATCGTTGTAGGACCAGAATTGAAAATGTTCGAATGTGGTCTTCCGAAGAATATGGCAGCCGAGCTTTACAAGCCTTTTATCATCAGAAAACTGATAGAAAGAGGTATTGTAAAAACTGTGAAGTCTGCTAAAAAGATTATCGATAAGAAAGAACCTGTAGTTTGGGATATATTGGAGAATGTGCTTAAAGGACATCCGGTATTATTGAACCGTGCTCCTACGCTTCACCGTCTGGGTATCCAGGCATTCCAGCCTAAACTTATTGAAGGTAAGGCAATTCAGCTTCACCCACTTGCGTGTACTGCATTCAACGCCGATTTCGATGGTGACCAGATGGCGGTTCACTTACCACTTGGGCCAGAAGCTATTCTGGAAGCACAGTTATTAATGCTTGCTTCTCATAATATTTTGAACCCTGCAAACGGTTCTCCAATTACTGTACCTTCTCAGGATATGGTTCTTGGTCTTTATTATATGACCAAGCACAAAAAATCTACAGATGAAGAAAAAGTAGAAGGTGAAGGACTTACTTTCTATTCTGCAGAAGAGCTCGTAATAGCTTATAACCAGAAGAGAGTAGATCTTAACGCAGGAATTAAGATTAGAACTAAAGATTACAACGAGGCAGGTGAATTGGTTTATATGATTAAGGATACTACGGTTGGTAGAGTTTTATTTAATGAAGCTGTTCCTGAAAAAGCCGGGTATATCAATGAAGTATTGACTAAAAAATCACTTCGTGAGATCATTGGTAAGATCCTTAAAATTACCAGTGTACCAGAAACTTCTGAATTCCTTGACCAGATTAAGGAACTTGGGTATGGATTCGCATTCCGTGGTGGTCTTTCCTTCAGTTTAGGTGATATTATCATTCCTGAAGAGAAGCAATCCATGATCGATGAAGCTAACGAGCAGGTTGAAGGTATCATTGGTAACTATAACATGGGTCTTATTACCAATAACGAACGTTATAACCAGGTAATTGACATCTGGACTTCAACTAACGCAGGTCTTACTGAATTAGCTATGAAGCGAATTCGAGAAGACAAGCAAGGATTCAACTCTGTGTATATGATGCTTGATTCTGGAGCGCGTGGTTCGAAAGAGCAGATTCGTCAGCTTACGGGTATGCGTGGTTTGATGGCCAAGCCTAAGAAATCTAACTCTGGTGGAGGTGAAATTATCGAAAACCCGATTCTTTCTAACTTTAAGGAGGGTCTTTCGATCCTCGAATACTTTATCTCTACTCACGGTGCTCGTAAAGGTCTTGCCGATACCGCACTTAAAACTGCCGATGCTGGTTACTTAACCCGTCGTCTGGTAGATGTTTCCCAGGATGTGATTGTAAATGAAGATGACTGTGGAACATTGAGAGGTGTAGAAGTTAAGCCACTTAAAAAGAACGAAGAAATAGTAGAATCATTAGGGGAAAGAATCCTTGGACGTATCTCTCTACATGACGTAGTAAATCCTTCAACAGACGAACTTATTGTTAGGTCGAACGAGGAAATAACTGAAGAGATCGTTGCTAAGATCGAAGCTGCGCCAATAGAAGGTGTTGAAGTACGTTCACCACTTACCTGTGAGGCAAAGAAAGGGATATGTATCAAGTGTTACGGTAGAAATCTTGCAACTAACAAGATCGTTCAAACAGGTGAAGCTGTTGGTGTTGTAGCTGCACAGTCTATTGGTGAGCCTGGTACACAGCTTACACTGCGTACATTCCACGTGGGTGGTATCGCAGGTAACATTTCTGAAGATAATAAACTTGAAGCTAGGTTTGACGGTATCGCTGAGATCGAAGATCTTAAAGTTGTTAAAGGCGAAGCCCCTGATGGTGGAACTGCAGACATCGTGATCTCCCGTACTGCTGAACTTAAGATAAAAGATAAGAAAACAGGTGTTGTATTAAGTAACAACAACATTCCTTACGGTGCTCAGATAAATATTAATGATGGGGCAACTGTGAAGAAAGGTGAAGTAATTTGTACCTGGGATCCATATAACGGTGTGATTATCTCTGAATTTGCCGGTAAGATCAAGTACGAAAATGTAGAACAGGGTGTTACTTATCAGGTTGAGATCGATGAGCAGACAGGCTTCCAGGAAAAAGTAATTTCTGAATCCCGTAACAAGAAATTGATCCCAACACTTCATATCTTAGGTAAGAAAGACGAAGTAATTCGTTCTTATAACCTTCCGGTAGGTGCTCACCTTATGGTAGATAATGCTGAAAAGATCGGTGTTGGTAAGATTCTGGTTAAGATTCCACGTAAATCTTCTAAAGCAGGGGATATTACAGGTGGTCTTCCAAGGGTAACCGAGCTTTTCGAAGCACGTAACCCATCTAACCCGGCTGTAGTGTCTGAAATTGATGGTGTTGTTTCCTTCGGAAAAATCAAAAGAGGTAACCGTGAGATCATCGTAGAATCTAAGCTTGGAGAGGTTAAGAAATACTTGGTTAAGTTATCTAACCAGATCCTAGTTCAGGAAAATGACTACGTGAGAGCTGGAATGCCACTTTCTGATGGTTCTATCACTCCTGAAGATATTCTAAATATTAAAGGGCCAAACGCTGTACAACAGTATCTTGTGAACGAAGTTCAGGAGGTTTACCGTTTACAGGGTGTGAAGATTAACGATAAGCACTTTGAAGTTGTGGTAAGACAGATGATGCGTAAAGTAAGAATCGTTGATCCGGGTGATACAATCTTCCTTGAAAATCAACTTGTTCATAAAGATGATTTTATCGATGAGAACAATAAGTTATTCGGAATGAAGGTTATCGAAGATGCCGGAGATTCTGAAAAACTTAAACCTGGACAAATCATTACTCCTAGAGATCTTAGAGATGAGAACTCGATTCTTAGAAGAGAGGATAAGAATCTTGCCACGGCAAGAGACGTGATCACTGCAACGGCTAATCCGGTACTTCAGGGTATTACCAGAGCTTCACTTCAGACCAAGTCATTTATCTCGGCTGCTTCCTTCCAGGAAACTACGAAGGTATTGAACGAGGCTGCGGTAAGCGGTAAGATCGATCAGCTTGAAGGATTAAAGGAAAACGTAATTGTAGGACATAGAATTCCTGCAGGTACAGGTATGAGAAAGTACGATAGCATTATTGTTGGTTCTAAAGAAGAATTTGACCAGATGCTTGAGAAAAAACAGGAAGTGAACTATAACTAAATCCTGATAATATTTGGAAAAAAGGCCCGCAATTGCGGGCCTTTTTTTATTTATGTCGATATTTGGAATATGAAGGACTATTTTAAGGAATTACTGAATTATTCACATTACTACAATCTGGAAATCATTAAAAAATTTAATGATGGAGATCTGCATTTTATGGTGCCGGAAAGGGCAATTGAGCTTTTATCCCATACACTGAATGCTCACAAAGCCTGGAATGTTAGAATAGAAGGGAAGGAAGAGAAAGTGGAGATTTGGAAAAATTTGGAAGCAGATCAATTAGAGGCTGCTGAAAATGAAAATTTTCAGGATACCTTATCCATATTGGAAAATGAGGATTTAGATCGAATTGTAAAATATAGAAATACAAAAGGTGAGAGCTATGAAAATTCTGTTAGAGATATCATTTTTCATGTAATAAATCATTCTACCTATCACCGGGGACAGATCGCCACGGAATTCAGGAAAAAGGGAATAGATCCTATAGTTTCTGACTTTATATATTATAAGCTTAACAAATAAATTTTCAGTAATTAAATAGTAAATCGAATAAAACATAGATTATGGAAGACAACAAAAAAAATAAAAACCAAAAAGGAAAGATAAATATAGAACTGGATGAAGCGGTTGCTGAAGGAACCTATTCTAACCTGGCTATCATCAATCACTCAGTTTCAGAATTTGTTGTGGATTTTGTAAATATCATGCCAGGAAGGCCAAAAAGTAAAGTTAAATCCAGAATTATTTTAACTCCACAACATGCCAAAAGATTATTAAAAGCTTTAGGTGATAACATTCATAAATTCGAGCAGGCTCATGGCGAGATTCGTGATTATGATAAGGCTCCATTGCCGTTGAATTTTGGTCCTACAGGGCAGGCTTAGTCCAGTATACAGTTGGCAGTTACAGTTATTACAGATTTATTAAAAAAAGAGATTTCTCAGTCACTTCTCTCCTTCGAAATGACACATACTTACGATTGTCATTTCGAGCGAAGCGAGAAATCTCTTTTTAAACTGAATAATTTTTTTCAAATTCACTTTTCACTTATCAGGGAGTATACTTCTTAAAATAAATCTTTGCAGCTTTCATTACCCTTGGTGCAAGAATAAGCGTTGATATCATGGTTGGGATCGCCATAAGGGCAAAAAAACCATCAATCAAATTCAGAATAAAGCTTAACGAAGTGGTTGCTCCTACAATGATACTCAGTATGTAGACATAGTTATAATACTTCTTGTTTTCAGCTCCTATTAAAAAAGAAAGACATTTAGTTCCATAGTAAGAATACGAAAAAAGCGAGGAAATACTGAAGGCGAGGATACATAGTAGCAATAGATAGTTTCCTACATATGGAATGGCCTGATCAAAAGCCGCAGCGGTAAGACTCACTCCGTTCACATCTGTAGATTGCCAAACGCCGGTAACCAGGATTGCCATGGCGGTTAAGGTACAAACTATTAAAGTATCTATTGCAGGGCCGAGCATCGCTATGAGACCTTCTCTAATAGGTTCAGAGGTTTTGCTGGCACCGTGCGCCATGGTCGCGGTACCGATACCGGCTTCATTGGAGAAAGCACCACGACGAATTCCTAAGAGAATGAGTCCGCCAAGAACTCCTCCTAAAAGAGGATCTCCTTTATAATTATTAGCAGCAAATGCGTCCGTAAATATCATTCCGAAATAATGAAAAACCACCTCATAATTCACAAATAAGATCATCAAAACCGAAACAAAATATAAAACTACCATAGCAGGAACCAGTTTGGATACTGTTTTACTAATCCTGTCCAGACCTCCAATAATAACCACCGTGGTGATTAGGGTAAGGACAATACCGATAATTAGGCTGCTGGTGAACCCCGTTTCAATATTATTTGGTTCTAATAAAATATAATTGATCGCCTGGGTAAGCTGATTTACATTAAAAACCGGCAATGCCCCAACCAGGCCGGCAATGGCGAAAAAAGCCGCTAAAGGCTTCCACTTTTTGCCAAGTCCCTCAACAATAAAATACATCACTCCGCCCTGTATCTTACCTTCAGAATCTTTTCCGCGGTACATCACGGCCAGGCTATTGGTAAAGAATTTAGTGGCCATTCCTACGATAGCGCTAATCCATAACCAAAAAATTGCTCCCGGCCCCCCAACAGCGATTGCAACCGCAACGCCTGCAATATTTCCCATGCCTACAGTAGAAGAAAGAGCTGTAGCTAAAGCCTGAAAATGGTTAATATCTCCCGGATCGTCAGGATTGTTATATTTTCCACGAAGTACCTCAATAGAATGTCCGAGATATCTGAATGGTAAAAAACGAGAATAAATCAATAGAAAAACTCCGCCTCCAATTAAAAGAATGACTAACGGAATCCCCCATACCACGGAGGCAAAATCTGCAATGAATTGATCAATTTGGGACATAGAAAATCTTTGACTCGAAAATAGGGAAATTTTACCAGCCTTTTCGATAGCGTTTAAAGCAAAGTTTTTTAATCATGCTGAACGGAGTCTAAGTATGATTTCGATAATAATTAGAAGGTAAGTTACATTTAGACTACGCTCAAGGTGACTGCCAAACTAATTTTAGTTCAAACCATCTTCATGCATTTGTGGCAGAAGATAAAAATAGAGTCACCCTGAACTTGTTTCAGGGTCTTTTTGAGATACTGAAACAAGTTCAGGGTGACGTTAATAATTGCTGAAATTTTTTAAAATTCAGAAGTAAAATGGAATTTAATTGATGGGTATTTCTGTTGTGTCATCTGCAATGAGAACTGAGAATCTGCTAGAAAAACAAGCTGTCCCGATTTATCCTTAGCCAGATATTTAGATTTTACACGCTTAAAATCCTTGAATTCTTCACTTTTTTCATCCTCAGCTTCTATCCAGGTGGCCTTATGTACATTCAGGTTTTCATAAGTACATTTAGCTCCATACTCATGTTCCAATCGGTATTGAATAACCTCAAACTGCAGTGCACCAACGGTTCCAATTATTTTTCTACCGTTCATCTCCAGGGTGAATAACTGGGCCACGCCTTCGTCCATTAATTGATCGATCCCTTTTTCCAGTTGTTTGGATTTCATGGGGTCGGCATTGTTAATATACCTAAAATGTTCTGGTGAAAAGCTGGGAATACCTTTATACATTAGGTTTTCCCCTTCAGTAAGAGTGTCTCCAATTTTAAAATTTCCGGTATCGTGCAGGCCAACAATATCTCCTGGATAAGAAACATCTACAATCTCTTTCTTTTCAGCAAAAAAGGCATTGGGAGAAGAGAATTTCATGTTTTTATTATTTCTAACATGAAGGTAATTTTTATTTCTTTCAAATTTTCCTGAAACGATTTTTATAAAAGCCAGTCTATCCCTATGTTTGGGATCCATATTCGCATGGATCTTAAAAACAAAGCCGGTGAAATCCTTTTCTTCGGGTTTTACCAGTCTTGTATCACTTTCTTTTGGTCTTGGTGGCGGGGCGATTTTAATGAAACAATCTAATAATTCCCTTACTCCAAAATTGTTTAAAGCTGAACCAAAGAATACCGGTTGCAATCTTCCTTCCAGGTAGGCCTCTCTTTCAAATTCAGGATAAACACCCTGAGCAAGTTCTAACTCTTCACGAAGCGTATCTGCAGCTTTATCACCGATCAATTGATCTAGTTCTTCAGATTTTAGATCACTGATTTCTACTGTTTCCTCGATATCTTTTCTCGGGTCACCTGTGAAAAGGTTTACATTTTTCTCCCAGATGTTATAGATTCCTTTAAAATCGTATCCCATCCCTATGGGAAAACTTAAAGGAGTCACGGTAAGATTTAATTTTTGTTCAATTTCATCCAGTAATTCAAAAGCATCTTTCCCTTCCCGGTCTAATTTATTAATGAAAACAATCATTGGGATGTTGCGCATCCTGCAAACTTCTACCAGTTTTTCAGTTTGTTCTTCCACACCCTTAGCGACATCAATAACAACTATTACGCTATCTACAGCGGTAAGTGTTCTAAAAGTATCTTCAGCAAAATCCTTGTGACCAGGCGTGTCCAGGATATTGATCTTTATGTCACGATATTCAAAAGCAAGGACAGAAGTCGCCACAGAAATTCCTCTCTGGCGTTCAATTTCCATAAAGTCACTGGTAGCGCCTTTTTTAATCTTGTTTGACTTTACCGCACCAGCTTCCTGGATTGCACCTCCAAAAAGTAAAAGCTTTTCCGTTAGGGTGGTTTTACCCGCATCTGGGTGGGAAATAATACCAAATGTCCTTCTTTTATTTATCTCTTTCTGATAATGCTTCATTCCTGCAGTTATTGAAGCCGCAAAAATACTATTATTTTCATGAAATTCCTTTTTTATAAACTATGCTTTTTAACCGGAAAGAATCTCTTTTAAGCCATTTAATAGTAACTTTAGAGGTTGAATAATAATTCTATGAATATTTGAGCCTATTCTGTTAGAAATTATGGTTTTTAGCTCGCAAAAACGGTTGTTATTTATTCTTGCTGTCAATTTGTTTTTCAGCAATCTTTTCTATTCTCAAAATTCTTCGGAAGTAATAGCAAAGGGTTCGTACGCAATCAATCTTGGTGTCACTCCTCAAACAAAGGCCAATGCATTAAAACCTTATGGCCTGCTATATGAAATTTTATCTACTTACCCGGTGGAAATTAAATGGGTGATCAATCCTGAAAAAAATAAAGATGGAATAGATTTTAGCCTGGAAAATCAGGATTTTAGGTCTGGCTCCTTTGTGATACCTGTTTCCTATATCACCGAAGACTTACAAAATACAATTCAGAACTGGGAAAAAAGAGGTGTGCTGGGAGCTTATTTGGAAGAAGATGTTTCTTTACCTGTTTTCTCAAATTTGTCTTTGGCTCCAAAATGGACCTTAGATAAACAAAATGGAAGCATTGCCCTGGCTTTTTTTAAAGCTGCCGGAATTCCAGCGACTGCTCATGGCGGATACAGTTCTAAACGATGGAAGATGCCAGACGAATTGGGGATTTGTGACGATATTTTTGTAATGCCGCACGCAGAGCCAAAATTTGAAACGCATAAAAACCTTTATTTCTGGAATAAAATTTATAAAGGAGCTATTTGGGCTGGATGCCATGCCGGCAGTCAACTGGAGAATATTTATGGTACAGTCAAATCCGGGGCTAAAGAGGAAATAATTCAGTTAAATTTCCTTTCAGAAGGAAGTGCCGGTGCAAGAACAACCGGTTTAATTCCTTATTATGAGCACCGTTTTGCCACGCCACCTTATGCACATCAATTCCCTGCAGATCCGGTGTCGCAATATCTAGGTGAGAGTGATAAAGCTTATATAAATGGTTCTGAACGAATACTCTATCCCAAGAAAGCGAATGTATGGCGCAAAGGGACCAAAAAGATTATAATAGATCCCTCTGCGCCAGATGTCCCATCTTTATCTAATGGCCCCGGTTGTATTATGGTCTATGGAAATGCATTTGATGATCCCCGCAATGGCCTGGTGTTGTATCAGGTATCACATGATTTTTCGGGGGATGAGCCTTATAATATTGCGGCTATCCGCGCTTTTTTTAACTGGAGTTTTTATGCTGCGGAAGTTAAGCGGAAAGAGAATATAATTCAATTTCAAAATTTAAAAGGGGATAAGATTTTTGCGGCCAGAGTAGGGGATGACCTGGCAAAAACATTAAATTTAAATCCTATCCTCTTTGATCTGGATAAAGCTGAAATAAAACCTGAAGCTGAAGAACAACTCGATGAAATTGCAGCTTATATGATAGAATATCCTGAACTTCTTATAGACATTAGATCTCATACCGATAGTAGGGCTGAAGATGCTTATAATTTGGTGCTTTCCCAGAACCGGGTAAAGGTGACAAAGGGTTATTTAATTGATGCAGGGGTAGATGAAGCGAGAATTTCAGGACGGGGATATGGGGAAACAGAACTTGTGAATAATTGTAGAAATGGAATTTCCTGTGCTGAAGCTGCTCATGAAAAGAACAGGAGATCTGAATTTATTCTTTCTATTAATTGTGCTATCTATTCCGGAAATCTAAAACTTTAGGAATTGCTTAATCAGCTTCCTTATGATAAAAATGCCCGTTTTTGTACATTTGGGCTTCAATAAAAAAAATGGCAGAGGAAAAAGTAATTTTAGTCAACGATAAAGACGAACAAATCGGGCTCATGGAAAAGATTGAAGCTCATGAAAAAGCTTTGCTTCACAGGGCATTTTCTGTGTTCGTTTTTAATGATAAAAATGAGTTGATGATCCAGCAACGGGCACTTTCAAAGTATCATTCTCCAGGTTTATGGACGAATACCTGTTGCAGTCACCAACGCGAAGGAGAATCGAATATCGATGCAGGGAAGCGTCGGCTTCAGGAAGAAATGGGTTTTTCAACCCAACTTAAAGATACGATCTCTTTTATTTACAAAGCTCCTTTCGATAATGGTCTTACTGAACATGAATTTGATCATATCCTGGTAGGTAATTTTGAAGGTAAGCCAAATCTCAATCCTGATGAAGTGGCGGCCTGGAAATGGGTCACTTTAGAAGACCTGCAGGTGGATATGGAGAAAAATCCACATATTTATACTGAATGGTTTAAGATCATTTTTGATAAATATTATTCACACATCCAGCAATGAGAATCACCGTACACAGAAAAGCTCATTTTAACGCGGCGCACCGTCTTTTTCGCAAAGAATGGGATGACGACCGCAATTTTGAAGTTTTTGGAAAATGCAGTAATCCGCATTACCACGGTCATAATTACGAACTCATTGTTTCAGTCACCGGTGAACCAGATCCTAAGACAGGATTTGTAATGGATCTTAAGATATTAAAGGAACTTATATATGCTGAAGTGGAAGAAGCATTGGACCATAAGAACCTGAACGTGGAAGTGCCGGAGTTTAAAGACCTTATTCCAACAGCTGAAAATATAGCGGTGGTAATCTGGAATAAACTTCGAAATAAAATCCAGGATGGTCATGATCTTGAAGTAACATTATATGAAACCCCGAGGAATTTCGTAAGCTATAAAGGAGAATGATGCACGTTGGGGATAAAGTTCCAAAGCTGGAATTAAAAGATCAAAATGCTGAAATTTTCAGGTTTGAAGATTTAATAGGAAAGAAGGCCTTTGTGGTTTATTTCTATCCAAAGAATTTTACTCCCGGCTGTACGAAGGAGGCTTGTAGTTTTAGGGATCATTATGAAGAATTTCAGGAATTGGGCGCGGAAGTTATTGGAATTAGTAGCGATTCTGCTAAATCTCATTTTAAATTTGCCGATACATTTAAGCTGCCGTATATATTTCTTTCAGATAGGAATAAGCGTGCCCGGGAGGCATTTGGAGTAAAACCTAGTCTCCTCGGACTTTTACCAGGTAGGGAAACTTTTGTATTTGATAAACAGGGGAAGCTACTTCATAAATTCAACAGTATGAATGCTAAAAGACATATGCCCGAAGCTATAGCGATATTGAAAAAGTGTCAAAATTAAATTTTATCGAAATCTATTTTCGTTTCGAAAAATAGTTTAAATTCGCAGCCGAAATTTATTGATAATGGCAAGTAAAAGGTTACTTAAAAAAGATGTGAATTATGTAATGGGAGACATCATTGATGCTGCCTATATTCACCAAATGGCCAATCCAAAAGAAAACCCGGAGAAATCTGAGGCAATTGTGGATGAGGCTATTAAAGAATATGATGAATTGATCACTAAGATCAATCGTCGAGATGTAGAGAATAAACAAAAGCATTTTAAGGAAGTTCAGGCAGATCTGGAAACCAAAGCAAAAGCTTTGATAGAAAAACTGAACGCACTTTAATAAATAAGTTGCCGATGTAGCTCAGCTGGCTAGAGCAGCTGATTTGTAATCAGCAGGTCGTGGGTTCGAGTCCCTCCATCGGCTCTTCTTAAAAGCCTCTCCCCAACGAGAGGCTTTTTTATTTGATATGCCCACCAGTCAATCTTTTTGTATTAATTTCCAGTTTTGATCTTTAAATTCTCCGACGGCTCTGCCTCGGGTTTCCGCTTCACCTTTACTTTTGGAGAGGTCGGAACTGCTTTTTTTTTACAGTTCCGGGTGAGGGAAATAAAAAATTTCGATTTTAGGTCGGGGAGGCCCAAATTATACCGATAATTATAGGTACGGCGAATTACTCCTACGGCTTGCCCCCTTTAAATTTATGTTATAAATATAACCGGAGATAGTCGGCTTCAAGAATTTTTTTTATTTGATTGTTATTGTT
>NZ_JAPYPC010000033.1 GCF_029937855.1 Christiangramia sp.
AGTAACTCATATTGGAGACTGGGCGTTTGACGGAAACCAATTGACTAGTGTAGAATTGAAGGGGAAGGTTTATGAAGCAAGAATAGTGGACGGTTCATTATTCGTAGTTGGATCTAAAAGAGCTTCCAAAGGAATTCAAATTTATTGTGGTTTCAATTTCCATGGCTTTGATGATCGCTTCAGGTTCAAGAAATCGGAATGTTTTGTCGCTGAAAAAGATGGATTCTTTGCTCATGGTGGATCGGTCAAGAAAGCTATTTCAGATGTTCAATTCAAAATAGTAGCTGAGAAACTTCAGAATGAACCTATATATGAAGATACTGAGCTAACGGTGAAATACTATAGAACGGTAACCGGTGCCTGTGATTTTGGATGCAGGGAGTTTATGGATAAACACAATATCGCTTACACTGTACAAGACGGTGAAACAGTGGAAGAAAATCCTATCAAAGCTAAAGACCTACTTCCTATTCTCGAAAAAAGCCATGCTTACGGGGTGGAACGTTTCAAAGACCTTATTCAATTTTAAATAATTATCAAACCTGAAATAAAATAAAATGGGAAACATCAGCATCAAACTGAATTTAAAACAACTGAAGCACGTAGAGCGTGAAATGACCAAAAAGAACGGTAAAAAAACACGCTGTATCGTAATACCGGTAGATGAAAATAACCTGTATGAAGGTGACAAGGGAACGTACCTGGATATCACCGCTATCGAGCTTAAGAATAAAACCGGGGACAGTAAAGATACCCACCTGTTAAAGCAGAACATCCCAAAGGAACTTTATGAAATCATGAGTGAGGAAGAGCGAAAGTCTATGCCAATTTTGGGAAATGCTATCCAGTGGGGCCGCAGGGAACCAGATACTAACACTTCAGATCAGTTTTCAGATTCTGCAGTAGATAACTATGAAGAAGATCAGGACGATCTGCCATTTTAAGTTATGGGAGTTTACAGGTGTTCAGACGGATCCAAAGTTACCCAGTCTCAAATTGACCGAAGGGTAAGACAGGCAAAAGCAAAAAAGCTTCAGCATTGTTTGGATAAATACGGCTATATATTCTGCCAGGACTGTAAAAGAAATGATTGCAAACCGGTGGATTGTTCTCATGATGTTTCAGTTAAGGAATGTAAAGAATCAGGTAAAACTGAATTAGCCTGGGATGTTGATAATATCACCCTTAGAGGGCGTTCATGCCACGCCCGTAAAGATAAAAACGATGTACAATGGAACAGCAACTTGAATTAGAAGTAAAGACAGCTACCGTTAGAAAAGCGGCACTGGAAGCTTTCAGGCAAATGCCGGTAAAGTTCAATTCCCTCACTTACTGTTTAACGGTGCGAAACATCTTGAATAAAATGACCATGGACGGCACCATTTTAAGAAGGCTCAGGGAACAGCTAGAAGATGAGGTTATCAATTATCGAACAATCAACAGCAATAAAGGAATTTACGAAAAACTAAAAACATGAAAAACATATTTGATACAGGTTCTAAAGCATGCCAATTGCTTTTATGGCCTACCAACCCAAAAGAGCGTAAGGGTGAATTTGAAATAGCTCTGTACCTGGATAAAAACAAACCTCTTAATGTAGGGGACGAGATCAAGGGCGGTGGTAATAAAGATGAGGTTTCGGTATATACCATTAAAACTATCACAGAGAACCGCCCAGGTACTGTTAAGAACATGAACTACATCAGGGGAACTGCAACCTGGAAAATGCGGCCCATAGGACATTAGGTTTTGGCATCCTTCAAATCTAAATATAAAAGACTGGTAAGACAGCGGGATTTGTATATGGGATTTATGCAGGATATACCTTCTAAAAATACAAATTTTGATGGCCCGCCAACCATGGGAAATCTTTTAAAACTTGTAAATGAAATTCACCGGCTTAATATGGCTATAAAAGCGATAGAAAATATGAATATGAAAGAGATTCAGCAGGATGCAGGTGATTATGAGATTAAGAAAGGAAGTATGTTCAATATAAAATTAGAAATAGGGTGAATGCCCCGGTGGTTAGGTTGTTTAGAATGGTTAAAACTCAATTGGTAACCGGGGCTTCTTTAAAAAATTACAAATGAAATATTTATTAATACTCTTACTAAGCTTTTCAGGATACGGACAGATAAATGATGATTTCATCTTTGTTCGTGCGGAGGTGGATCCTAAAAACGCAGTATTTGGAAGTGATGTTAATGATCCTGCACTGGATTTCACACTGACCATAGGCAGAAGATCTGCAGGTTTTAATTTAAGCTTCACCTATGAACAGTTTAAGGCTATCCAGTACCAAAGCAGCTATTTTGAAGCCGGGAAGTTCTGGAATACTGAAAAGCATTTCCAATTTGGAATACTGGCAGGTGCCGGTCTGGTATGGCGGCGTAACGACTGGGCCAAGTTCTTAACTCCTACTGTAAACCTTAGCGGTGTGGTGGAATATCATTTAAACAATCTGTTGTTTGCATCTGCCAGGCTGGAACCTCGCTACAGGGGTGATTTAAAAAAGGTGATTGCTTCCGGGTATATAGGAATAGGAATAAAATTATAAAAAATGAAAGGTAAATATTTAATAACTACAGATAGTTGGTTTACGGCTCCAGATGGAAAAGACTATAGAGCAATATGGGGAGATGTTGAAATTGTTAGTGATGAAATTTTAGGAGTAAAGACCAATGCCAGATCAGCCAATTGGTATGCTAAGGTAGGTTCAGAAGATACTCATGTGATCATTGCGGGTTGCCAGATACATTATGCTATTAAATCGGAAAAAAGACCAAATACAGATGGAGTAACGGCTGTTGATTATGAAAATCAAAAGTTTGCCGATCATTTAGCTCCTAATAAAATTTATATAGCGGAAGCCGAAAAGCTCACAGAGTAGGCGATATATTAATACATACAGATATGTTTATTTTAAGAAGAATTACAAGTAGAGGTCAGGAATCAAATGAGGTTTTAGGTAAAAGTTATGATAAGATTTTCAGTTGGCAAACTGAGGAAGAAAACGCCAAAGAATTTAAGGCTTTATTGGAGCCTATGGCTCATCCTGATGATATTTATGGATTTGTAATCTTTGAAAAAGGTTCAAATTACAGGCCATTATATAAGAAATCAGATTATTTCATCATGTGTAGCGATGGTAAAACATTCGAAAGAATAAATTTCAAATAATATGAGTTTATATTTTGAAGAAATGGAAATGCCAACTCCCTGCAAAAATTGTGGGGAGTGGTTTGACCTTAACGATGGAGGGCCAAGCAAAGATGGTAAATATCAAATATGTAAAGAGTGTTCCGATACTGAAAACCGTTGAGGATTCCCATAATAATTAAGAGTCCATTAAAAATATATTTAAACAAAATTATAATCATGAAACTAACTAAAGTAAAAGTATCATTTATAAAAGAAGGTCATAATGGAGGTGAATTTGCAAAGTTTAAAATGCTTGCAATAGAATTACCACCAGAAGGAAGAACTATAAAAATAAATGATGTTTCTGGTGATGTAATTCATGTAGAACATGATTTAAGTAATAACAAAGCTGAGGTTTGGATTTCAGAAGAATAAATTATGATCCATCAAAACGTACAATTTGGAGATATAAAAACCAACGTCATAGACTTTGGAAATATCAAGCTGGAGATGTTGGTTGCTGAATGTGAAGATTACAAAAGCCTCATGTTAAAGAAGGTTCCAAAGAATAAAACCGGTGAGGTTGAATATAAGACTTCAGATGATTTCAATCCTGAACTTGTTATGGTATTCAGGAACCGGAAATCGATTGAAAATTTAATAGAAACCCTGTACGAATGCAGGAACTTATTTGAACTACCAAAAGGAAAAATAACGATAAAATAATGAATACAATAACATTTCGAGTTTTTGATCATAAGAATAAAAAGTACACTAAAGATTTCTTTGAATCTGATATAGATGAAGAAATAGTTTCAAGTACAGAAACTTATTCCTTGGTAAATACAATATGGGTTAATGGTGAAAAAGGTTTACAGTTCTCCTTTGAATTATTCGCTTGGGAATATGACAGTGATGGAGTTGCAATATTTGCAGGGGACATCATAAAATGCCCTAAAGGCCGTAACGATGTGATAGAATTCAAAAACGGAGGTTTCTGGTTAAAACATCGTAGCTGCACCTTCCATCACTTTGTATATGTGCTGAAAAATCCCATAGAAGTAATTGGAAACATCCACATGAACCCAGAATTAGCTGAGATATGACAGACAACAACATTTACACCGAAAACTCCATACGCACCTTTACCGGGAAAGTATTTGATTTGAAGATACTGGACCCTGAATCTATCTGTATAGAAGATATCGCTCATTCGCTTTCACTTACCCCAAGGTTCGGCGGTCATTTGGAAAAGATGTACAGTGTGGCCCAGCATTCTGTTATGGTGTCTATAAACTGTATAGAAAATCAACTTGCAGGTTTACTTCATGATGCTTCTGAAGCCTATATAGGCGATATGCCGTCTCCCTTTAAGAGAATGATGCCGGAATACAAGATCATTGAAAACCGGTTAATGGAAGTGATTGCTAAAAAGTATGGCTTTTCAATCCCCTTACCAGCTGAGGTGAAAGCAGCAGACAGGATGTTGCTGGATATGGAATGGGAAGCTTTTGTTAATAAAGGTTTTAATATGGAATACTGGACACCTGAAGAAGCTGAAAATGAATTTTTAAGAATGTTTCATTCACTTACAGATTAAGTTATGCCAGATATTATAACACAAGGTAAGCGTAAAGCCAGAAAAGAACATATTTGTGATTGGTGCAATTCAAAGATTCTTATAGGTGAATTATATAATCATGCAGTATTAAAGTATGATGATATATACACTTGGAAAAATCATATTGAATGTATGAAAATAGCTCAAGAATTGGATATGTTTTCTGAGACTGGTTCTGAAGGTCTTGATGCTGATTCTTTTAATGATTTTGTTAATTATGAATTTAGCAATCATATAGATTCAATACCAGATGCAGTAGATAGAAAATATTCTTTAAAGGAAAAAGTAGATTTTTTACTTGACAACATTTTAAGTTATTAACTTATGGATTACACCGAATTTCTAAAGAATAAAGTGATCATTTCCGAAAAGTACGGATTTGAACCTGCAGCTCCTATTGGTAATTTGTTACCGCATGCCGAGTCTATCACCCAATGGGCGTTAAAAGGAGGTAGAAGGGCTATATTTGCCAGTTTCGGACTTACCAAAACAGCCATGCAGTTAGAACTGGCTTACCAGGTAATTGAAAAGACCGGAAAACCTTTCCTTATCTGTATGCCACTTAATGTGATGCGGGAATTCAAAAAGGACAATAAAGAGTTCTTCCAGGATAAATATGAAACACTGTATATTACCGATACAGACGATATGCCGGTGCAAATCGCAGAATCCAATGCGGTAGATCGTTTATCTAAAGGGAATCCTGAAGCATACGAAAAAGCTATTGAAAAGTATCACACCGAACTTGACAAACAGGAACCCCGGAATTTTGATTATAAGCCTAAAGTCTATTTGACCAATTACGAAAGGGTTCGGAAAGGTGATATAGATCCGCTGAAGTTTGGAGGTGTTTCCATGGATGAGGCTTCCATATTACGAAACCTAAAGACCGAAACCACCAATTATGTACTAACCCACTTTAAAAAGGTACCGTACCGCTTTGTGGCGACTGCAACCCCCTCACCTAACGAATGGATTGAGATATTGAACTATGCGGAATACCTTGGAATAGCAGACCGCGGACATATACTAACCAGGTTCTTTAAAAGAAACCCCACAAAGGCTGGTGACCTTACACTATTGGAAAATAAGAAAAAGGAATTCTGGCAATGGGTATCTACCTGGGCGGTTTTTATTACCAAACCTTCAGATTTAGGATTTTCAGATGAAGGCTATGACCTTCCGGAACTTAAAATAGTGGAACACCGCATAGAGAATATTTCAGATGAGGTTATAGTCAATAAACGTGGTGAGATCGTACTGGTAAAAGAGCAGAAAGGCGATCTTCAGGAATCTGCCAAAGAAAAACGCGAAACCATAGACCTACGGGTGCAAAAAGCGGTAGAATTAATCAAATCTGAAGAAAACCGGTATTCTACATGGATATTATGGCACCACCTGGAACCGGAACGTGTGGCCATAGAAAAATCTTTTGAAAATGATGAGTTTATCGATATAAGATCGGTATTTGGAAGTCAGAGCAATAAGGAAAAAGAAAGGCTGCTTTCCGATTTTTCAGATGGTTGTTACCAGATCCTATCCACAAAACCATGTATAGCCGGTTCAGGAAGTAACTTTCAGCACGTATGTCATAAAATGGCCTATGTAGGAATAGATGATAAGTTCAATGACTTTATACAGTCGGTACACCGTGTTTTCCGCTTCAGGCAGAAACATCAGTGTGAGCTTCACATCTTCTATACCAGCAATGAAGATAAGCGTTTCCAGAACCTGATGCGTAAATGGGAACAGCATAAGGAACTGCAGCGCGAAATGATCAAGCTGGTTAAAAAATACGGACTAAACGATGATTTAATAAGGGACCAAATGGAAAGACAATTATTTAAAAACGGTGATAAGACGTATATAGGGGAAGCTACCCTGTACAATAACGATAATGTGATCGCTATGGATGATATAGCGAAAGATTCGGTAGATCTTATTGTGACCTCTATCCCGTTCGGTGATCATTATGAGTATAGCAGCAACTATAATGATTTTGGCCATAATAACGGCAATGCTGAATTCTTTAAGCAAATGGAGTATCTAACTCCAAAGTTGTTAAGATCGTTAAAACCGGGACACGTGGCAGCTATACATGTAAAAGACAGGATCCGTTACTCTTACCAGAACGGTACCAGCTTTACTACCATAGAAGATTTTAGCGGGGAAACCGTACAGCATTTTGTAAAGCATGGCTTTTACCTTATGGGAAAGATAACCGTTACCACCGATGTTGTTGCCGAAAATAACCAAACCTATCGCTTAGGACATTCACAGCAATGCCGCGATGCTAATAAAATGGGTGTTGGATTGCCTGAATATGTGTTGTTGTTCAGAAAAGCCCCTACGCATAGCAATAACAGCTATAGTGATGAACCGGTAAAGAAAGCCCGCAACCATGCCGATATGTGGTGCAATGACTGTAAAGATGTGGTATTTGTGGAAGAAGGAGCCTGCGCCACCTGTAACGGGGTGAATTTAGAACCACATGAGATCTATCCTGTTGATCTTTGGCAGTTAGATGCTCATGCGTATTGGAGAAGTTCCGGAAACAGGATTATCCCTGCTGAGGTCGCCAAAAAAAGAATGAAAGAAGTAGTACGGCAATGGAACAAATACCAGAAAGACGGTCTATATGATTTTGAAACCCATAAAGATCTAAGCAGTGAACTGGATAAGGCCGGGAAACTAAGCCGAAAGTTTATGACGATCCCGCCCCGCTCCAATAATGAATTTGTTTGGGATGATATTTCCCGTACCAAAACACTCAATGCCAAGCAGGTTTCCAGCAAAAAAGAGAAACATATCTGTCCGTTACAATTAGATATTATCGACAGGCTTATAAACAGGTTCACCAATACCGGTGATATGGTACTGGATCCTTTTGGCGGTTTGATGAGTGTTCCCTACCAGGCATTAAGAATGGGAAGAAAAGCCATAGGGATAGAGCTGAACAGCGAATATTACAAAGACGGCTTGTTCTATGTAACATTGATTAATGAGAAAATAAACGCTCCTACATTGTTTGATATGTTTGAGCCTGAACAAAAAGTAAGTTAATAACTTAAAATTATGATAACAATACAAGCTAAGCTAATAAAGGAATACGCATCATCCTATTATTTGGATTGTGAAGGGGATAAAGTATGGTTTCCCAGATCACAGGTTGAATTTAATAAGGAAAAGGAAGAATTAACCGCTCCTGAGTGGTTGTTGAGACAGAAATTCCCTAACGAAAACTTTTAATCATGGAAATAGGACACGATTTCAATTTTGTAAACGGAGCCTTTGATACTAAACAAGGTGAATTGGTTGCCGTTCAAAAGAACAAGTATAAAGAAGTTCATTTATGCTTTAAAGCTAATATGAATATCCCTTTTGCTAAAATAAAACTTCATTCTGCAGATAGGTTTGAAAGTGCAGATAAAGTAATGAATGATGCTTATCAATTAGCTACTGAAATAGCAAGAAGATTTAACGAATTCCCAAAAGAGAAAAAACTATGATAGTTAGAAAACTAATAGAGAAGCTTCAAGAATATCCAAGCCACATGGAAGTATTCCTGGCAGAACGTAAAAGTGATTTTGCTTATGGATTGTTGAACTCAGTACATAGCCGTGAAATACCTTTTATGGAAGATCCAGACGGACCGGAATTAAACAGAGATACAGTAATCATTTTAGATGAAGAATGAGCCTATCAGATCAAGAACAAACCGATATCAAAGCCATGCTTTTATTTCTAATAGAAAAGAAAGCTGAGGTTTCAGGAGGTCACTGCGGCTTTCATTTAAACGAACTCAATCCGTTCTTACAGGAACTGGAAGAAGAAGGGAAAATCAAATCCCGAGATACCATACATGCTAAACGATATTTTTTAAAAAATGGATAAATCAGCAATAATTTCAGAATGTAGAAAATACAGGTATTTACTCAGAAGAATATGGGACGATAAAAAGCCTATGGTATGTTTTATCATGTTAAATCCATCTACAGCTGATAGTTTCGAAGATGATCCAACCATTAGGAGATGTATTGGATTTGCGAAATCTTGGGAATATGGAGGTATTTATGTGGTTAATTTGTTTGCTTACCGAGCTACAAACCCTAAAGATCTATTGAATGCTCCGGACCCAATCGGTCAAAATAATTGGAGATACATACAGCAATACACTTCTGTATCTGAAAAAATTATTTGCGCCTGGGGAAATCACTCTATTGTAAAGAAAATTTCCAAGAAGTTCCCTAATTACAACCCACCTGTATCAAAAACTCTTTTTTGTTTAGGAAAGAATTCCAAAGGTGATCCTAAACATCCACTTTATTTAAAGAAAAATCTAAAACCAATTTTATTTAATTAAATATTCATTCATTATGCTAAACCTATTTGGTACCACAATCGAAAACCTATTCATTCACAGGGTAGGAAACGCCTCCAGGGGAGAAGGTAAATTCCTGGCAAAAGAAGAAACTATTTTAGACGATGAGGTGCAGCCGCTCATCAAAGAATATTTCCTAAAGCCTTTCAGGCAAAAAGAAGCCAGTTTCTTAAGATTTCACCATGAAGTCGACCTGGAATATAATTACCTATACAATTTATCACGAAAATTTTTAGGACGCCCGGAAGATGTTTTTAATCAGTTTTCAGAATTAATTGCAACTCATCTTTATTCGCAATCCTCACATCCACATATCAAAGCCGGTGAGGTGTATATCTGTTATCTCAAGGATCTTGTTATAGATAACGAGCGTGTGGACGGCATTGGCATCTTCAAATCTGAGATCAAACAGGATTTCCTTCAGTTCGTAAAAGAAGATCGTAAGCTAGCTCCAAAATTAGAACAGGGTGTTAACCTTGGGAAACTGGATAAGGGAGCGATCATCTTTAACACCGCCGCCAGTGAAGGTTATAAGATCCTGTCTATAGACAATAACCGCTATGATACTAAATACTGGCTGGATAACTTCCTGGGTGTGGTGGAATTCGAAGATGAGACTTACTTCACTAAGAAGTACCTGAAATTTACACAGGCATTCGCTAAGGATGTTGTAGAACCTGCAGAAGATAAGAAAGAATCTATCCTGTTTGCCAACCGGGCCATAAACTACTTCGGAAAGAATGATGAGTTCCAGGAAAACAATTTCTTAGATGAGGTTATAAGGAATCCAGATCTTAAACCGGAATTCCAGAACTATAAGCAAACCAACGGACCAAAATACGGTGTAGAAGATCTATCTACTTTCGGTATAAACAATACTGCAGTAAAAGACAGCCAGAAGAAATTTAAGAGCCTTATAGAGCTTGATACGAATATCACTATCAAAATGGACTTTATCAACCCTGAAAGTGCCGACAGGTTTATAGAAAAAGGCTGGGATGAAGATAAACAGATGTACTACTACCTGTGTTATTTTAATTCGGAAAAGAAGTAAAAAAGCAGCTGTTATTTGGGTACGGATTACGCATCTTACCCCGGTGAATTAGTACCCAAATATCTGCTTCCAAAATAAGTTATAAACTTAAAAACTAAACCACATGAGTAAAGAAAAGTTTAATTTCAAAACAAATCTGCACATGATTGCCGGAACAAATGATTTAAGACCAATCATGCATTATATATATTTTAAAGATGGTTATGCATGGGTAACAGATGCACATGTTCTTATAAAGCAGCATTTAGATCATCATAAGGTATTGAATCCCGAAAACTTAAACGGGAAAGCCATTCATAGGAGAGTATTTCAAATGGTAAAACAAAAATTTGAGGTCGTCACTGCTACAGAGGAAGGTTTAAGATGTGCTGATTCTTTTGGGAATAAAGTATTATTTAATTATGCCAATACTGAATCTGGAGATGCTGATTTTAATTTTGTCCATAATATGGAAACTATATTTCCTAAAACAGAACCTGCTGAGGTTTCCCAAATTGGTATGAATTTGAATATACTTAATCGACTTAGAAAGGGAATGGTATTATCTGATATCGGCTGCAAATTTCAATTTTATGGTAAGAATAGAGCTATTCTAATAACCTCAATGGGAATAGACAAGCAAACTGGAATTATAATGCCTGTAATGATATCTGGTGATGAGTAAAGACCCCGCAGCATTAGTTTATATGGATAAATGGATAGCAGCTACCAATGGAATGAAGTCTGCTTTCCGTGCCTGGTATTTCGATTTGATACTGTATCAATTCGATAATGGGCCGATTCCAAATGATATTGATACCATGGCAGGAATTTGCCGAGTATTACCATCTGAATATGATTTGTTTAACCAAATGGTTAAACAAGTGGTAAAGCAAAAGTTTAACCAAAAGGAAGACGGTAGTTGGTATAATGAGTTTGCAGAACAGGTTATCAGCAAGCGAAAGTCCTTTAAAGAAAAACGCACAAAAAGCAGTAATATCGGAGTAGTTGTCAAAATGGCGAAAAAGCTTCCAGCCTGCACAGATAAAGTGATTGAGCTTTTAAAATCCAAACTTTATAATCTATCTATTGAAGAAATTGAAAAATTTAAAAATAACCATGTGTTAAACCAAACGGTTAACCAAATGGTTAACCTATATATAGATGAAGATGTAAATGTAAATAAAGATATATATAGTGAAGAAGGGGGTGTGGGGGAAGAAACAATTTCAGATAAAGCTTACAATGTTTTAAAAAAACAATCTCCTGCCTGGATCGAATCTTTTGAAATGCGGGTGAAAAAGCAAATTCAGGATTACGAGGTATTTAAAACAAATTTCGAATATGCCGTGGCGAAAGAAGATATAACGCACGATAATTTAAAATTGCTCAAGATGAGGTTGGAAAAGCTATATACCAACTGGGATAAGACCAAAAAAATAAACGGAAAACCTAAAAAACAATTATCTAATCAGCGATGAGAGAACGAAAAACAGTACAGGCGGGTGAAATCACTCAAAAGGAATACGGCTGGTTGCTAAAGCAGCCTTACATGACCACAGATCAGGAAAAAGTGATGAAAAACTTTGAAAAAGAGAATCCTGCTGAGGTAATAGATGAAAAACCGGTATTGATAACTAAACCGCTGGTTTGGAGGTATTTTAAACTGGCTTACAAGATCGAAACAGGAGAGGAATTTAAAGAAACAGATGATTCCCTTGCGAATATTGGAGTAATTATTAATTACTTTGTAAAAAATCCTGATTTCTTCAAAAGTTCTAATTTAGTCAATCAGGTAGGCAGGAGCAGGCTAAAGCCTTCTTTCAGCAAAGGTCTTTTGGTTATTGGCACGTATGGCAATGGTAAGACAACGATTATGAGAGCTTTGAGCCGGTTATTTAATCACTTTGAGCTTCCAATGCGGTATAAGAGCGTAAATGCGCATGATGTGGTGACTGAGTATGAAACCCTTGAAACACCAGGTGATAAATTCCTGTTCTATGAGCGGTATAAGTGCAAAGGGCTGTATATCGATGATGTTAAGAAAGAAGCCACCGCTTCCAATTACGGCAAGAAAGAGATATTACGGGCCATACTGGAAAAGCGATATGATAATGGGCTAAAAACCTATATCACCTGTAATTTCAGGGAAGGGGATGCGAGTGAGGACGTACCAGATGCAATGTCTGAGTTTGGTGAGCGGTATGGTGAGCATATCTATGACAGGTTATTCAAGATGTTTAATATAATTCAGTTCAAAGGCGGTTCATTCCGTAATTAACAATTAAGTTATTAACTTAAAAATCCAATATGCCACTAATCATATTAAATATTACAAATTGCATTGTGATAGGCGATGCCAGAAGATTGAAGGCCGGTAAGCAGCCAGTACGAAACATCAGGGGACTGAGCAGAGAGTTGGAATGTATCAATGAAAAAAAATATGATGCCGATAGGATATGCCACTTTCTATACCGAACCAGAAGCAACAAGCCTGGAATGATTGAGATAGATGAGACCCTGCTGAAAGACCTGCAGTCAATACTCATGGTCAAGGAAGAAGAGCTTGTGAGATACCAAGGATATTAAGGTACTGTAAGACCTAAAACACTGTAATGCAATACGTTGCGCACCCCGTTTTTTTTACGCTTAACACTGATTTAAAAACTGCAACACAAACTGCAACACAGTGCAACAGAATTTTGCAACAATTGATTAAAAAATGTTGATTCACAGCCGATTATTGAGACACGAATGAGTTTTTATTCCCCAAAAGATTTTGCAACAAATTTCAATCTGAAGTATTCGACAGTTCGAAGTCATATTTCCAGGAAGAAACTGATAAAAAACAAAGAGGGGTATATTGACATGTCTCACCCAACTAACCAGATGTACGTGACGGAAAACCGTTTATCATCTGAAGGGAATGTTGCAACGGCTCCCCCGCCGCCCAGGGTAAGGAAATCTGAAATTGAGCATAAATCAGATATTCCGCGTAGAAGTGCCGAGGCAGAATCAGATCCCGGTAGCATTACCGGCCTGGCTCTTCGGGAAAAGAAAGCCAAAACGCTCAAGGTGGAACGTGAAGCGGAGCTGCACCGGTTGAAAATTCAGAAAATGCAGGGGGAACTGATGCCGATAGATCTTGTGGAACGTACCCAGACGATAAACATACAGAGTATTTTCCGCTCGTTCGAATCTGCTTCAGAGAATATCGCTTCCATCTACAATGAACGCTTGGGAGGTGACCGGGCTTCCCTGGCAGAAATGATCACCCGTATGCGTAAGGAACTGGAACGGGCCATAAGGGCAGCTGAAGAAAAATCTAAAGAAGAAATTAAAGGTTTAATGGCTGAATATGCCGCGACACGCAGACGTGGCGAAAAGAAATAATTTTATGAAAGACAAAACAAAATGTACTCACAACAATCAAACTACAATTGTTTTAAATGCTATTTGTGGTGTAGAAATTGTTGCTGAAAAATGCCAGGATTGCGGAGAGTTAATTAAAAAAAGATTCGAAAATTAAGTTATAAACTTATTATGCCAGATTTTAGATTCACTTATAAAAACCCGAAAAGCGATAAACCCTGCAGGGATAATATCCTTTTTGAAGCCGATAACAGGGAAGATGCTATCGCATTATTTGAATCGGATTTCCCGGAATTGAAATGGTATATAATCACAGAATTATGAAAAATACATCTAAGCAACAAATAAAAGATTTTCCGGTTTCACCAAGTAGAATGATTCCGGTATTAGATTTCATAAACCATTTACGAAATTCAGATAAATACATTGAGCATATATTCTTGAAAGGTAGTTGCTATAAGTTCCATTTATTATTAAAAAAATTATGGCCTGAAGCAGTTCCTTTTATTCATGAGAATAAAGATCATGTTGTTAGCAAGATTGGAGAGTTTTTGTATGATATCAAAGGCAGGATCCCGGTGAAATATGAAATTCTTTACGATGAACTTCAGGATGAGGAATTAGAAATGGTTCAGAATTGGAGTTTTTATAGAAACAATCTTTTAAAGCTTACTGATTGCCCTGTTTGTGATGAACCTTTAACAGATATGCACATTGAAGGAATTAACAAAATTAAATACTGTCAGTGTAATTTTGCCATGGTTAATAGAAACCAAAAGACTCAAAAAGCCTATTGTTTTGGTTGCGGAAAAGAAATAAAAGAATTTTAAAAAATGACCGAAACCGATAACATCCTGGAAGAAACCTACTTCGATATCCATGAAAAGATATTCCAGTTTAAAACAGTTAAGCAGGTCCCTTCCCACTGGGTAGAAGATAATATCTATCTAACTTCAGATATGTCCCGGTACCAGGGGCCGTTCGATTATGGGGTTTCCCCGTACAGCCGGGAAATTATAGATTGTCTTTCGCCAGATTCACCGGTTCAGATGGTTTCGGTGATGAAATGTGCGCAAAGCGGTTTGACCATGGGGGTTATCCTGCCTTCCCTTTGCTATATTATTTCAGAAGCTCCAAATAACGTGCTGTTTATGGCCGGGGATAAGGAACTGGCAAAGAATTCTGTAAGGACCAGGCTGGATCCTATGATTCAGAATGCGGGAATGTCACACCTGTTAAGGCCAAATGTGGTAAGAAAAAAGAATCAGCGGACGGGAAATACCGATTTCTCTAAAGAATTTGCCGGTGGACAGCTCATTGTGGAAGGTACCCAGAATGCCGATAAGATGCGGCAGTTTTCGGTTAAGTATATTTTTGCAGATGATTGGGAAGCCGCCCCTACCAAAGATAAAGATGAGGGTTCTATTCGTAAACTGGTGGAAGGCCGTGCCACTTCCTTTGGGAACATGGCCAAGATATTCTATATCTCCACCCCTGCGGTAAAACAGACTTCCAACATAGAACCGGTGTACGATCTGGGCGATCAGCGTAAATGGCACTGGGAATGTCCTAATTGTGAAACCTATATCCCGGTAGAATGGCGAATAGAAGTAGGTAAGAATGAATTTGCAGGGATAAAATATAAGCTTTTCGAAGATGGAAAGTTAGATGAAACTTCCGTTCACTATCAGTGCCAGAAGTGCGGCGGTAAGATCATGGAGACTGATAAGCACAAGCTGAATTTAAATGGCCAATGGATTCCAACAGCCACACCCGCACGGCCATACTACCGCAGTTATTACCTGAATGCGCTTATTATCCCACCGGGATTTACCTCATGGATAGATCTTGTGTACGAATGGCTGGAAGCCAATCCTTCCAACGGGCAAAAGGATATTGAAAAGCTCAAAACCTTTATGAACATCCGCTTGGGCCAGACGTGGATGGAGACCGGGGAAAGCCCCCGCGTAAATGAACTTATGAAGAATACCAGGTCTTATCTTCCCGGTGTGGTGCCAGATATTACCTGTGATGAAGATGGCAACGGACAAATAGAACTTCTTACACTGGCCTGTGACCTTAACGGGATCATGGAACCTGGCAATGAAGATGTGCGTATGGATTGGGAAGTGGTCGCGCATACTACTTCAGGGGTTACCTATTCCGTAGATCAGGGAAGTATAGGGACTTTCAAACGGGATCGTGATAAGACCCGAAGGGAAAAAGAGCAGGATATGTCCCGGGAACGATGGACGGCCAGCCACGGGATGCCAAACAGCATTTGGCCCGAACTTCGTTTTTTGATGGAAAAAGAATGGCCCGGTGAAAGTGGCGAACTAAAAACCATTATGATCTCAGGTGTAGATACGGGGTTTTGCACGAATCTGTGTAACGATTTCATTATGAACAATGATGATTTGTTAATTGTGGGAATTAAAGGCCAGGCTGAAAAGGATTACAGAACCATGCAGAAAGATTCTCCACGCATAAGACAGTCCAGGCAGGAAAACTTCTTGTACATTCTTGAATCGAATGTGTTGAAAGATGAGATCGCTTCTTTTATGAAACTTCAGAAAGGGAATGATGATCACATGCCGTTTGGTTTTATGAATTTCCCGCAACCACAGGACGGGAAATATACCATGGCCGGTTATTTCTCACAGTTTGAAAGTGAACACCGTATAGAAGATATCAAGAACGATCAGGTAATAGGGTTTAAATGGGAAAAAAGGAACTCCCAGGTGCAAAACCACTTTTGGGATGTCAAGATATACAACCATGCGTTAACATATATTTTGATGGATATGTTCAAAAAGAGCGATAAAAACATCAAACACAACCTTACCTGGACGGAATTTGTTGAATTAATTGCTTAATCTTCTCTAAAATTAAGTTAATAACTTATTAAATATTTGTAATTATTTGATTTTAAATAAAATAGGTTAGAAAAAAATTACAAATAAGCCCTTTACTTTTGATTCAAAGGTTTTTCATAAATGAATTTTGGTTTAGCAAGAGAGATTTACGGGGTGTCACCATGGCATGTGGATGTGGAGACGCTCCCTTCTCTGTTGTCTATCGTAGAGAATCACCCCACCATGGAAATTCCGGAGGTTCAGTATAACACCCCGGCATATCTCGTTTTTAACGATTCCAAACTTATTTCCCGCCCTTACCAGTTAAGGAACACAGATAATTTTACCGGCATTGGCTTAATTAACATTAACGGGCCTATAACCGTTTCAGGAGGTGCTTCCAGCATGGGAATGAGACAGGTGAGATCGATGATGCTGGAAATGAGCAATGATAACAGGATTAAATCCTTTTTGGTTGTTGGTGACAGCGGTGGAGGATCATCTGCAGGCGTAGAGATCATGACAGATACTATCTCGCTGGTTAGCAAATCTAAATCTGTTTATGGGATCATTGAAAAAGGCGGTATGGCATGTTCTGCCATGTACGGTATCATGTCTGCCTGTAAAGCCATTTATGCGGAATCTGAAATGAGCCTTGTGGGATCGTGCGGAACCATGATGCAGTTTGAAGGCCGTGCGGCCAATTCAGAGCATGAAGGTAAAAAACACATCAGGCTATATGCTTCCAGATCTACCGAAAAGAATAAAGAGATTGAAGATGCGCTGAATGAGGACAATTACAAATTGCTATACGACAATCTTCTAAATCCTATCAACGAACGTTTTTTAAACCTTATAGAATCTAACCGCCCGGCTTTAAAGGCTTCCGGTTTCGATACCGGTAAGGCCCTTTTCGCTAAAGATGCGGTTGGGACTTTCATAGACGGTATCAAATCTATGGGCGAAGTGGTTCAAATGATAGAACAGGAAATAAAAATGCCTACCCCGGCAGGAAGGGGAATTAATTCAATAAATAATCATGTTATGACAGTAGATCAGTTAAAACAGGATCACCCCGAAACTTATAATTCAATTTTTAAGGCTGGGGTTAAATCCGAAGCAGGCAGGACAAAAGCCTGGATGGTACACGCTGAATCCGATCTTGAGAAAGTCAAGAGCGGTATTGAAAGCGGTGAAGAGATCTCTTCTGCAGATACGCAGGAGCTGATCCTTAAAAGTTTTTCACGTCAACACGTGAAAGACATGGAAACAGAATCAGTAACAGATGTGAAAACCGAAGAATCTAAAGGTTCTGAAGGTGAGAAGTCTGAGCTTGATCAGTTTAATTCGAAGTTGGACGAAATGCTTAAAAACGCGTAATAATGGCTAAGATCACACAAAGAGACGCGACAAGAAACCAAAGCGCTGCAGATTTTCTAAGGTGCGAACATATTTTCTTGTTCGACAATCACTACCAGGCAGGTGTTTTTAAGAATACCACCGGTGCTGAATTGACATTAAAGGCAGGTTCGCTGGTTAAAAGGGGGACTACTGCAAACGAACTTGTACCGGTAGGGGCAGATCTTACTTTGGTAGATACCATAGGGATCGTTTTTATCGAAGAAGATATCGTATTGGCTGCTAATGAAACGGCAGATATCCATTATGGTATAGACGGAGCTATAGATGAGACGAAACTGGAACTTCCGGGAGCGACTACTATAGATACTTTCCCTACTGATGGTACTACAACATCAGGTAAAACAGTAAAAGATTTTCTACATGCCCTTGGCTTCCAGCTTGAAGGTTCTGTAGATAACACTAAATACGACAACTAAGATGGCTATTACACTTAATCAACACAAGGAGAATATAACCAAAAGGATCATTGGAAGATTCTCAGATAGCGTTGCGCCAAAGTTGGGGCTTTCAGCCTGGTTTCCTTCTACAACTACTACCTCTAAACAGGTAAGTATTGAGGTTCAGAGAAACAGGGCTTTAATTGCCGCTGATGTGAAGCGCGGAACTTCCGGAAACCTGAACACCTTCGGAAAAGACACCGAAAAGATTTACGTTCCTCCATTCTTTAAGGAGAAATTTGACCTTGCTGCACTGGATGTGTATGAAAGGACTTTCGGACAGGGAATGAATCCGGGTATGAACGAATACCGTAGCATGCTGGATACTGCCAATGAGAAATTGGAATCCTTGAGGTACAAGATAGATCGTTCTAAAGAATTGCAGCGTTCCCAGGTACTTCAAACCGGTATTGTAACCATGAAGAATGGGGATGCAATAGATTTCAAGCGTAAAGCTTCTTCTATTGTAGATCTTGGAGTGGGTAATTACTGGGCAGATGCTGGTACCGATCCTTTTGCAGATCTTGCTGAAGGGGTGAAGTTCATTCGCCAGGAAGGGAAGTCCGGTTCACGTAGCTACGATTGTATTATGGGAGCTTCTGTAGTGGCAGCCTTCCTGAACAATGCCAAAGTAAAGGAATCTGCAGATTTCCGTCACATAAAGGTGTTGGAAATTGGTACTACCATGTTCGAAGAGGTAACAGGACTTAATTTCCATGGCCGTATTTCCCTTAAGAACGGTAATATCGATATCTGGACCTATGATGATTACTACGAGAATGCAGACGGTAGCAATTCAGAATATATCGATGAAAAGAACGTGGTTCTTTTACCACGTGACTTTAAAGGAAAACAGGCTCATGCCGGTGTACCTGCAATCATTAGAGATACTCAGAACGCTGAGTTCCCTGAATGGATCAGGACGGTAGCTACTGAGTATTACATTCACAATTATGTAGATCCTGAAGCTGCGGCTCACATGTTCGCAATCCTTTCTGCTTCACTTGCGGTACCGTTTAGTGTGGACAGGGTTTGGACAGCGAAAGTATTGGCGTAACCTAAAAAACTAAATCATGTCACAGAAAAAATACAAGGTAAAAGTTATACAGATTCTTCTTAAGAACAACAAACTGGCTAATTCCGGTGAGGTTGTTAGCGAATCTCAGTTAAACGGGAACGCTGAAGAGCTGGTAAAAGGAGGTTACATCAAACCTGTGGACGGTAAAAAGTCTGCTAAAGATGATAAGAAAGCCGAAAAAGAAGCTTTTGACAAAGCTTTTGAAGCCGGTGAACTGGATGCAGATCAGTTGGATGAGATCACTATAAAAGAGATCAAAACTTATGCTGATAAGCACAACCTTAAATATGACGATCAGGCTGTAAAGGCTGATTTGATTAAGGATGTTCTGAAAGGAGAAAAATCCGAATAGTAAATGTCAGGCAGCATCTTACAGGCCGCAAAGGCTGATGCAAAAAAAATTATCACTTCAGGCGGGTTTGAAGTGGACATAACACTCTCAACCCCGTCTGGTGATAAGACATTTTTAACTACTGGATTAGGCTCCAAACACCATTTAAGTTTTGATACAGATGGCATGCCAATGAGTTCTAAACAGGCGCATGTGTGTGTAGATGAACAGGTTCTTTTAGATAATGATTACCCGGTAAGGAACGCCAACGGTGAAATAGATCTTTACAAGCATAAGGTTTCTTTTAAAGACAGTTCGGGTATAGTGAAATCATACGTAGTCAGGGAGCAGTTCCCTAACGAAACATTGGGACTTATCACTTTAATTCTTGGAGATTGGCAGCAATCATAGAAAATATCATACCGGAACAAAACTTTGAAAAAGTAGGTCAGCAGATTGGGGCAATCCTTCAACTGGAATTGAGCAATCAAAAGACCTTACAGAATTTCACTGAGCCGGTAGATGTTTACCTGGAAAGGATGGACCCGCCTAACGATCATGAAAAGATATTTGTGAATGTTTTATACAGCGGTACCAATAATAATGAGGACAACCAGAAAAGATCTCAGGGGAACGTTAACTATTATGTAGATGTGTATTCTACAGGTAAATCTTCAGAAAATAGGTCGGGCGATCTTGATTCTAACGTACGCTGCAATAAGTTCCTTGGGATGATACGCTATATACTTTCATATACGGGATATAAAACACTTGGATTCGCTCCTGGTTTTATCGGTAACGTATCTGTGGAAAGTATAGAAAAAGGCTCCCCGGAAAATGTAGATACTAATTACACTACCATGGGACGCATTACATTATCTGTAAGAATGATTGAAGATCAGGAACTGGAAACAGGACCTGTTTTATCTGAAGCTTTAACCGGTGTGAAACTGGATTTAACTGAAAAAGGTTACCAATACAAAACAATTAAATTATGACAGCAATTTCAACCGCCGTTGGACTGGAAAGAAGATCTCGAACCAGCGGTTATAAGATAAAGAAAGGTTTCTTTGAGCCTAATACACCAAACCTGGCGCAGATAGTAGCTGTGTTGGGCGAGGCTAACACCGCAAATCAAGCTAATCTGGACACCGATCCTTTTGAATTTACATCTGCCCAGGAAGTAGGTGAAAGATATGGATATGGTTCCCCACTTCACCAGGTAGCCCGTATTTTAAGGCCTTCAAATTCTGAAGGTATTGCCGGGATTCCCACAGTGATCATTCCGCAGGTTTCAGATGTAGCTGCAAGTGCCACTTCACATGACTGGACCGTAACAGGGGCTGCTACAGAGAACGCCACACATTCTTTAGTGATATCGGGCCGTAGAAATGTAGATTTTCAGGAATACTCTTTTACAGTAGTAAAAGGTGATAGTGCTGAAACCATTGCACAAAAAATGGCAGATGCGGTGAATTCCGTATTATCCAGCCCGGCAACTGCTACGGTAGATCCTTTAACTCCAACCATTGTAACCCTTACAACCAAATGGAGCGGAGCTACCAGTTCAGAACTTAAAACAAGAATTTCCATAGGCAGCAAGCCAGCAGGAATAACTTATAGCCAGTCTAGTATCACCGCCGGTGCAGGAGCGGTAGATCTTGCAGGTGCTTTAGGGCATTTTAATAATGTGTGGTACACCTCTGTAATTAATCCTTATACCGCTCACCTGGATACGTTGGAACAATACAATGGCATTCCGGATCCTGAAAATCCTACAGGTCGATATGAAGGCACCACCTTTATGCCCTTTATGGCTTATTTCGGTTCCACTTTAGACGATAAAGATGCTTTGGCAGCGATCACAGATGCGGCTGCAAGGGTAGATCAGGTAACCAACGTTCTTTGCCCCGCCCCAAAATCTGAAGCTTTCCCATGGGAAGCAGCGGCCAATGCGGTACGTGTTTTCGCCCGTATTATGCAGGATAACCCTCATTTGGATATCAATAACAAATCCTATCCCGATATGCCGGTACCGGACAATGGGAACATAGGCGATATGTCTGTGTACAATAACCGGGACTTTCTCGTAAAGAAAGGATGTTCCACTGTTATATTGGACAACGGGGCCTATAAGGTACAGGATTTCGTTACTACTTACCACCCTGCAGGGGAAAGCCCTTTACAGTATGCGTATGCCCGTAATTTGAACTTAGACTGGAATGTTTCCTTCACTTACAGGGTGATCGAGAATGTTTCTGTAAAAGATCATGTACTGGTTGCAGACGGACAGGTAACAGGTGTGGATAAGGCCATTAAACCTGCAGAATGGAAAGCAGTTCTTTCCACGCTATTTGAAGACCTTGCAAACAGGGCATTATTGAATGATCCTGAATTTAGCAAGACCAGTCTTCAGGTACAAAGAAGCACGGCAAACCCGGACAGGTTTGAAACTTCTTTCAGGTATCGCAGAACAGGTATCGCACGAATTGAAAGCACGGATGTTGAAGCCGGATTTTAAACTTTAAAAACAGATAATTATGAAATTTTTAGGTGGAGATATAACCGAAATAGTTTGCAAGCACCCCTCGCTTGGAGACTTTAGATTCCAGACTAAATCCAACGAATCCTATACCATGGATAAAGGCGGCTATCGTAATAACGATGATGCTAACCAGGTAACGGGCGGTGGTCAGGCAATCTGGCAAAAGAACCGTGTACGTTGGAGCCTGGAAGGCCCCATATTAGAAGATCTTACCCAGAACGAAAAGAACATTGAGGTTCTGGCAGAATCTTCTGAAGAAGGTACCTGGATCATTTCCCATATTAGCGGTGCTATATGGCAGGGAAAAGGCAATGTGGTTGGTGACCTTCAAACAGATACCAACAACGTGCAAAAAGCAATGAAAATTGCAGGTGGAGGTAAACTTGAACCTGTAAATTAAAATTACTCCAATATCTATTAATTAAAAGCCTTAGCGCATAGTATGGCTAAGGCTTTTTTAAAAACAAAAAAATGAGCAAAGTAGATTCAAAAAAACAGGAAGATCAAAAATCAGTTTCTTCGGAAATGGCATTAAAAGAACTGAAGAACTTCCTTAAAAAACATAAGTCAAAGGAATTCAGAAGAGGTCAGTTGACAGATGATAAAATTAGAGAAGATTACGTTGATGTTCTGGAAGCCATAGAAGACGGTTTACTCGTTTTCGACGATAAATTACACCCAACATATACACTGGAACATCCTCTGTATGAAAATTCAGATAATCCTGATTTGGTTGTAAAACAGGTTAATTTCAGGTCCCGTGTAAAGGCCGCTGATAAAACCCTTATCATGGACGGCCTTGATTTCGAAAAACAGCGAGGTACTTATGTAGTTAAATTACTTTCCTACATCACCAAATTGAGCATTACCGATATCAAACAATTGGAAAATGAAGATTTTGTTATACTTAATCAGCTTTGCTCGGTTTTTTAAGTAGGTGTCTATTTGATGTTCCTATAGATGCCGCTATAAAAAGTATCGTACAGGAATATCATTGGGCACCGTCAACAATAGATGAGATGTATCTGGACGATGCAGATCATCATGGAATTTACTACTGGTATTACCATCTTGAAAAGGTAATCGAGGAAATGAAGAATAAAAAATAAAATCTATCAATGGCCGCTGAAATTAAAGTCCCCACGGTTTTTACAGCTCGCGATAAGTTCTCGGCTGTTATGAAGCAAATGACATCTGGAGTTTCCAGGTTTGCCAAGAATTCCGGTGCGGACATTGACAGGTTTGATCATAAAGTATCCCGTTCGTTTAGAAAATTAGGAAGTTTAGGTGCATTGGCATTAGGTCTCACATTGGGAACGATGTTCACCAATGCTTTTAACGATGTCACAGATTATGAGACGGGACTGGTAGGAGTTTCTAAAACTACCGGTATTGTAGGTAAAGACCTGGATACATTAAGTGATGACATTCTGGATCTATCCAAAGAAATGCGGGGAATTTCCGCTTCTAGTCTTACCGATGTTGCACAGGCCGCAGGTCAGTTAGGAGTTACAGGATCTAAGAATATCCTGATATTTTCAGAGACTATGGCCAAGCTTGAAAAATCTTCAGATATCGCAGGTGAAGAAGGTGCCGCTTCCATAGCCAGGTTATTAAATATAACCGGTGAAGGTGTAGGGGTAATAGATCAGTTTGGGGCTTCTATTGTTGGTTTAGGTAACTCTTCAGCCGCTACCGAAAGTGAAATTTTATCTGTAGCAAGTGAAGTAGGCCGTGCCACCGCTGCATACAAACTTCAGGCAAAAGAAATACTTGGAATTTCCACTACTTTAAAATCTTTGGATGTTAGACCTGAAGCAGCCGGTACCGCTGTTGGTAAAGTATTTCGTGGAATTGAAATGGCTACCATACAGGGCGGTAAAACCTTACGTAATTACGGTAAGGTAATGGGAATGACTTCCAGCGAAGTTCAGAAAGCATTTGCAGAAGATCCTCAGAAAGCATTTACCATGTTCATCAAAGGATTGAACAGGATAAGCAATGAAGGTGGTAGTGTAGCAAAGGCACTTAGTGATGTTGGATTAAGCGGGGAGACTGTTTCAAAAGGTATTGTCCCATTAGCTACCAATTTCGATTTACTGAATGATAAGCTGAAGCAATCCAGTGACGAATGGAATAAAAACACCGCTTTAAATAAAGAATTTGATGCAGCCAGTAAAACGGTTAAAACGGGTCTGGCAGATATTAAAGATGAGTTTACCAATGTTATTTTAAAACAGGCTACCGCAGGTTCCGGTCTGGATTACCTTCAAAAAACACTATTCTTTGTTGCAGATAATATGGATATGGTAGTTGTTTCCGGGGTTGCTTTGGTGGGGATGTATGTAGCTTTGAAAGCTATTGTCTGGGGAACTAAAATAGCGACTGCAGCCTATAATGTGGTATTAGGTATAAATACCGCAATAACTCAAAAGAACAAACGTGCCTTAATAGGAAATACCGTAGCTCAGGGAGCTTATAAAGTTGCTATGGCCGCCGGTGCTGCATGGACCTGGATCGCTACAGCCGCCACTACCGCTTTTGGTGTGGCAATGAATTTAAGTTTATGGCCTATTCTGGCTATTGTAGCGGGAATTGTAGGGCTTATTCTAATAATTAAAAACTGGTCCACAATTACAGACTGGTTTGGTAAGAAATGGGAGCAGTTCACTAAATGGATTTCAAAACTTTGGGGCGGTGTTACAGATTTCTTTAGCGAGTTCGATTTCAAAGCTTTCTTTATGGATATAGGGCAAAGTGTTTTGAAATATTTATTGATGCCCATTACCGGCTTATTAAAACTGCTGTCCATGCTTCCGGGGAAAGTTGGGAAACTGGCTTCCATGGGACTTGAAGAAATTGGAAATATAACCGGCGACTTGAATGTTAATAATAATGGAAACGGAGTACTTCCAAGTACTACACAAACAAGTTCAGAGATCACCAGGGAAACCGTACAACGTGGCAGGCTGGATGTAAACCTTAATGACCCCGGCAATAATGTAAAAGATGTGGAACAATCCGGGAACTTTGATTTTCCACTGGTAACAACAACACAGGGACGTAGATAATGAGCAAGGATATCCTACTATACGAAAACGGTACCGGCGGGGAAATGAAAATCATTTCCGGGGACCTTGTGTTAACTGAAATACTTTTTAACCAGGTGTACCTTGCTTTTTTCGGTGGTAACCTGCAAGCCAATACCAAAGGCAATGAATTACCAGATCAGCAGCGTTTTGATTATTGGGCAAATTCCCTGCTGTTTAACGGTCAACCGGCAAAGCAGTTTAACAGCAATCTGGAAAGAGCGTTGGGAGAAACCGTTTATAATAGTTCCGGGCGTATTGAAATTGAGAACGCCGCGAAAAAAGACCTGGAAGTTTTAAACGGTATAGTAAATACGGATGTTGAGGTTTTCATCCTTTCGGAAAGCAGGCTGAAAGTCACCGTTTACCTTTCAGGATTAAATAATAATGAGCAGGGGGAACTTCAGTTTATCTGGAATAATGCAAAGCAGGAAATAGTAATTGAAGAACAAATATGAACCCAACACCTACCATACAACAGTTAAACGATCAGATTTCAAAAGATTTAAAATCTAAATTAAATCTTTCAGACGATCAGTTACGGAAAGTATTAGCTGCTTTTTCCGCGGTTTCTGCTGCCCAGTTCAAACTGGCATATTTATACCTGGCAGATATTCAGAATAACCTTTTCCCAGATACGGCAGATCTGGCCGTAAACGGTGGGGAACTGGAAAGGTTTGGCCGTATCTATTTAAACCGGGATCCTAACCCGGCAGCCGCGGGGGTATTTAATATTTCGCTTACCGGTGTGAATGGTTCGGTGATCCGTTCCGGCCTGACTTTTAAATCAAATGATGATGCAAAGAATCCCGGCCAGTTATTTGTTACCGATGCGGAATATATCATGACCGGTACCAATGATATTATTGAAATACGTTCCCTTAAGGGAGGTGTGGAATATGACCTGGAGATAGGTAATGAGCTTACGATCACAGAGCCGGTAATTGGTGTGGAAAAGACCGTAACAGTTGCTGAGGTTGTTGCGCAGCCAAAAGCACCGGAATCTGTAGAAGATTACAGGCAGGCTATTCTGGATGCTATACAATTGGAACCACAGGGCGGGGCAAAGACAGATTATATGATTTGGGCCAAAGATGCTCAGGGAGTACGTAGGGTATATCCTTATGTAAAAAACACGAATGCAGGAACGGTACAGGTATTTGTAGAAGCCACTATAGAAGATTCTACAGATACACTAGGAACGCCTTCACAGGCTTTACTGGATGAGGTCGCTGCGGTTGTTGAACAGGACCCGGACGAAAGTAAACCGGTATTTGAACGGGGCCGCCGTCCTATACAGGCAGCACTTGAAGTTTTACCGATTGTTCTGAGACCGGTAGATGTGGACATAACCGGGCTTAATGAAAATACTACTTCTATACAGGATGGTATTCAGACCAATATCAGGGAATATATCCGAACGGTACGCCCGTTTATAGACGGTGCCGACCTGTTAAGGAATAAGAATGATATTCTCTATGCGGCCAGGCTTCAGAGCGTGGTGACAGATGTTTTGGAAAGCTCCAATTTCTTTACAGATTTTGTGGTAAAAGTGGACGGTGTTCCAATGACTGCAAATCAGTTTTCAGGTGCTGACATTCCGTATTTAAGGGATATAAATTATTTGTAATGTACGAAACAACGGCAAATAGTACGCAATTTGGATATAAGACCCCGCACGGGTCTAAAACCCCTCATAAATATCCGCAGACTGAAGAGTTCAGTTATACCGATATATTTATGAATTTAGTGGATGATCTATATCCCACTGGCCGTGCATTTGTACTTCCTGAAAATGGAGTTTTTGAAAGGCTGCATGAAGGATTGAATGTTTCATTTCTAAGGCTGGTAAATGAATCCCGGTTAACATTGGATTCCAATATACCGGATAATGGCAATTTCACCGCACAGGATGCCGAACTATGGGAGTATAGATTAGGATTAACGGTAAACCCACCAATCCCGTTGGAAGCCCGGAAACAAGCTATAAAAAGAAAAATGGCCTATCCTTCCAACCAGAAGAACAGGCAGCATCCTTTATTTATACAGAACCAGTTACAAATTGCCGGTTTCCAGGTGTATATCCATGAGAACGGATTTATGGAGAACGGGGAGCTTGTTTATAAACAACCGGACGATATTATAGATTTGGGATTTGAACCTACTCAGCACGGGGAAGAAACCCAACACGGGGAAGGTATTCAGCATGGTTCCGCAGGTTTTGAAGTGATCGCAAACAGGATAAGCAATGATAATTATGGCGTTGGGGATGCTAATCTTTGGGCCACTTTTTTTATCGGCGGGGAAACATTAGGGCAGATGGCCAGCATTCCGGAAAACAGGCAAAAAGAATTTAGGGAGTTGGTTTTAAAATTGAAACCGGCCCACACAGTTGCATTTTTATTTATCAATTACAACTAATATGGCACGTACAAAAAAGGTTTTACAAAATATTGATCTTTCAGATCCCGGTTACCTGGAGGGCAGGATCAAAGATAATACAGGCGCAGGCGGAGGTACACCGGTAAGTGAGTTTGTGTATGGGGACATACATCAGACCCTGGCAAAACTGATGCACCTGTACGATATCAAATACAACGGCTTACCGGATAATGAAACCAACGGTTACCAGTTAATTGATGCTTTAATGGCCCTGGCATCTAAGAATGACTTTATTCTGTCCCTTACTGCCACAGGTGATGTATTGAATATCCCTATTAAAATAGGAAAATTAAAATCTGGGGAAAGCTTTATATGTAAAGCTGCTTTGAATAAACCTGCAACGGCCAGTACGGTAAAAGGTACCTTGGATAACAGTACAAAAGCCGCTGTTTTTGAAGGGGATTTTAAGGCAGGGGAATATGTACGTGTAATTAATAATGCAGATAATATTTCCTTTATCCGTTTAGCCGATTTTACCAGCTTTGATGCCATTGCAAAATTTTACAATTTTCTAAAGAAAGCAACCCAGGCAGAAGAGGATGCCGGGGATATAGAAACCGCAGGGACTACTCCAAAATCCAATAAAGCGGTTTTTTCGAAAAGGGTAAATGGAACTCAATCTATTAATTACCTGGCTTCAGGTACACAAAACGGACTATTAAGTAAAGAAGATAAAGAAATACTGAATAATATCGGTAATTCCAGGTTAAGAAATATAGGTTCTTATTCGGGGGTTGAGGTCGATGGAACTTCAGTAGGTCAAACTTTTGTGGTGAGTGGGGATATTACATCTGCCAGGGTTGTTGAAAGAACCAGTAACGGTGAAATTACAAGGGTACAATTTAAAAATGCTATGGACTCCCTGGACTATAAACTGAACCTTTCAGTCCAATCCCAGGGGAATATTCAGATTGATAATGATATACATCCTGTTGTTTGGAAACCCTTCAGTAAAACGGAAGCAGATATATACACCGAAGAAACCGGTGCCGGTGCTCATAATTTAAAAATTCATATAGACGTAATACAGCTATGAAAACATTAAATCAATTACCTGTTCCACAGGATACGGATAGTTCAAAATGGCCTTTTGGAAATATAAAGAATGAGACCGAAACGGAACCGGGAACTCCTGTAGTAAGGGAAATTTACGGTGATGTTTTGGTGAACATGTATAAGATCCTTCAGGATTCCGGGATATCTCCCAGCGGTCAAGAAGATTCAGAGCAGGCCGGTTACCAGATCTTACAGGCTTTTAAAAATTTTGTGAATGATCTGAACGATATCGAGAAAGTAACCACTTTGACCGGTACCCAGTGGATCATAAACATGGATATCACTAATTTACCCGATAAGTACGTGGTATTCGCGCGAATGAGCGAGGCTTACGATAAAAATCAGACTTACACTTTTAAAGGTTCTACAGGAACGGAATATAGTTTTAAGTCCCCCACCGGTTTTAATGCTTCAGATGAAGCTTTGATCGTAATAGATCAGGCTGAGGTTAGGGCCTATTCTTTTTCAGCGGTTACAACGGCGGTTACTTCAGGTGGTGTATTTCCTGTTTTCGGAAATCCATTAGCTTTTAATAATACCGATACGCTCTATTATGAATCTGAAGGTTCTATTTTAACCGATACGCCAAGTATCAAGAACTTACAGCAGTCCATCAGGCTGTTAACAAGTGTAAGCACTCTATATGTGAATGAGATTCTTGTTTTAAAATCCCACGTGTTTTGTGTGGCATTTGATACCGCTGCGGTAAAATACAGGTTCTTTCAATTCGCTTTGGCCGATCTTGATACCGCTGAAGAGATCACCGTTACCGGTGTTACCATGACTGAAGGCACCGATAACAGCCCCTATATTTTTACGGACGGGGTATATATCTATATGACCAATTCCAGCAACCGATCTGCAAATGATTTTGAACTGGATAAGTTCGCGTACGATCCAGCTACAGATTCGCTGACATTTTCACAGTCGGTAAGCCTGGAACCGGGTTATTTTAAGACCACAAATACAGTGATCTCGAACGGGAACCTGATAACCTTTGCAGATGGAAGCCTGGTAAGGTATGCTTTAAGCAATGGAGCTTCCACTTCACTTGGACAATATAATGCTGTAGCGGGAATAATATTTAATTACAACGGGCAGGTATTTTATACGAATGGGGAAGTTGCTAAAAATTGGAATGTTTAAATAAGTTATTAACTTAAATATATAATTATGTCACAAAAAGTAAGAGCAAAATTCAATTGCCATTATATCCAGAAACATGAAGATGGATCTAAAACTGTTCACATGATGGCAGTTACATCAGGAAGTGAAGAAAACGAAAGTTTTTCTGAATACACACCTTCAGGAAATTTAGATATAAAAATTGATAAAGGTGAAGCTAAAAATGCTTTCAAAGAAGGGAAGGATTATTATTTAGATTTCACTGAAGCTCCAGAATAAAAACCTTACGAGATAAAGATCCTTAGTTGTCGCTAATGTAGGCCACTGTGATGCGTAAGTTAGTTCAGGTCGTAAGGGGGTTTATTTTTTTAACCTAATCATTGCCTGTAAATCATGGTAAGACTGGCACCGGGAAAGACTGGATTTTTTAAATAAAAAACATGGCAAATTTTGATGTAAATACTGATGGTGCAATTAAACTCACCGCGAAACTGGAAAAGCTCCACAGGTCGGCTTTCCCGGTGGCAGTTCGCGGCACGTTGAACGATACTGCTTTTAAAACAAAGTCGCTGGTACCTAAAGTGGCAAAGTCAAAATTTACCACACGTCAAAAGAGTTTCTTTAGGGCATTTTCCACGGTAGATAAAGCCAAAGGTTTTGACCTTCGAAGCATGAAAGCCACTACCGGTATAAATTCCCGAAAAGGAAGTAAGGTTGCTGAAGGACTGGAAAAGCAGGAATTCGGCGGTAATATTCAGGGGCGTAAGCTTATCCCCATGGACACGTCCAGAACTTCAAATAGCCATGATAAAAAGGTACGCAGGAAACACCGTTTTGACAGGTTAGGGAAAACAATCAGGATCCGTGGACGTGGAAACCGCGGTACCCGAAAAAGTAGACTGGTTGCAAGGGTAATGGTTGCTAACCGTTTAGGAGCTTCACATTTTATAACCAACCGGGGCGGAAAGGGAACTTTATTTGAAATTGATAGTGTAAGGCAGAATATCAGGACAAAAAAGATTAAGTTCAAATTGACCCCGCTTTACAGGTATAGAAAGTCAAGAATATCTTCTGTAACCAAAAAACCTTTTATGCAGCCTTCAGCGAAATTAGCCAGTAAACAGATGCTTAATTTCTACAAGAAGAACGCTGAAAAACAATTTCACAGATTACTACGTAAATGAGTTGGAAAGATAAAATAGAAAACGGGATATTTAAGATCACCACCGGGGACGGTAAAACTTTCAGGCCGCTATGGAAGCCGGGCGAATCTTCTATAGAATTCAATACGTCTGCGTATAGTTTTATAAATCTGGAAGGCACTTTGGTAGATCGAAAGAAACCACAATCCAGTAAATATCCTTTGGTATTCTGGTTCCAGGGTGAAGATCATCTGGATGAGGTGAAGACGTTCTTAAATGCTTCCAAAGATTCGCGCGCATGGGAAATAGAACATCCTATATATGGAATTATAAACGGCCAGCCTATCAGCATAAAGCGCAATGATGTAAATTATAACATTACTGAAATAAGTGTTGAATTCTGGGAAAGCATTTCCGTAGATTATCCCGATGATGATATTTCAGTTTCCGACAGGATCCAGGCTAAATCTGTTTTGGTCCGTTCAGAAGCTGTTAAGACCTATCTTGGATTTCAGCCAGCCACTTCAGATATCGCTACCACCAAAAGGACCACTGTCCAGATCGCAGCAGATCTTATCAAACTGGCCGGTGACAAAAAGGTAGATTACGAGAATACGGCCAACACTGCGGTAAAATCTGTAGATAAACTTATAAGTTCCCAGGAAGCTACCATTAGGGAACAGCAGGGCATATTTACCAGTTTTGTAGGTTTTGATGCTTCGGTAAAAAGGAAAGTGAACTTTATAAAGAACAGCATCCAGACACTTTTCGAAAATACCGAAAAAAGAAGTGATAAGTTCCTGTACGAGAGTCAGGCTGCAACGGCTATTTCCTGTTTATGTGAAGCGGCGGTAAATCCGGTAGCTTTAGATTATATAAGCCGTGCAGACATAGATGAGGTGGTAAATGCTATTATTGAGGTCCACGGGAACTACTTACAGACTTTAGATGCCGCCCAGGTGAGCCGGTATGATATTGAAAACACCTGGAACCCCGATGTTAATTTACAATTATCACTGAATGACCTGGTAGTAGATACCATAGGAAGCCTTCAAACCTTAGCCTTTGAAGCCAAACAGGAACGTATTGTTTATACTGAAAAAGCTACCAATCTCATCATTCTAACGCACCGGTACCTGGGGCTGGATATTAACGATGAAAACCTTGAGCGTTTCCGAAAGATCAATAATATTAAAAATGAAGAGCTGTTTTCAGTAAAGAAGGGAAGACAGATAAAATATTTTGCATAGTAGATGAAAATTAAGATCAACGGTACTTTTATAAAATTCTTTGATGAGGTAAGCTATGCGTTAAATCTTGATAGCGTAGCATCGGTATTTTCATTTGTTGGAAGGTACAACCCGGAAAACCCCCTGCATAGAAAAGTATTCAAACCTTTGTCTTATGCGCGGGTGGAAATATTCACCAATGAATATAAGTTACTGCTAACAGGTACCATTGTAAACCATACGTTCAATTCTAAGGACCGCCCGGAGCTGTGGAAGCTTTCCGGTTATTCTCTGCCCGGTGTGCTGGAGGATTCTAATATAGCCTATGATCAGTACCCGCTGGAATCGCTTAACCGAAACTTACAGGATATTACAGAAAGGCTTATATCTCCTTTCCAGTTAAAATTAGTGATAGATTCTGCGGTCTCCAAAGATGCCGGTTTGATCTTTGAAAAATCGGTTGCAAGCCCTTCAGAAAAAATAAAGGATTATCTGGCTAAGATTGCCAGTCAGCGAAACATCGTTCTATCTCATACGCCAAAAGGGGAATTATTGTATTTCAGGCCAAACACAAAGTCAGCCCCAAAGCATCGGTTTAAAAAGGAAACCGGCATTGAAATGAACCTTGGAGTTCAGGGCCAGGGATTGCATGATAAGATCACCGTATTAAGGCAGCCTTCAGATGATTCCGGGAATATTTCCCCGGTAGATAGTACCCGTAACCCCTTGGTAAATGATTACCGCCCTTCGGTACAGGTTTTAAGTTCAGGAACTGAGACCGCGACAAAACTTGCAGCGGAAAACGAACTTGCCGCAGAGTTAAAGAATATCACCGTATCGATCAGCTCCAACAAAGTTTTAGAGCTGGTACCTGGTGACATTGTTGAGGTTAAGAATGATGAAATATTCCTATTTGAATATACCCGTTTTATGATAAGTTCGGTAGTCGTAAAAGAAACGAATAATAGTGATGAGATGGTTCTTTCCCTAATGTTACCAGAAGCTTTCACCGGGGAACAGCCTAAAAACATATTTTCATGATAAGCCTTGCGAAAGTTAAAGAATGGACACTGGAAAATGGGAAAAGGATCCTGAAGGTGTTGCAGTATGGCCCGAAAACATCTAAGGTATCGGCTCCCTTTGGTGATGATTCTAATCCTATTAAGGATATGACCGCGATACTTGCCGAAACCGGTGTAAATGGAGAGCCTATCATTTTGGGGTATATCAATAAATCCCAAATCGCTAAAGTTGGGGAAAAAAGGATTTTCAGCTTAAAGGAAAACGGGGAGCTGTCTTCTTTTATCTGGCTTAAGAATGATGAGACCATTGAGATAGGTGGAAATTTAGATTTTGCGGTGCGTTTCAACAAGCTTAAAGAGGCACTTGATGTAAGGGATCAGGATATAAATGCAGAACTTACCAAGATCGCAACCGGGATAACTGCAGCGGGTGGTACTTATACACCCACACCCATAAGTACCGATATAAGTGCAGCCAAAAATGATAAGATAAAATTAAGTTAATAACTTATTAAAATATTATAACATACTGTTTTATAGTAAAATAGGTTAGAAAAAAATTACAGCCATTCCCGGTAAATTTGAAGTATGGAATGCACAGCCCGTCAATACATTGAATCCAAGAAAAGCTTAGAGGCAAGGATCATTGCTATTGATGCTTTGATAGATGCCATGATCCTGAGCCTGGCAGATTACGCAGCCGGACAGAATACTGCTATTGAAGAGTACCAGATGGACGATGGGCAGATGAAGATCAGGACCCGGTACAGGACACCTGGAGATGTGGATTCCGGTATAAAAGCACTGGAAAGAATGAAGCAGATGTATGTGAATCGCTATAACGGCAGAACATTCCTGTTAAGGGATAACCGGTCATTTAGAAGGTAAGTATGGGTTTTTTACAAACAGTATCAGATTTCTTATTAGGGCCGCCCAAAGCCAAACAAATGACCTGGGAAAGCCGGGATTATTCCAATATGTACCCGGTAAGAACCACAGTTTTTGATGGTGAAAAAACCCCTTACGAACTTGGTGAGGTTCAAAATGTAATTCCTAACTATCACAGTTTGAGGCTGAGGTCTCATGAAGCCGATCTTAAAAGCGATGTGGTAAAGATCATTACCAATAAATTCTTTAAGTGGGTAATTGGTACCGGCCTGAAGCTTCAATCGGAACCGGTACTGAAGGTTTTGGAGAGTGAAAAAATTATTCGGGCTAATAATGACCTTGAAGATTTTAAGGCGAATGTAGAGGCACGTTTTAATCTTTGGGCCAAATCTAAGCGCGTTTGTTATAAAGGGGAAAAGAATCTGCATGAACTGGGGAATGACACCCTTAAAAGTTCATTTATAGGCGGTGATGTGCTGGTAATTATCAGGGTTGAAAATTCAGAATTGAATGTACAGCTTATAGATGGCCAGCAGGTACAAACCCCAATCCTGGAAGATGAGCATCATAAGCAGGCTAAATCCCGTGGTAATAGTATAAATAACGGGATTGAAAAAGATGATCGTGGACGGCATGTAGCTTATTTCGTAAAGGTATATACTGAAAAAAGCCTGTTAGGCGAATATGTCAGGATCCCGGCTTATGGGGAAAAGACAAAACGCAAAATGGCCTGGCTGGTTTATTTTGATAAGCACCGCATAGATCATGACCGGGGCATAGGTGCCTTAGCCCCTATTTTAGAGAAAATAGATAAGCTGGACCGTTATACCGAAGCTACGGTAGGTTCTGCTGAAGAACGGGCGAAAATCCCGTATGCTATTGAACATACCAGGGACAGCTCAGGCGAAAATCCAATGGCACAAAGACTGGCCAAATCCCTTGGCAGGAATAACGGAGGTGAACTTGATCCTTATTCTGAAGGGGATAAAAAAGCAGATCACATAACCCGTACTACCGGGAAGATGGCCGTGAACCTTCCTATAGGCTCTAAGTTAACAAGTCCGTCCTCATCTTCCGGGGAAATCAATTATCCGGAATTCTGGAAAGCGGTATTTCAGTCACTGGCCGCAGCGGTAGATATCCCGCCGGAAGTGGCACTTCAAATGTATAATTCTAATTATTCAGCCAGTAGGGCTGCTATAAGTGCGTGGGAGCATCTTATGTTCTTTTACCGCAATAAATACACACAGGATTTCTACCAGATCATTTATCAGGAATGGCTGCATCTGGAAATTATCAAATCCAAGATCGATGCCCCCGGTTATTTACAGGCGGTAAAATCTAAGAAGTATTTGGGAGTGGAGGCGTATGCTTCCTCAAGGTTCTTAGGCTCCAGAATGCCACATATAGATCCTAAAAAGGAAATAGATGCTGCAAGGGCCATGCTGGGTGAAGCCGGTAAGAATATTCCACTGGCCAGCTTTGAACAGGTCGCGGAAAGAATGAACCTGGGAGACTGGAGCGAGAACTATAAAAAATATTTAAAAGAAACGGAATCAATTAAACCTGAAGATGGCACAGATCAAAAACAAAATTCAGAATAAAAACATTCTTTGGTCTTCCAGGAAACGTTTTAGAATTGGAGATGCGTGTTCATATAATGATGTGAATTACGTAAATGTAACCGGAAGAAATACCGAACCCGGTACAGGATCTGATTGGGTTAAAACTTCAACTCTTATTGAGGTAATAGATAATCTTGTTTCCATCGAAATAGGTAAAGCATTATCTGCAAATCAGGGACGTGTTTTGAAAGATCTTATAGACGGTAACACCTCCAAATTTGGGGATTATATCCTCTTAACTGAAAAAGGAGCTGCCAACGGAGTTGCGATACTTGATTCCAACGGGAAAATAGTTTCAAGCCAATATGGAGATTTAGCTGTTACCGATACAATTCAGGCTACTGAGAATGCTTTATCTGCTTTTACAACCAATAATGCCAATTACACTTTTCAACAAGGTGATATTATTGTACTTGCAGCGGATGCAGACGGGAATATAGCACACTATCTGTTCAAAGGTGGGGACAAGTCTTTAGAGGCGAGCTATTCAAAATTAAACGCTACTAAAATACCGATTAGCTCTGTTATTGGATTGCAGGCAGCATTGGATGCGAGGTATAGAAAAGAAGGGGAAGTAGAGTTGTTGGTTAAAGATTTTGGAAACGCTGCGAACACACATATGCAGCTTGTGTATAGATCAGATTTAGCCAGCTTTAGATTAGTACCTACAGTAAGTGGTATTACGGGTAATCAAAATTTTGATTTCTCACTTTTTAGGGATGGGGTTTACAAAAAAGTTCTTTTAGAAGGTGATGTTTCGGGCGAAAAACCTCCAAAAGTAATTACAAATACTACTCAATATACTGCAATAGCAGAAGATAAGGATAAGTTTCTTGTATTTAATAATGCGATAAACTTCTTAATCCCGGCTAATTTATTTGCAGCCGACGATGTAATCGATGCTAAGAGCAAGGCTGATTTTGTAACGGTTGTTGGTGATACTGGAATGACAGTAAATGTGGTTTCGTCTCAAACAAAGCAAATCCCCCAACATGGATTTTTTGGGATGAGGTTTGAATCTCCAACAGTAGCTGGGTTATACGGACAAACGAAACCTATATAATGAATATTGGAATTGTAGATAGCGAATTAGGGTTTAGGTATAGGCTGTTTTGTAAAACAAACAGTTCGTCTGCAGATTGGGGTTTCGACAGGTTTCGGCTTTTTTATCCAAAATGGCATACGAAGGTTCAGGTAAGAAGACCTGATGGTTCTATACTTGGAACTAAACTTTTTAATACTCAAGATTCTTTTGAGCATGATTTTTCTTTTAACCTTTCTGAAAACACGGGTAATGAAGAATATTCTGTATATATAGCCGGGGTTCCTGAAGGACAAGATTTTAATCAGCTATACGCTTGGCCGTCTGGTTTTTCAGCAAGTTTTGGGAGGGATGCCGACCTAACTTATTTAGACTTGACCTATGTTAATATAAAATTTAGTACTACTACAGGACGTATAAGAGCGCAAAATCAACCTTTAACTAAGTTAATAACACCTAGCTTGCTAGATTGCGCTGAGGTTCGTTTCCCTAATTGCCAGCTAGGAGCTGAGGATTTAGCCGACTTAATTATAGCTATTCACGCTTCGGGTATAAATGGAGGAATACTGGATTACTCCAATAATCTGGCTGCACCTGCAGGTAGGTGTTTGACACAGTTTAATGATCTAAAGGATGTAAATACTAGAAATTGGGCGGTAACTGGGGCTACCCCTTCAGCATACGATGCCGACTATCAGGCTGTATTAGATTATGCTTCCGCGAATGCAATTCCATTGCCTTCGACCGCAGAAAGTGATGCTAATAATCAAAAAGTACTTGACTTAAAAGCAAATGGAGCATGGGCAAAAATGGACTGTTTCTTCAAATTTAAAGGAAGTGCTGATCCTTCATTCAAATTAATTGATTGGAAAAGAGTATCACAAGTATCTGGATTTGGAAGCCTTACATGGAATACAACAGGAGTGAAAGGTAATGGTACGAATGCTTATATCAATTCAGCTTATAACCCATCTGTAGGAACTTGGAATTACCAATTGAACAATGCAGGTATTTATTGTCTTCCTACTACTAATAATCAAGAGACAACCACTTTTTTTGGTGCTTTTGATGGCATCAACAGGACTAACGTTATAGCGAACCGGGGGAACACTGTTTTTATAAGATTAAATGTTAATACAGCGGATGGACAAGGACCAAATGCCAACCAACAACTCGTCAATACTATCAATGGTATGGATCGAGCAGTGTCTACTGAATACACGTGGAGATATGGCGGATCTACGCAACTTCAAAGTTATGCCTCATCAGCAATACCTAATGCAGAATTAGGAATATTAGCAGAAATCAATAGTTCAGATAGTTCGGTTAGTTTGTATTCCACAAATGAACTCGCTTATTGGTTTGCTGGATCAAGTATGTCGGGAGAATTCGCTGGACTTAGAACAATACTAGAATAATGAAAGGGTATAAATTAACATTAGGGCAGAAGCAGGCTATTGGAAATACAACATTTGGTAAAAATCAATATTTCAACCCTGTACAAGATATCAAAGGGGACTGGTTCATTTTTGAAAAAGAGATGAAGCATATCATTATAAACGGAGCATTTAAAAATGCCGTTGAGGCTGAATTTATTTCTCCAATAGTAGAAACTTTATAAATCATACATAATGAAAACAATTTTAATTATAATAGGGATAGTTCTAGCGATATGTATAATCGCATATTTTGTATTTCCAAGATTTAAATCTACCATAAAAAAAATATTTACAGGACTATTTGTGGTTATTGCAGGTTGGTTTGGAATTAATCAGTTTGATGAAATACCTAATCCTATTCCAGCAGATGATGGTATTGAAATACCAGCTGATACCATACCTGAAAACCCAAAGGATACTTTAATAATTCCTGAAGTTCCCGATATACCAAAAGATTCTATTGGCGAAGTTTATCATATTACGCTTAATTCCGATGTGAATGAAGATCAGACAATATCACTTCAAAATCAAATTGATGCGGTTCCTGATGGAAGCCCGGGATATTATAATGTGATACAAATGCCAGAGGGTAGATTCTGGACAGAAGGGGAGAATATTTCAAGGCTCAATAAAGGGATTGTAAAATTCCATGACAGGCATTATTTAGAAATAAGGGGCGGTTCTTTTTATACTAAAAGACCATGGATAGACCATGTTGGAAATGTTGGTAAAAACGACCTTTCATTACGTAGGCACATCTATATAACCAACTCGTCTCACCTGAAATTCATCAAAACAAAGATTGAAGGTTCTAATAAAGTAATAGGTGACAAGGTAGGCTTAGACCCTGACTTCACGCCTGATTGGTGGGTTTATGGAAGGGATAGCGGTGCGTTTGGTCCTGCCCCTGCTTACCTATCCTATGCAGAACAGGAACACGCTTTTGCAGTTGAGAGCTCCAATCACATCACTTTTGAAGATGTAGAGGTAGATGGTGTTTTTGGTGATGGTATTTATCTAGGAGGTGATTACTTGAACCCTAGTACCGACATCCTTATAAAAGGGGGACATTTAAAGCGGTTAGGTAGACAAGGGATAGCGGGAAAGAACATCAAGAACGTAGTTGTTGATGGTGTTGTTATCGAATTAGGAAGGAGAGCAGGGATCGATTGGGAAAACGACAGGGAGTTTGATTCGATTGTAAATGTAACCGTCAGGAATTGCGTTATAGAAACCATGCAGACAGTATTCGCAATGGTGGGTAGGGGCTACATGGAGAACATCGTGTTTGAGGACAATAGATATCAAACGGGAGGTGCTACCCTAACTAGTTACGATTCCCTTTTAAAAACAAGGAGAAAGGGATTGGTTTTTAGAAATAATGTGAGAATACACCCTTGGAGCTTTGGAAGCCCTATCGCATCTATTACTATGATGGCTTGGGATGACGTGCTAATTGAAAACAACATAGAGCTAATATCGGGAAGCCAAAGTAAAACATCATGTTATTTCAAGGATTGCACGAATGTAAAGGTGATAGAAAATGACTTTGGCCGTGGGGATAATATTATAAGCGTATCATCTGAAATAGAAGCAAATAATAATACTCCATCTCAAAAATTAATACAATGAGCAAAGAAATTAAAATAGGCTTATTAATCGCTTATGTGGTAGTCGGTTTGTTCTTTGTCTATATAGATAAAGTAACACTAACTGAATTTACCGCAGGATTAGGAATATATCTCACAGGGATTATTTCCTATAAAGAAGCCTTTGAAGAAAAATGAACCTTAACGCTATAAGCGTGTAAAATGCCCCCGAATGAACAAGCAAGATATATGGATAACCGTAATTACTTATGCAGGTGGAATATTGACTGCTTTGGGTTTTGGTAAAATAATACCAGCTCTAATTGAATGGTGGAAAGAGAATAGATCTGCCACAACAAAAAAAATAGAAGCTCTTTCTGAACGTCTGGAAAGAGTGGAAGGCGAACTAAAAGTAGTAGAAGAAGAACTTCAAAAAGAAAAGAGTATTAATCAGAATACCCAAGCTACCATTAAGTCCATGATACCGCTGATGAAAAGTATGATGAAAGATGTTCCTGCACACGTAGAGCTTTTAGATCAGCTTTATAATAACATTTTTGGGCACTTGTATTCATCAGATGGTAAAAATGAAAATATAGATTAGAAAAATAAGCCATGGTAACAGCAAATGAAATATTATTCGGTCACAAATTAAAAGCTGACGTTATTAAATGTTCAGTCCAGGACTTTGTAGATAAGGTCCAAAAGGTTTCTCAGAATCTTCTCATTGTTCCAGACTGGCTTATGTTGGTTATGGAACTGGAAACCGCAGGAACATTTAGTCCATCTATAACTAATAGCCTTGGATATACTGGTTTGATTCAATTTGGTAGAGATCGAGCAAAAGAAGCTGGAACTACAAGAGCCGCACTTAGACGAATGGACGGTATTGAACAGCTTGATTATGTATATAAGGCCCTACTGCCATTTATAGGCAAAATGAACACTATTCAGGATGTTTATTTGGCTGTATTCTTCCCAGCTGCTATTGGAAAGCCTTTAGGCTGGACATTACACGCTAGAAACCTACCAGCTGAAAAAGTTGGTAAATGGAATCCCTTATTTGATATCGACAAAGACGGTGTTATTCAAGTATGGGAAATAAAGAAAAAATTACTTAACCGCATTCCTACGAAATACCGTTGGATTGCATAATAAATAAATTATGGAGTGGTACTGGATCGTATTAATAGTAACTGGAGCAATGTTATTAGGAGGATATCTAATTATTAGCTGGTATTTCTCGGGAATTTTAGATGTAATTATTCCAAGAAAAAATAATATTAATAATAAAAAACTAGAAACCATGAGTAAAAACACAATTGTAATTATCGCATTCCTTATTTTTTTAGCAGCTGGGATTGCTGTCATATCCTTCTTTGGATTAGGATTTATGACTTTTGAAGGTGGATATAGTACCTGGAAGATTATCGGAACTATATTAACCTTTTTAATTGCTGCAGGATTAGCTTATTATCTGTATAGAAAAGTAAGGCTATGAAATATATAGGCTACATCTTAATTTTATTTCTGATCATTAGCTGCAGATCTAAAAAAGAAGTTTCTGAAAAGCAGGAAACCCTACGAATTGATACTGTTGAAGTCTATAGAACACAGATCGATACGGTTTTCAAAGATCGAGTTATTGAAAAAACGAAACCAGTATATTTTGAAACTGAGATTCCCTGCGATTCTAACCAGACCGGAAAAGTAGGATCTGGAAACAACTATACAGAATATTCAATTAAAGACGGTAGGATATTACTAAGAACAAATATTGATTCTATATCTAATAGCTGGCAATCCTATTACAGAACTCAATTCAAACAGGATAGTATTCAGGTTAGAAAAGAATTGAAAGAGGGATATAGTTCCACATCAGTTACAGTTAGATATGTTTATCCCTGGTGGATTTGGTTGCTTGGAGGTGTAATAATTCTTTTTGCTGGTCTATGGATATACACTAAATTCTTCACTCCCTTATAAACGTCTATAATAAGCTTAAAAGCTAATATCAAGGTTTTTAAT
>NZ_JAPYPC010000075.1 GCF_029937855.1 Christiangramia sp.
TTATTGGCGATGAGCATCAATGAAAAAGCAGTAATCGGTTATCTTTAAAATTCACCATAAACATTAAAGATATGGAAACCCGAGTTACTGCCTTACCAAAGTTATTCATTGGCCTTGATATCCACAAGTCCAGCTGGAAGATTCACTGTAGTACTGATCTTTTTTCTGGTAAATCCTTCAGTATGGAGCCCCATTGTGAGATTCTTTATAAATATGTCCAGAAGCATTATCCAGATCACCAGGTTAGTATTGCCTACGAAGCAGGATGCTTTGGCTATGCTGCACACCGGGAGTTTGAATCTTACGGATGGCAGTCTCTGGTAGTAAATCCAGCAGATATACATCGTAAGGGAAAAGAACAGTATACTAAGACCGATCGTATCGATGCCCAACTCATTAGTCGGGAACTCAAAGATGGTCGTCTGGAGAGTATTGGAATTGTTGGGGAAGAGCGAGAATGTTTTCGAAGCTTATTTAGAAGACGGTATAGTCTTAGTAAAGATCTTCGTCGTATTAAAAGTATGATTAAGATGCAACTCTTGTATTTTGGTGTGAAACTTCCTGCGCAATTCGATAACGATCATTGGAGTCACGCCTTTCGCAATTGGCTGGAGGATCAGGAATTCTCTCATGATACGGCCACAGAAAGTCTTGCCAGTAAGCTTCGAAGTTTTCGATTTCTGGACCAGGAATTTCGACATATCTCTAATCAATTGAGAGCTTATGCGCGCAAGCACTATAAAAAGGATTATTACCTGCTAAAAAGTGTACCTGGAATTGGAGGGATTGTAGCAGCAGGGATTCTGGCAGAACTTGGAGATCTTAGGAGATTTAATACTTTGAAGCATTTGGCTGGCTATGTAGGAATAGCTCCTGGTATTTATCAGAGTGGGACTACTTCTCGAACCACCGGGATGACTCCCAGGGCACAACGCCTAATGCGATCTTATTTTGTGGAAGCCTCTTGGCAGGCTGTACGAACAGATCCCATCATGCAGGCCTATTATCGAAAGCATGTAGGGAAGGATAGTAAGAAGATCATTATCAAGGTGGCTCATAAGTTACTGAGTCGGACTTTAGCAGTTATAAAAACAGAAACTCCTTATGAAATAGGAGTCATAGCATGAAAATAATATAAATGACCAAGCCCTAGACAAACTTATCCTGTATCACACAACAACGGTGGTGGCCATATTGGATCACATTTTTATGAGCAAGTGGACAGGATTATATAACCGGAATCATAGCGATGCAGGTGGCGATTCAAAGTAGTTGACCACAAATAGGAGCCCGGGCAGGTTATTAAGTATTGAATTATTGACAAGCAACTCCCAGAGTGAAAAGGCTTGTCAACCAATTCAACACTACAAAATCATCATCATAATGAGATAAGAAAAAATAAAATATTAAATTTGAGAGAAGCGATTATTGCTTTTCATAGGAACCGTTGTT
>NZ_JAPYPC010000007.1:0-12245 GCF_029937855.1 Christiangramia sp.
AGCGGTTCGGCATGGATAATAATCGGGCATAAACATACTACCGAAGCTATGGACTATAGTTTACTATAGTGGTAGGGGAGCATTGTAACAGAGATGAAGGTGAGTCGTGAGGCCTCGCTGGATTGGTTACAAAAGAAAATGTAGGCATAAGTAACGATAATGCAGGCGAGAAACCTGCACACCGAAAGACTAAGGTTTCCTCAGCTATGCTAATCAGCTGAGGGTTAGTCGGGACCTAAGGCGAACCCGAAAGGGGTAGTCGATGGACAAGCAGTTAATATTCTGCTACTTGCCCCACGTTAAAGCGGACGGAGGCGTAAATTTGGTGCGTACTGACGGAATAGTACGTTGAAGGGAGTGGTAACACCCCGATAGTACACAAAAGCTACGGCCGGCGTGATAATCCAGAGGAGCGACTTCCAAGAAAAGCGAGTGGAGGCAACCCGTACCCTAAACCGACACAGGTAGTTGGGAAGAGAATTCTAAGGTGCTCGAGAGATTCATGGCTAAGGAACTAGGCAAAATTGGCCCGTAACTTCGGGAGAAGGGTCGCCCCCTTATGGGGGGCCGCAGTGAAAAGATCCAGGCGACTGTTTATCAAAAACACAGGGCTCTGCTAAATCGAAAGATGACGTATAGGGCCTGACACCTGCCCGGTGCTGGAAGGTTAAGGGGAGAAGTTAGCTTCGGCGAAGCTTTGAACTGAAGCCCCAGTAAACGGCGGCCGTAACTATAACGGTCCTAAGGTAGCGAAATTCCTTGTCGGGTAAGTTCCGACCTGCACGAATGGTGCAACGATCTGGATACTGTCTCAGCCATGAGCTCGGTGAAATTGTAGTATCGGTGAAGATGCCGATTACCCGCTGTGGGACGAAAAGACCCCGTGCACCTTTACTATAGCTTAGTATTGACTTTGAACAAGTGATGTGTAGGATAGGTAGGAGACTTTGAAGCTGCATCGCCAGGTGTGGTGGAGTCGTTGTTGAAATACTACCCTTTACTTGTTTAGAGCCTAACTTCCGCAGGAAGGACAGTGCTTGGTGGGTAGTTTGACTGGGGTGGTCGCCTCCAAAAGAGTAACGGAGGCTTCTAAAGGTTCCCTCAGCACGCTTGGTAACCGTGCGTAGAGTGCAATGGCATAAGGGAGCTTGACTGAGAGACATACAGGTCGATCAGGTACGAAAGTAGAGCATAGTGATCCGGTGGTTCCGTATGGAAGGGCCATCGCTCAAAGGATAAAAGGTACGCCGGGGATAACAGGCTGATCTCCCCCAAGAGCTCACATCGACGGGGGGGTTTGGCACCTCGATGTCGGCTCGTCACATCCTGGGGCTGGAGAAGGTCCCAAGGGTTGGGCTGTTCGCCCATTAAAGTGGCACGCGAGCTGGGTTCAGAACGTCGTGAGACAGTTCGGTCTCTATCTACAGTGGGCGTTAGAAATTTGAGTGGACCTGATCCTAGTACGAGAGGACCGGATTGGACGAACCTCTGGTGTATCTGTTGTTCCGCCAGGAGCACTGCAGAGTAGCTACGTTCGGAAGGGATAAGCGCTGAAAGCATATAAGCGCGAAACCCACCACAAGATGAGATTTCTTTAAAGGACCGTGGGAGACTACCACGTTGATAGGCTACAGGTGTAAAGGCAGTAATGTCATAGCCGAGTAGTACTAATCATCCGTAAAGCTTGATGCGAGATGGCTCTGAGGCCGCAAAACCTCAGAGCCGCCAAATGCTTATTTTATAATGCATTACCTATTCTTCCTATTTTTTGTTTCTTTAAGTATGTCAACAATATTAGTTCTAAGCAATTAGAACAGTTTTAAGCTCGAAGCTTATAACTTACCTTTTAAGGTGGCTATAGCAACGGGGCTCACCTCTTCCCATCCCGAACAGAGTAGTTAAGCCCGTTAGCGCAGATGGTACTGCTGTATTGTGGGAGAGTATGTCGCCGCCTTCTTCTTGAAAACCCTTTATCTCAACAGATAAAGGGTTTTTTTATGCGGTACTGACAAGTATTAATACTTACATTTTCATCAATTTCCTTAGGTTGGGTAGAAATGTACAATCCTGGGGCTTTTTTCTACAAAAATTGTTTCCTTCTCTTGATCATTTCTCTTCAACAGATTTTTCTCCTTTTAAACCATATTTTAATGCTCTGTTTGTAAGGGAGATAGAAGCTTATATAAGTAAAATCTTACTTTTAGAATAATTTTAAGAAATACTGGAAAGACTTTTGCGTTTTAGGAATAGGTATCTTAAAATTTAAAATTCAATTTACTAACCTGAATTAAATTGAATATTAACTAACGTTCAAAAATAGCTAACGTTAACACTAAATTATTTTAATTATGCTTTATAAAAATCTAAAAAAATTAGCAGTTTTATTAGCTTTAATATTATTTGCATCCTGTTCAGAAGATGATTCTATGGATAATGGAGGTGAGCCAGAAGGCATGAATTCTACCCAGGTTTATTTAACTGACTCTCCAATAGATCAGGCAAATGTGGAAGCTGTATTTATTACCGTTTCAGAAGTAAAAGTAAATGGAAAAGCCATTGAAGGTTTTAATAAGACCACCATAGAGATAAGTAGTCTTACGCAGGGACGAACTGAACTTTTAGGAGAGCTTGATCTGGAAGCGGGCACTACTTCGGATATTAGTCTTATCCTTTCTGAAACAGACGCTTCTGGCGAAGCCCCGGGAAATTATGTAATGACGAGTGCAAACGAGAAAATAGCAATAGGTTCTAGCCTTGAGATCAACGTAAATGATCAGGCGGAAATTATCAACCAAAGCCAAAATGAAATCGTACTTGATTTCGATCTACGTAAAAGTTTAAAGAATGATGGAGATAGTTATTCTTTTGTTTCAGAATCGCAACTGGAAAATAATATAAGAGCAGTGAATACGGTTAATACGGGAATTGTTACCGGGAATGTGGATAATACGAGCGAGGCAAATGCCGATGTTGTTGTAGCTTACGCTTATACAGCTGGTTCGTTTGAAGAATCTGAGAGTAATCCGAATAGTGAAGGTGTAAATTTCACGAATGCGGTAAGCAGTTCTATAGTTTCCGAATCAAACGGGGAGTTTGAAATTCACTTTTTAGAGGAAGGTGATTATGAATTGCATTTTGCTTCTTATTCTGATGAAGATTCTGATGGAAAATTAGAATTTGACGGAATGGTAGAGGCAAATACAGCAAGTAATCTCAATTTAAATGGATTTACGGTGGAAGCAAATTCACAGGTGAACCTGGAAATTTCATTTACCGGACTTTTAGGGTTGTAAATAATATCTCCGATTAAAAATTGAGGGCCTGTAGATTTATTTCTACAGGTCTTTTTTATGAGTATAATAATCATAAAAAAAATGGTGTTTCCTGAGCTTATAATAGTTTATATAATTATTTTTAAATTAAAGTCCTAATAACCCAAAAATTTTGATTAAACAATTATAGTTATGAAAAAAATTATATTTTTTCTGCTTCTGACTTCAGGAGTATTTGCGCAGGAGATTCCAACCCACTGGGATGAGTTAACTGCAAGCGACTGGCCAATGGCGCTTGAGAAATCCAACCGAACAATTATTCTCCCTATTGGAATATTGGAGAAACATGGGCCGCAGGCACCTATTGGTTCAGATCTTATAAGAGCCAGGCAATGGGCAAAAAGAGCCACAGACATAGAATACGCCGTAGTGTTTCCCGATTATTACTATGGACAGGTGAATGAAGCTAAACACATTCAGGGAACATTTTCACTTCCAAGCGATCTTACCATGGAACTTTTAGAAGCTACCTGTAAAGAAATAGCACGGAATGGATTTAATAAAATATTGATCGTCAATACACATGGGGGGAATCCTTCAATGCTAAGATATTTCATTCAAAATCAAATGGAAAGCCAGAGGGATTATGCTGTTTATTTATTCGATCCAGGTTCAGATCCGGAATATGAAAAGAGACTGTCTGAAATGAGAAAATCTGATGCTTCCGGAGATATGCATGCCGGAGAAAGAGAGACTTCAGAACTTATATATTTACGTCCTGATCTGGTTAAAATAGAAAGGGCTACAGATGAATCAGGAGCAGATGAGGAACGGCTGACTGAAATTCCTAATATTTACAGAGGTATCTGGTGGTATTCTTCTTTTCCTCATCATTATGCGGGGAAGGGTGAAACAGGTACCAAAGAAGTGGGGAAACTTGTAACAGATCACGCTGTAAATTCTATAGTAAAGGCCTTGAAGGCTGTAAAAGAAGATAATCAAACTCTACAGCTGCAAAAACAATATTTTGAGGATGTCGAGAAGTCCTCGAATGATAAAAGTTAAGTGTTAATATCTTTAAACTAAAAAGGATCTGGTTAATAAAATCAGATCCTTTTTCTATAATATAAAACATCATTTATGGAGTCGGAAGATCACCTTCTCCCTTAATTGGTAATTTTGATTTGCCCATTAAAAATTTATCCACATTGTGAGCAGCTTCCCTACCTTCAGAAATTGCCCAAACTATTAATGATTGTCCCCTACGCATATCGCCGGCCACAAAAATATTCTTCACATTGGTCCTATATTCCTTTTCACCCTTAATATTAGTTCGTTCGTCTAAATCTAATCCAAGTTTTTCACTTAAAGTTTTTTCCGGTCCTGTGAAGCCCATTGACAATAATGCAAGATCACAAGGCCATTCTTTTTCGGTACCAGGTACTTCTTTTAATTCTGGTCTTTTTCCTGGCTTTTTAATCCATTCTACCTGTACGGTTTTTAAAGCTTTAAGCTTACCATTATCATCTTTGATAAATTCCTTGGTTTGAATACTCCAATTACGCTCTACACCTTCTTCATGAGAAGAACTCGTTTTTAAAGTAAAAGGCCAATAAGGCCAGGGGTTTTCCGAAGTTCTTTTTTCCGAGGGAAGAGGCATAATTTCAAAATTCGTCACAGATTTAGCTCCATGTCTGTTCGATGTCCCCACGCAATCTGAACCTGTATCTCCACCACCAATTACAATGACGTTCTTATTTTTTGCATTATATCTATCTTCCAGTTCATGTAAACCTTCTACAGTTTCATTATTATGCTTAAGAAAATCCATTGCCTGTACTACATCTTTAGCGTCTGAACCTGGAATTGGAAGATTTCTTCTAACCGTTGCTCCTCCACATAATACCACAGCGTCAAATGCTTTCAGTTCTTCTACTGAATAATTTTTACCGACTTCAGTATTCGTTTTAAATTGGATCCCTTCAGCCGTCATCTGGTCTAAACGACGGTCTATCACTTTCTTTTCCATTTTAAAATCTGGAATGCCATATCGCAGAAGTCCGCCAATCTTGGAATCTCTTTCAAAAACCGTCACATGATGGCCAGCTCTATTGAGTTGTTGGGCTGCAGCTAAACCTGCGGGGCCAGAGCCAACCACGGCAATTTTTTTATCGGTACGCTTAGCAGGAGGTTCCGGTTTGACCCAGCCCTCCTTAAAACCTCTTTCCACGATATATTTTTCAATCATTTCGATAGCCACAGGAGGTTCTATAATGCCTAACACGCAGGCCGATTCACAGGGAGCAGGACATAATCTACCTGTAAATTCAGGAAAATTATTCGTTGCATGTAATATCTTCAAGGCTTTTTGCCATTCATTTCTATAAATGGCATCATTAAAGTCTGGAATGAGATTTCCCACGGGGCACCCACTATGGCAAAATGGGATCCCACAATCCATACATCTGCCCCCTTGCTTTTTTAACTCTTCTGTAGGGAGTTCTTTATGAAATTCCTTGTAATTCTTTACCCTTTCTGCGGGTTGTATATTTTCTTCTTCAATACGATCGTATTCTAAAAATCCTCTTAATTCACCCATTTTTATGCTGTTTTAAGATCTACTTCCTCTTCTTTTCTCTTTTCGTCTTCTAATTTTTGTAGTGCCTTCTTATACTCTGTAGGCATTATCTTTATAAAGCCTTTCGAAGCTTTTTCCCAATTATTTAAAATGGACCTGGCAACTTCACTTTCGGTATATTGATAATGATTTACGATGAGCTCTTCCAGTTCCTGTAGATTTTCTTCGGAAGGCGCTTCGAGTTCAATCATTTCCATATTGAAATTATTTCTGTCCAAGTTATTTTCAGGATCAAAAATATAGGCGATACCACCACTCATTCCGGCGGCGAAATTCCTTCCTACTTTCCCCAGGATCACGGCAACTCCTCCAGTCATGTATTCACAACCATGGTCTCCTATCCCTTCAATAACTGCTTTTGCCCCGGAATTCCTTACGCAAAAACGTTCTCCACCAATTCCGTTGATATAGGCTTCACCGTTCACGGCGCCATACAAGGCAACATTTCCTATAATGATATTTTCATTAGATTTAAATGTGGCTGCTTTTGGTTTTCTAATGGAAAGCACTGCTCCGGAAAGTCCTTTTCCGAAGTAATCATTAGAATTTCCTTCTATATTTAGATTTAAACCTTTTGCTGCAAATGCTCCGAAACTTTGTCCCGCCGAACCATGGAAATTCAGGGTAAGGGTATTTTTTGGTAATCCTATGGAACCATGAATTTTGGAAATCTCATTACTAATAATGGCTCCTGTAGTTCTATTGGTATTACTAATAGGGTAGCTTAGCGTAACAGGTTCTTTCCTGTAAATCGCAGGGTGTGCCTGTCTTAAGATTTCAAAATCAAGCACTCCTTCGATATTATGAAGTTGTTTTTTTGTGTTAGCAAGGGGTACACCCTCTTTAATATTCGGTTTATGTAGAATATTTGAAAGGTCAATTCCCTGGGCTTTATAATGTTTTATAGCCCTGTTCATATCTAACTTCTGACATTGGCCTACCATCTCATTCATATTTCTGAAACCAAGCTGAGCCATGATCTCTCTTAATTCCTGAGCTATGAAATACATGAAATTAATAACATTTTCAGGAGTGCCTTTAAAATTCTTTCGCAATTCAGGATCCTGTGTCGCGATACCAACGGGGCAGGTATTTAAATGACACGCACGCATCATAATACATCCGGTAGCCACAAGTGGTGCTGTGGAGAACCCAAATTCTTCTGCACCCAATAAACAGGCGATAGCCACGTCACGTCCAGTTTTTAACTGACCGTCGCATTCTACCACGATCCTGCTTCTCAGGTTGTTCAGCAACAGTGTTTGTTGTGCTTCAGCAATTCCTAACTCCCAGGGGAGACCGGCATGTCTCAGGGAAGTTAATGGTGACGCTCCGGTACCTCCGTCGTATCCTGAAATTAATACAACATCTGCTTTTGCTTTGGCAACACCGGCAGCAATAGTGCCAACCCCAACTTTAGAAACCAGTTTCACATTGATACGAGCTTCGCGATTGGCATTTTTTAAGTCGAAAATTAACTGAGCCAGATCTTCAATAGAGTAAATATCGTGATGTGGAGGCGGAGAGATCAATCCAACATAGGGCGTGGAATTTCTTGTTTTTGCAATATCCGGATTCACCTTTGCTCCAGGAAGCTGTCCGCCCTCACCGGGTTTTGCTCCCTGGGCCATTTTAATCTGTATTTCCCGGGCATTGGTCAAATAATCTATACTTACCCCAAATCTTCCCGAAGCCACCTGCTTAATGGCTGAGTTTCTCCAGTTACCATTGATGTCTTTCTGAAAACGGTCTGGATCCTCACCACCTTCACCAGAATTACTTTTACCTTTAATTCGGTTCATGGCAATAGCCAGGTTCTCATGTGCTTCCTTACTAATAGACCCAAAAGACATAGCTCCGGTTTTGAACCTTTTTACGATCTCGGTCCATGGCTCTACCTCTTCCAGTGGAATAGGGTTTAATTCCTTGAACTTGAACATTCCCCTTAAGGTCATGAGATTTTCGTTCTGCTCATTGATTATTTTGGAATATTCGGTATAGGTTTCATAGCTATTTTGTTTTACCGCCTGTTGAAGTTTTGCCACACTGGCAGGATTGAAAACATGGCGTTCCCCATTTCTTCTCCAGCGATAATCCCCGCCCATTTCAAGGTCAAGATCGGTTTCTGTTTCCGGCGGAAAGAACGCATGTTGATAGCGTTTTTGAATTTCTTTTTCTATTTCATAAAGTCCGATTCCTTCAATTCTGGTAGGCGTATTACAGAAATATTTGTTGACGAATTTCTTGTTTAATCCTAATATTTCGAAGATTTGGGAACCTCTATAGGAAAGTAATGTAGAAATACCAATTTTGTTCATGATCTTAACGATTCCTTTTCCGATGGCAACATTAAAATTCTCTACGGCAACTTCGGGATCCTGTACGTCAATCTCTTTTCTTTCTACCAAATCATAGATCACTTCATTTACCATATAAGGGTTGATCGCACTGGCACCATATCCAAAAAGTGCGGCGAAATGATGTGGTTCCCTTGGTTCAGCAGATTCGATCACTATCCCGAAGCTTGATCTTTTATTATAGTCTTTTGCTCTATGGTGAACAAAAGAACAGGCGAGAAGGGAAGGGATAGGAGCTAATTTTGGATTCACATTTCTATCTGAAAGGATCACGACATTGCAGCCATCGTCCACGGCATCATTAATTTCAGAAATCATTTCTTCCAATCTGTCTTCCAGCGCATTAACTCCTTTTTCAGCTTCATAAAGGATAGAGATGGATTTAGCCTTAAAACCGGGAGTATCTATATATTTTATTTTATCCAGGTCTTCATTGGAAATGACAGGGTTTTGAATCTTTAATTTTCTTGCTTGTTCTGGAATGATATCAAAAAGATTTAGATCTTCTCCAATGGAGAGGCTAATATCTGTCACGATCTCTTCCCTAATTCCATCTAGCGGCGGATTGGTGACCTGGGCAAAAAGCTGTTTGAAATAGTTAAATAAAAGCTGTGGTTTATCTGAAAGTACCGCCAGTGGAATATCTGTTCCCATAGAACCTATCGCTTCTTTTGCTTTTGAAGCCATAGGTGAAATAATGGTGGTGATATCTTCATAGGTGTAGCCAAAAAGCTTCAGTCTGGTGATATATGGAATATCTTCTACCGGAGTTTGGTTACCAGTATAGGGAACTTCAGCTAAAGGCAGAAGATTCTCATCCAGCCATTTTTGATAAGGTCTTTCAGAAACAATCTTATTCTTTACTTCTTCATCTTCAATAATACGGCCTTCGATCATATCTACCAGGAACATTCTTCCCGGCTCCAGTCTGCCATGTTTGAGAACATTCTCAGGAGCAATATCCAGGACGCCCGTTTCTGAAGACATTACCACATACCCATCTTTCGTCACCGTATATCTTGAAGGTCTTAAACCATTTCTGTCTAGAAGTGCCCCTATATAATTTCCATCGGTAAACGGAATTGAAGCCGGACCATCCCAGGGTTCCATAATACAGGCATTATATTCGTAAAATGCTTTCTTATTCTCTTTCATGGAAGGATTCTTTTCCCATGCTTCCGGCACCATCATCATAATCGCTTCTGGTAAAGATCTTCCCGTTTGCAGCAGTAATTCCAAAGCCATATCCATAGAGGCAGAATCTGATTTTCCTTCCATGGTTATTGGTATGATTTTCTTCATATCCTTGCCGAATACGTCAGACTCAAAGAGCTCCTCTCTTGCTTTCATTCTGCTAAGGTTTCCCCGCAGAGTATTAATTTCTCCATTATGGCACATATATCGAAAAGGCTGCGCAAGATCCCAGGTAGGGAAAGTGTTTGTTGAAAACCTTTGATGTACCAGTGCCAATTTGGTGATTACATCAGGATCATTAAGATCTTTATAATAAATATTGATGTCCTGCGGCATCAATAGGCCTTTATATATTATGGTATTTGTAGAAAGACTTGAAAAATAGAAATAGTCACTTTGGGCCAGGCCTGAATTTTCGATGGTATGTTCTGCGATTTTTCTAGCTGAATATAATTTTGAATTAAAAGCAGTGCCCTCTAATTCTTCGGGTTTACCTATAAAAACCTGTTCTACCGCAGGTTCTACATTACTGGCCATTTTCCCAAGACAGGAATGATCTACCGGAACTTTTCTCCAGCCCAGGACCTGAAGCTGTTGATTATTTATTTCATTTTCAAAAGCTTCCCGGCATATAGATGCCTGGTTCTTATTCTTTGGCAGAAATACCATTCCAACGGCATAAGATCTAAATTCTGGTAAATCGAATTCACAGACCTTTTTGAAATAATCGTGAGGAACTTCAATCAGTATTCCAGCACCGTCACCGGTTTTTCCATCGGCACTTACCGCACCACGATGTTCAAGTCGAACCAGAATATCAATGGCCTTATGAATTATATTGTTGGTTCTTTCACCATTTAAATTACATATAAATCCTGCTCCGCAGTTATCGCGCTCATTTAGAGGGGAGTAGAGTCCCTGTTCTTTCATTTTCATACCTGTTCATTCTGAATTATTCTGTGGAAGTTAAATAAAACTAAAGGAAATTAGAGAATTTTAGATCGCTTTAAATCAAGTTTTTAGGAATTCTTATTTTCGAAGGTTCTAAATAAGATATTGGTAAAATATGGAAATAAAATTAAGAAATGAATAATCGATATTTTGCGAAATGGTAACCTAGGGTTTTCCCTTATTTTTTGGATTTCTTAACAAAGACTAGTTAATATATTTAAAAAAATAGTAAATTTAACCACCTGATTATTAATCTATTACTTTATTTCGTTTTATTAGAATTAGCCTTTTAATATTCGAATTTCCTGATTTTAGTTTTTTTTCAGACTCCCTCAAAATCTATACTTGCTTTTCTGATTTAGCTTTTCTATTAAAATTAGATTTCTAAAACACTTCCCCCCGTTAGACCGCATACCTAGTTAAGGTATTTTCCCTGGCTATTTTTAGTTCAGGTTTTTCTACCCTACTCATTTTTGTAATTAGATTAATTGAAGCCCCCGACAATGACTGCCCAGTCTGCTTCTCTAGGTTAACCAAAGCTATGGTCTAACCATTAAATTAATTATTATGAAAAATTTTACATGTAAAGGCATTAAAACGAGAAATTGCCACTCCGTGGTCCAAAAAGATTATATAAAACTCTTTTGGTTACTGATTTTTCTTTTAATAACGAATTATGTATTTACACAAACTCAGCCTGCAGTAGACCTTGATCAGGTTAGAAATGGAGAGGTCTCCAGTCCCAATATCCCGGGGGAATGGGTGAATGGTAATTTAGGACCGGAACAAGCTCACTTGGCAGAAGGTTTTTCAGTGCCATATAGGGCCAAAATGAGTAATTTGACTCCAGGAATGACGGTGACAATTGTTCTCGAATATGATGTGAAACATACAGAGAAACATGCTCTGGATTTCCTCACTAATTACGACTTCATGGAACCCCATGAGGCTGCGTTCGGTCACGTAAACCTGGAGGCATTAAATCCTACCCTCGGAACTGTCTTTGAAGAGCCATATCCAGCTACCCCAGATGATGAATTTGAGATACCAAATTATCCTGATGATTCCTATTCGATTGCGGTTAAGGATGGAGTTTTACAACCTAAAACGATACAAAATACCATTCGCCTGGCAGGAGGAGCTAATATGTCAATATGGAACGGAGATATTATTGATATTAGTTATGGTCCTGCACCTGATTTGAATGATGATAAAACAGCACAGCAAATCAAAGTACGATTTATAGTAGGTAATGAATTTGCTCCTGATGCAAAACAACCAGTTCTATTAGCCTGGGGCGGACATATAGCAAGTAGGGCAGATTGGGATTTTGATGATGGTTTGATCGCTTCTGCTGGAGGTATAAGTGGTTCACCATATCATATGAGACTAATTTCTTGGGGCACCAATGTTGACGGAACCACAGGTATTAACAATTTGGGTAACCAAGACAGGTCATTAAAAGCGAGTGCAGTAGTTCCGCCTCCATCCTGTACTCCTGATGGTCCACAGAGATTATGTGTTGGAACTGGTTCCCAATTATATACAGCAACGACAGATAACTTGCCTGGAGTAACTTACTTCTATTCCTGGACAATTTTAAATGATGCCGAATTCCCCAATAGTTCAGGAGCTACCTTTCCGGAAGATGAAGATTTAACCTTAGATAGCGTAAATGTAAATCCAGGTGGTGCTGGAGAATATACTGTACAGGTGCAAATTACATCACAATTTGGTAGTACAGAATGTAAAGTTACAACAAAAGTAGATAAAGCTGCATATGCCGGAGTAGATGGTAGCGATCGTTTCTGTGAAGGAGACCAGACCAAAAAC
>NZ_JAPYPC010000007.1:12345-134357 GCF_029937855.1 Christiangramia sp.
ATATGCCGGAGTAGATGGTAGCGATCGTTTCTGTGAAGGAGACCAGACCAAAAACTCAGTGACCTTATTTTCTTTGTTGACGGATTCTCCTGATGCTGGAGGAAGTTGGACGGAGACCAGTGCGGTGAGCAGTGGCCTGACAGTAGGAACCGGGGAGAATCTTGATTTTACCGGAGTCAGTGTAGGAGTTTATACCTTTAAGTATACGATAAGTCCCGCTGATTCGAATTCGACCTGTCCTGATGATGATGCTACTGTAACCATTACCATAGATAATGATGCGTACGCCGGAGTAGATGGTAGCGATCGTTTCTGTGAAGGAGACCAGACCAAAAACTCAGTGACCTTATTTTCTTTGTTGACGGATTCTCCTGATGCTGGAGGAAGTTGGGCGGAGACCAGTGCGGTGAGCAGTGGTCTGACAGTAGGAACCGGGGAGAACCTTGATTTTACCGGTGTTAGTTCTGGAGTTTATACTTTCAAATATACAGTAGGTCCTGGAGATGATTCATCTACTTGTCCAAGTGATGATTCTATGGTTACCATCACCATTGATACTGTGCCAGCAAAACCAGAAATTGAATTGAAACAAGCAGATTGTTTTGCAGAAACCGGATCCATAAAAATTACTTCTTCAACAGAAGGCCTGGATTTTCTCTTAATTAGGATTGAAGGAGATGCACTTATTATCATAGAAGACTATGAGAATTTGGAGGAAGGTGATTACGAATTAACTGCCGAAAATGAGGCTGGTTGTGTATCTGATGCACTTCAATTCTCAATTGCCGGTCCAAGGGATGTTCCATTGACTCCAATTGCAGATAAAATAGATCCTGATTGTGAAACTTTGCAAGGAACGATTATCATCACTTCAAGAATAATAGGTTTAAGATTTGCTGTGATACCTAGTTCAGAATTTCCAAGTGATATAAGTTTAGTTCCAGATTCAAATTTTATGGAATATGTTGACGGTGGATTTACTGGTTACGGTCCAGGTGATTATACGGTTGCGGCAAAAAGTTTAGATGGTTGCCTTTCCGGAATTACTACCGTCAATTTAATAGAACCAATCTGTGAAGAATTCGAAGGCTGTACTTTAGGTTACTGGAAAAATCATACAGATAGATGGGCTTGTTATTCTACGTGTACCTTATATTCTGATGTTTTTGGAATTGGAGAAGATCATTATGTGCCTGAAGAATTACAAGGGAAAACCTTATTGGAAGTACTCAATTTAGGTGGCGGAGGAGTTTATAATTTAGGTAGACAATCTGTGGCAGCGCTACTAAATATTTGTAACGGGGGAGTTGATTATGAGATTCCAAGTGAAGCAGGTTTAGTATTATACGTACAGGATAATTTTGACAACGCTGGTTCTGCTGGAAGCTACTTAGACGAGCTAAACAATGCCGGTTGTAACTTGAATGGATCTAAAGCCACGTCAGAACCATTCCCTGTTGAAGAATGTGGTGCACCAGTGGAAGCAGATTCAGGGAAAGGAAAGCCAGATAAAACCAGTACAACTGCCGGTAGTTTTAATGCGTCTCCCGTACCATTCAATGATAGGATAACTATCCAATATGACTTTGAGTACAATTCGAACAAAATAGAAATTCAGGTGTATGATTTCAATGGCAGACTCCTTAGAACTTATCACGATAAAAAAGTGGCTAAAGGAGATACTAAAGAGCTGAATATTGATTTCGCTATGAAAGCAAATCAGGTCTATATATTAAGGATTGTTACAGATAGGGAAGTGATTTCCAAAACTGTAATCTCATCTTCCAGGAAATAAGTTTATATTTTAATTTAAAAGAAAGAGCAGCCGTTTGGCTGCTCTTTTACTTTATACAAATTCTAAAAAAATTAATCTTTAAGGATACTTCTTGAAATAACGATTTTCTGAATTTCCGAAGTCCCTTCATAAATTTGAGTGATCTTGGCATCACGCATCAGTCTTTCCACATGGTATTCCTTTACATATCCATTACCTCCATGCACCTGAACGGCTTCAACTGTCACATCCATGGCAGTTTTAGAAGCATATAGCTTCGCCATAGCCCCGGAAAGATCATAATTTTGCCCCTGATCTTTGTCCCAGGCAGCTTTCATAACCATATGTCTCGAAGCTTCAATAGAGGTACGCATATCTGCCAGTTTAAAGGCGATCGCCTGATGATTGCAAATTTCTGTGCCAAAAGCCTTTCGTTGTTTAGAGTAATCTTTAGCAAGTTCGTACGCCCCGGAAGCAATTCCTAAAGCTTGTGCAGCAATTCCAATTCTTCCCCCGGAAAGGGTTTTCATAGCAAATTTGAAACCGAAGCCATCTTCCCCAATTCTATTCTCCTTAGGTACTTTTACATCATTAAAATTCAACGAATGTGTATCGCTTCCTCTAATTCCTAATTTTTGTTCCTTAGGGCCTATTTCAAAACCTTCCCAGTCTTTTTCAATAATAAATGCATTAATTCCTTTATGTTTTTTCTCCTTATCGGTTTGAGCAATAACTAAATAATAGTCAGCAGAGCTACCATTGGTGATCCAGTTTTTAGTTCCGTTAAGTATATAATGGTCTCCTTTGTCTATTGCTGTAGTTCTTTGGGAAGTGGCATCACTTCCGGCCTCTGGTTCAGAAAGACAAAAAGCGCCCAGTTTTTCACCGGTAGTTAGTTTAGAAAGATATTTCTTCTTCTGTTCTTCGTTACCGAAAGTATCCAGACCCCAACATACCAGAGAATTATTCACTGAAACCATTACTGAAGCTGAAGCATCTATTTTGGAAAGTTCCTCCATCGCCAACACATATGAAATCGTATCCATTCCGCCGCCGCCGTATTCAGGTGAAGCCATCATTCCTAAAAACCCGAGTTCCCCCATTTTCTTAACAAGTTCTCTAGGGAATTCCTGCTTTTCATCTCTTTCGATTACGCCCGGTAATAATTCTGTTTTTGCAAAATCACGAGCGGCATCGCGAATCATTATATGTTCTTCGGTAAGTTTAAAATCCATATGAAAAAAAATTTGTAAAAAACTGATTTTTGCAGGCCAAAGATAGCTTTTTGATATCGCTTTTTCAATTGATATTAAGTATTTTTACGAATATGGAAAAAACAGAATATAGATTGATTGGACTAATGTCTGGAACTTCTCTTGACGGAATTGATCTGGTTTTTACTGAGATAAGTTTTAACTCGAAACCTGAATTTTCTATAATCGCTTCTGAAACATTTCCCTATTCCTTAGATTGGAAAAACAGGTTATCTACTGCGGTAAATTTAGATCCCGCACAACTAAATAAACTCGATGAAGAATATACGGCTTACCTGACCAAAGTAATAAACAGGTTTATTCAGAAGAATGAAATAGATCTTCTCGATGCTGTTTGTAGTCATGGTCATACCGTGAAACACAGGCCAAAGCAGGGCGTGACTTTTCAAATTGGGAATATGCCGCAATTGGCTAAATTGATAAATGTTCCTGTAGTTTGTGATTTTCGGGTGCAGGATGTGGAATTAGGCGGCCAGGGAGCACCTCTGGTCCCTATTGGAGATCGCTTGTTTTTTAATAAGTTTAAATACTGCATCAATCTTGGTGGATTTGCAAATATTTCCACGGAAAAGGATTCCCGCCGTATCGCCTACGATATTTGTCCTGTAAATACTGTTCTGAATTATTTTATGCGAAAACTGCATCAGGATTATGACGAAGACGGTAAACTTTCCAAAACCGGAAATCTGGATGCTACTTTATTAGAAAAACTTAATTCGCTGCATTATTATAAAAAGCATCCGCCGAAATCTTTAGGTATAGAATGGGTAAATTCAGAAGTAATTCCCTTAATCGAAAAAAACCAAAAAAATATTCCTTCCATTCTTAAAACTTTCACTGTTCATGCCGCAACTCAAATTGCAAATTCTCTGGATAACGATCCAAACACGAAGGTTTTAATGACGGGAGGAGGAACCTTTAATAAATTTTTGATTGACGAAATTAAATCAAAATCGAAATGTGATTTTGAAATTCCTGATAAGCAATTAATCGACTTTAAAGAAGCTTTGATTTTTGCACTCCTTGGTGTATTAAAATTAAGGGGCGAAGTAAATGTACTGAGTTCCGTAACCGGCGCTAAAATAGATCATTCTTCCGGTCGTATTTATGAACCCTGAAAATTTTGCCAATTTCGGAAGGGAGCCTGCTTTGTTTTTTATATTTGCTGCAAAATATTTCAAAAATGAAAGAATTACTCAAAGTATACGAAAATAAAGAGCCTGAAATTGTTTTTAACTGGAAAGATTCTGAAACCGAAGCCGAAGGCTGGACCGTGATCAATTCACTTCGTGGTGGAGCTGCCGGTGGTGGTACCAGGATGAGAAAAGGACTGGATCAAAACGAAGTTCTTTCCCTCGCAAAGACAATGGAAGTGAAATTTACGGTTTCGGGGCCTCCCATTGGCGGCGCAAAATCTGGAATAAATTTTGACCCAGCAGATCCTCGGAAAAAAGGGGTTTTAGAACGTTGGTATAAAGCAGTTTCACCTCTTTTAAAAAGTTACTACGGGACAGGTGGCGATTTAAATGTTGATGAGATAAACGAGGTGATTCCAATTACTGAAGATTGTGGGGTATGGCATCCGCAGGAAGGTGTTTTTAACGGGCATTTTCAACCCACTGAGGCTGATAAGATCAATAGAATTGGCCAGCTAAGACAGGGCGTTATAAAAGTGTTGGAAAACACTAATTTCTCTCCGGATGTAAGTAGAAAATATACCGTAGCAGATATGATCACCGGGTATGGTGTGGCTGAAGCGGTACACCATTATTATACGATTTATGGAGGAGATATAAAAGGTAAAAGGGCCATTGTGCAGGGATTTGGAAATGTAGGCTCCGCTGCCGCATATTATCTATCCCAAATGGGTGCTAAAATAGTTGGGATCATAGATCGTGCCGGCGGACTTATAAATGAAGAAGGTTTCAGTTTTGAAGAGATCAATCAAATGTTCCTGGATAAAGATGGAAATGCTTTAAAACATAAAGATGTGGTGCCGTTTGAGGAAATCAACGAGAAAGTATGGAAGCTGGATGCTGAAATATTTGCTCCATGTGCCGCATCCCGCTTAATTTCTAAAGATCAAATTACAAATCTTATAGACCGTAAACTGGAAGTGATCTCTTGCGGAGCCAATGTTCCTTTTGCAGATAAGGAAATTTTCTTCGGACCTATTATGGAATATACCGATGAAAGAGTAAGCCTTATTCCAGATTTCATCTCAAATTGCGGGATGGCGCGTGTTTTTGCCTATTTTATGGAAAGAAGAGTTCAAATGACTGATGAAGCCATTTTTAATGATACCTCTATGACCATCAAAAATGCTATTCAGAATACCTTTGATAATAATAGTAGCAAAACCAATATTAGCAAAACCGCTTTTGAAGTTGCTCTAAAACAACTTGTTTAAAAGTTTGTGTAAATATTTTAAAGCTTTGAGTAAATACGCATTGCTGATTAATTAAATTTGGTTTACAATTAAAATCATATTAGCACGTTACATTAAAAAACCCATTTATACATATGCTTAATTTCATTCAGCAGGACGAGGTGGTAGATGCAGCTCAGGCAGCAGACCCGGTCGTAGAAGAGAAGACCTTATCCTTATTCGACCTCATGTTCAGCGGTGGTCTTGGCGGCCAGATCATTATTATTATTCTTTTCGTTTTATTATTTGCAGCGGTTTATATTTATTTTGAGAGGCTTTTTGCTGTAAAAGCAGCCAGTAGGGTAGATAAAAACTTTATGCTCCAGATTAAGGATAGTGTTCAAACAGGGAATATCGAGTCGGCCAAGATAAGATGTGCTCAAAGCGATTCTCCTGTGGCAAGATTAACCGAAAAAGGAATTTCCAGAATTGGTAGTCCTTTGGAAGATATAAATACCGCCATTGAAAATGCAGGTAGGCTTGAAGTTTATAAGCTGGAAAAAAATGTGAGTATCCTTGCAACTATTGCTGGGGCAGCTCCAATGATTGGATTCCTGGGCACTGTAATTGGTATGGTGCTTGCTTTTCATGAACTGGCCACAAGTAGCGGGCAGGCGCAAATGGGAGCTCTGGCTGAAGGTATTTATACCGCGATGACCACTACTGTTGCTGGTTTAATTGTTGGTATTATCGCCTATATAGGTTATAATCACCTGGTGGTTAAAACAGATAAAGTAGTTCACCAGATGGAAGCTACTGCGGTAGATTTCCTAGACCTTTTAAACGAACCTGCTTAATATGAATTTAAGAGGAAGAAATAAAATAAGTCCGGAGTTTAGCATGAGCTCGATGACAGATGTAGTTTTTCTACTGCTCATCTTCTTCATGCTAACCTCTCCGGTAATTACTCCTGAAGCGCTGGATCTAATCCTTCCGAAGGCCAAAGGTAAAACTACTAATAAGCAAACGCTTTCGGTTAGCATAACCAAAGATCTTCAGGTATATATTAACAGTGAAAGGATTAGTAATAGTGCGTTGGAATCTACCTTGAAGAGTAAATTGGCAGGAGAGGAGAATCCAACCATTATCTTAAGAGCCGAGGAAGGAGTGCCTATTGAAAAAGCGGTAAACGTGATGGATATCGCCAATAGGAATAGTTATAAAATAGTTTTAGCGGTAAAACCTGAATAGAATGTCGATGCTGGAAACCAAACATGAGAAGAAATCATTTACCATTACTGTAGTATTACATGTATTGCTAATTCTTCTTTTGATATTTTTCGGCCTTACCTATTTAGATCCACCGCCAGAAAACGGAATAGCAATTAATTTTGGAACTTCTGAAGTAGGTTCAGGAAACGACCAACCTACAGAACCTGTAAAATCAGCACCAAAGCAATCCACAGCACAACCTGTTAAATCTGAACCGGTAATAGAAAAAGAGGTGGTGACCCAAGATATTGAAGAAGCTCCGGTAATAGAAAAAAAGAAAAAAGAGCCCACTCCTGTAAAAAGTAAACAACCGGAACCTCCAAAAGAGGATCCTAAACCTGTAAAAAAACCGGAACCAAAGCCAGATAAATCTACCAATGATGCTTTGAGCAGTATATTAAACGGACCGGAAAGAGACGGTAAGGCCACCGGTGGAGAAGGGAATGATAATGTTGCCGGAGACAAAGGAAGCCCAGATGGGGATCCTAATGCCAGTTCTTATTACGGACAGGGCGCCGGTCTGGATGGAGATGGGAATTACCGACTGGGAGGAAGAAAGGCTTTAAATAAAGAGAAGTTTGTGCAGGATTGTAATGAATCCGGTATCGTGGTGGTAAAAATAGTGGTAGATCAATCAGGCCGGGTAGTGAGTGCGCAGCCTGGAATGAAGGGAACTACGAATAGTGCGACCTGTTTAACCGCTCCTGCGAAAAGAGCTGCATTGGCTACAAGGTTCAACAGTGATTCCAATGCACCCTCCCAACAGGTTGGAACCATTATTTACAATTTTAAACTTACCGAATAGTTGAAAACCTATCATGACACTGTTGAGTGGATGTTTCAGCAGTTACCTATGTTTCAAAGAATAGGAAAACAGGCATTTAAAAAAGATCTTACTAACACACTTAAACTGGCGAAACATCTCGATCATCCGGAAAATAAATTCAGAAGTATTCATGTAGCAGGGACTAATGGAAAGGGTTCGGTAAGCCATATGCTGGCATCGGTTTTTCAATCTGCGGGTTATAAGACGGGTTTATATACTTCGCCGCATTTAAAAGATTTTCGGGAACGTATTCGTATAAACGGAAAGCTGATTTCACAGAAGGCAGTGATTCAGTTTATTGAAGAAAATCAAGAATTCCTGGAGGGAAATAAGCTTAGTTTTTTTGAAATGACGGTAGGTATGGCCTTCGATTATTTCGCTGAACAAAAAGTTGATATTGCCATTATTGAGACCGGAATGGGAGGAAGGCTTGATTCTACAAATATTATCACACCAGAATTAGCAGTGATTACTAATATAGGTTTGGATCACACAGCATTTCTGGGAAATAGTCTGGCTGAAATTGCAGGAGAAAAAGCGGGTATCATAAAAGAAAAGACTCCGGTGGTTATTGGTGAAAAGCATAACGAAACTGAGTCGGTATTTAGAAAAACTGCAGAAAATCTCAGTTCCGGTATTTTCTTTGCTGAAGATTATAAATTTCCGAAATACTACACAGATCTTAAAGGTGACTATCAAAAGAAGAATTTAAAAACCCTATTGACATCCATTAGTATATTAAAGGACAACGGATGGAAAGTTTCAGAAGAAGCTATTACGAATGGCTTAAGTAATGTAAAACTCCATACGGGCCTCCAGGGACGCTGGGATGTGATTGGGGAAAAACCAAGAGTGATCTGTGATACCGCTCATAATGCCGAAGGTCTAAAGCTGGTAATGAAACAACTCCAGAAGGAAAAATTCCAGCAATTGCACTTTGTTCTGGGAGTTGTAAACGATAAAGATCTTACCAAAATATTGCCTTTATTCCCACAGCAGGCTTCCTATTATTTTGCGAAGCCCGAGGTTCCTCGAGGTCTTGATGCCAAAACCCTTAAAGATGAAGCTTTTAAATTTGATTTGGAAGGCCATGTATTTGAATCTGTTTATTTAGCGTTCCTGGCGGCAAAAGAAGCAGCTTTAGATGAAGATATTATCTTTGTTGGTGGCAGTAATTTTACAGTGGCTGAGGTTATTTAGAAGTTCTCATTTTTCACAGGTTTAGAGTAAAAAATTGATCTTTAATAATTTAGTGGTAAGGACAAAAGTCAGCAGAAAAATAATTATATTTTTTTATAAAATTGTTTTGTGTAATTGAAAATGTAGTCTATATTTGCATCCGCAATCACGCAAGGGCGCGTAGCTCAGTTGGTTCAGAGCACTTGGTTTACACCCAAGGGGTCAGGGGTTCGAATCCCTTCGCGCCCACATCACTTGAAAAGGCTTCCAGAAATGGAAGCCTTTTTGTTTATTAGCTATAGATATTATAAAAACTCTTTTTGATATATTAGCAGCCAATTAGGGTGATTAGCTCAGTTGGTTCAGAGCACTACCTTGACAGGGTAGGGGTCACTGGTTCGAATCCAGTATCACTCACTAGAAAAATTACTTTGGTGATTTTTTAAAAAAGCCTTCTAAATCGCTATATGTCAGAAATGACTTTGTGAGATATGATTATTCAAAATCAGTCTTTATATAAAGCTGTTCTACCTTTTCTCTAGCCCAGGGAGTTCTGCGTAAGAATTTAAGACTGGATTTTATAGTTGGATTATTTTTAAAACAATTGATGTTAATCCTTTCGGCCAGACCATCCCAGCCATAATAGGAATGCAGTTTTTCTACTATGGTTGCCAATTTTACTCCGTGTAAAGGATTGTTTGGTTGTTGATTGGAATTATTTTGTTCACTCATTTTATTCGTCTTGTCATCCAAACATAGTGAAGGGATCGCAGTTTTGGATACAATTTGTAAAATTTCAATTTTCTTTGTTACGGAAATTCTTAAAATTATAAGGCTATCCTTTATAATTTACAGGCAGCATTTTAAATATCTTCTAAATTTATTCTATGTTACTGAAAGCTGAATTTGGCGCAAAGATAGTTGAAGGTCTAAGTTGATTCAGCCGGAATCATTAGGAATATTTTTCTAAGATGTTGAATGTATGTAATTCATCACCCTTTGCTCTAGAATCGGCAAAGTGACCACACCTTCTTCTAAAATCACCTCATGGAATTTCCTGATATCGAAATCTGGTCCAAGCGCTTCTTCAGCTTTTTTTCTAAGCTCCCTTATTTTTAATTCCCCGATTTTATAGGAAACTGCCTGTCCCGGCCAGGAAATATATCGGTCTACCTCGGTATTGATCTCATGTATGGAGAGTGCCGTGTTTTTTTTCATAAAATCTACGGCCTGATCTCTGGTCCATCCTTTAGCATGAATTCCGGTATCTACCACCAATCGGCAGGCACGCCATTGCTCATAAGTCAGTTTTCCAAAAATTTCGTAGGGATTGCGATAAATGCCCATTTCTTCTGCTAAAAATTCTGAATATAATCCCCAGCCTTCACCAAATGCAGAGATGTAGAAATTTCTTCTGAATCTTGGAAAATCCTCACCAAGTTCATTGTTTAAAGAAATCTGTAAATGGTGTCCCGGAACTGCTTCGTGTGCAGTAAGGGATGGTAAGACGTATTTAGGCCTGCTTGGCAGGTCATAGGTATTTACCCAGTAATATCCCGGCTGAGTTTCATTAGAGGCGCCAATATATCTTCCGGTGGTATATTTTGGTGCAATAGCGGCAGGAACTTCAGCCACTCCGTAAGGTTTTCTCGGAAGTTTTGTAAAGTAGGCCGGTAACTTAGCGTCGATCCTTTTGGCAATATCCCTGGCGAACATTAATAGTTCTTCCGGTGTTTCTGCATAAAATTGTTCATCTGTTCTAAGAAATTTAAAGAATTCTGAAAATGTACCTTCATAGCCGGTTTGGGCCATTACCTTTTTCATTTCTTTATTGATGCGCTCAACTTCAGATAAACCAATGTTGTGAACTTCATCAGCGCTGAGGTCCAAAGTGGTATAATATTCCAGCAAATAATCATAATGTTCCCTGCCTTTCGGAGTTTCCGAAACTCCCAGGTTTTTTCTGGTCTTTGGAAAATATTCTGTTTCAAAGAATGTCTTGATCCGCTTGAATTCAGGAATTACATTCCGGGTAATTGCATTTTCCGCAGCATTTAAAACCGAATCTTTTTGTTTTTGAGATAAGGTGGAAGGAAGATTTTCAAAGGGTTTATAGAAATAACTTTCCTTGTAATTAGTTACGATCTGACTGTCATAGGTATTTTCATAACCTTCAAAAATAACTAAAGGCTGAGTGATTCCTTTTTTCAGTCCTTTTCTCAATAATTTAAAATGCTGGTCTACATACGCTGGCACGGCATTCAATTTATTGAGATAGGCCTTTACCTGATCATAATCGTTAAGATCTCTTATGTGATAATTCAGACTTAAATGAAAGCCGGCATCAGAAAGCAACGGATTCAAATATTCCTTGAATTCATAGGTTTTCACCGTGTTTCTAAGGTCGTATTTCAGTAATTCTGCTGATATTTTTTGAGTTTCTGAAAGTTTGTTCAGTTCAAGATCCTCTAAATCTTCCAGCAGGTATTTAGCAAAATCAGCCTGCTTTTTATAATGCTCTTCAGAATAAAGTCCAAGGGGATAATCGGAGCGTTTATAAGGTTCATATTCCTGAAATTTCGTGATGATCTTTTCAAGCGCAATAGAGTCTTTTTGGGAATAGACAGTACCAGAAAGAAGTATAAATATTAGAAGAAGGGGCGGGAATAATCTCATACATATAATTTTTGCTAAATATAATAAATGTAAATACCTTGAATCGTGAAAATTGTAAATTCGTCATCCTGAATTTACCTGAACTCCGTCGAATTTTGGATTTAGGATCTCCATTTTAATCGAAAAAAATAGAAAGAAATTCTGAATCAAGTTCAGAATGAAGGGTTTCCTGTTCAATATTATAGAACTGAGTTACTAATTACCGAGAATGCGTGCCCAAAGTCTGGGGAGAAGATTTTTGGCATCGGTCATCTCTTTTTCGGTTTCCGTAGCGGTTAACTCACCATGTTCTTTTGCTAATTTATAGCTGAAAATAAATTCGGAATCCGGATCTTCAATATCCAGATTTCCAAACCTGAGATCATTGAAATACAGCTGATCATTTTCTCCGGAAAAAGTATACCAGCCTTCACTTATCTGAATAAGCCGATTAAGATTAGGATTATTTTTCAAGTCTGCGGCCAGATCATAATTCTTAGGAACTCTATAAAATTCGATTGGCTGGGTATCAAAAATTGAATAGTTGCCAATTAAAAAAGCATCTTCGGTTTCGATATTTGCCGTCCATAAGATGGAATTCAATGGAGTTGGTCTGGTGTCCATTCGTTCATAGGAAATATTTTGCTTCTCTAAGGCATTTTTAAATTCCTGAAAAGTATAGAATTTCAAGCCTGATGTAATGAGCAGTAAATAAACGCTGCTAACAATGAGACCGATGGTATTGTATTTTTTACGTTTAGGATCGGTTCTTTTTCTCCTCATTGCCAGGATAAGAAAGACTAGAAACGGCAACGTGTACAGGGGATCTATGACAAAAATGTTTTTGTAAGCGAGCCTTAAATCAAATGGCCAGAATAACTGTGTTCCCCAAGTGGTATGGGCATCAAGTAGGGGATGCGTAAAGAGCCCCCAGAACATCAGCCAGGACCAGTTTTTCCAGGTGGCTTCCGATTTTGACTCGATTTTTGAAATTATCCAGCCAAAAATAGGTGCGAAGGCAACCGCGAAAACAATGGAATGCGAAAAGCCCCTATGAATTTCTATGGCGGTGATAGTATCGAAAAAGTTGCCAACGAAAGTATCCAAATCTGGAATGGTGCCCGCAATAGCGCCGTAAAGCATGGCTTTGTTACCGACTTTCTTTCCTAAAACGGCTTCGCCTACGGCTGCTCCTAATACGATTTGGGTTAATGAATCCATAAGGCAAATATAGGGGGCTAATATTTATTTTGAGAGAGACCCTGAATCAAGTTCAGGGTGACGTCTTGGGTATGAGAAAATATAAAACAACTCGTCATGCTGAACTTGATTCAGCATCTCATAATCTGGCATTGTGATGCATTGTCATGCTGAGCGAAGTCGAAGCATACCTATTGAATATCACATTTCGACTTCGCTCCATGTGACAGGTTTGTCGCCATACTGAACTCGTTTCAGCATCTCCCCAATTTATTCCTCCACAATTTTCATCTTCCGAAGTAAAAAGGAAGCGTTCATATTCTGGCAGATACCATCTTTCAAATGATAGTCGAAATGAAGTTCATCGTTCACGATCTCCGCATCAAAATAGAAGTTTTTAACCTCATCCAGTTCTTTACTAATCTCACATAAACTGAGGTCGTGCGTGGCAATAATCCCGGTAGAATTGGTGCCAACCAGACGTTGAACAAATTTTCTGGAGCCGATAGCTTTGTCTGTGCTATTCGTGCCTTTTAATATTTCATCCAGAATGATAAAGTAATTTTCGTTCTGAATTTTATCAACTATAAATTTTAATCTTTTCAATTCTGAAAAGAAGTATGATTCATCATCACCCAAAGAATCATTGGTGCGCATACTGCTGATAAGCTTCGTGGGCGAATAACTACAGGAATCCGCACAAACCGGAAGTCCGATATTGGCCATTACTATCTGCAAAGCAACCGTACGCAGAAAAGTGCTTTTTCCCGCCATATTTGCACCGGTAATGATAAAGAACTGCTCCCCGTCGATCTTAAAATCATTATTGATACGCTTGTTTGGATCCAGCAATGGGTGTCCCAGATTCTTAGCAGTAATTCCTTTCCCTTTTTCTAATATTTCTGGAAATTGATAATGAGAATGGTTAAAAGCGAAATTTCCAAGACTGTTGTAAGCATCGGTTCTTTCAACTGCTTCGAACCAGTTTTCAACAGCAGCGTGGTGCTTCTCGATCCATTTCTCAAGTCGGTAACTTTGTCTTAGGTCCCACAGCAGAAATCCATTACCAAAAATTCCAAATAATAAGTTGTTTCGCTGGTCTAATGCATCAATCGCTTTAGAAAATTCTTTTAGAATTTCTGAAGCTTTTTTAGATTCGGAAATAATTGAATTCTTTACTTCTTTCATTAATTCCGATTCAAATTCTTCGGCTTCCAGAAATGACAATAATTGGTGATATTGCTGAAAGGTATCCTGTACTTTACTCACCGTACCTGACAGTTCATTGATCTTTTTCAGGAAAACTCCTGTAATTAATACTCCAATTATTAACCACAATAATACCTGGAAACCTCCAATAATGTCGAAATAGTATAGCGTGAGAACAGCTATTGATAAGACGGAAAAAACTGCCGGCAGCCATTTTATATAGTTGGGCACGAAACTTTTATAATTTCGTATCCAGTTAAGGATGAATTTAGAGTTCGTTTCTGTCTTCACCAATGTTGCCGTTGCAGAATAATTTTGCCTCCAGTCGGCTTTCGAGGCAAGTTCTTTTACCGCTTCCTGTTTTTTGAGGATGTTTACCGTAGTATTTGCCAAAAGGATCTTTGCCAACCTGGCTTTACCTTCCTTGAGCGCAGTTCTGTTTAGAAACTGGAAAAAAGATTTTCGGCCGAACAGGTCAATATCTCTGCTGAATTCATGATCTGCAGGTTCAAATTTTACCCCATCAGCCAGATCAGAAAAATCTCTGGTCTTCAGGATTCTTAATTCAAGTTTATTGATTTTTATCAGGGCTTCTAACTTATCCTTCTCTTTTTTAAGATCACTGTGTCTCGAAACCAGAAATAAGAAAATACCTATTAATACCATGGCAACCGGCAGAATGATATTGATGTTCCCGTAGAAAAAATATACGGTGGCGCAAATGGCAAAAAAGACACTTAATCTCAAACTGCTTGAGAGCACTAACTTTTTTGAGATCTGGTTCTTTGATTCATTGTATTTCGCTTGTCGCGAGGTGTAAAATTCTTCCGCTTTTGTCATTATAAATCTTCAAGTTCCTTTTTCAGCTTTGCTGTAAGTTTTTTTGCTACGAGTTCGTAAGAATGGTCGACCAATTTAAAAACCAGTTTTGGATCCAGGCGACCATCTAAAACAAGGGTGTTCCAATGTTGTTTATTCATGTGATAGCCCGGCAAAATATTTTCTTCATATTCTTCTCTAAGCTCAATTGCTCTTTCGGGATCGCATTTCAGATTCGCTCTTAATGGAACTTCGTCCAGGGAAATGATGGAAAACATTTTACCCATTACTTTCAGCACAAGATTATCAGGGCCAAAGGGAAGTCCTTCCGTAACGCCTTTTTTCTTTAGGCAATAATTTCTGAAAGTGTCGATGTTCATAAGTCCTTGCTTCAAAGAGATTTCTCACTTTGTTCGAAATGACATTATTTTTGTCATTCCGATTCCCATGAAATCGGGAGAGGAATCTCTTTCTTATTGTTTTTCAATTTTCTTATTTTCAGCATCTTCAATAGTAAGTGCAGTATAATCAAGTTTCCAGCCAATGGTTTCCACGATCTTTTCCATTAAAACAATAGTGTCTAATGCTTCTTTTCTCGCCTGATCCATTAATCCACTTTGTGGAATTTTATCTACGATCGCCTTTTTTGCGTCACGGTTGATATCGGTAAGATCTGAAGTAGTGAACGGATTCGCCCAACCTTCCCGTTTATCGTAATATTTAAAATCTGTTTCAATCGTTAACAATTCGGGTTGCGGAAAGTTTGTAAGGATGATTTTTTTCTGCTCGTTATCGCTTTGCATCTGTATTTTACTTAAATCAAAACCAATATGGGCCTTGGCAGTTACCAGTACAATGGCTTTTTTCTTCCCCAGAACAAGACTCAGGTACTTTTCTTTCATATTCTCGTAATGGTAGATTTCTGAAAAATCCCCTTCAATGCTAATGAACTTACAAACGCTTTTGATCTTATCCATCAAAACCACAGACTGTTCACTGGTTTTCAGTTTTGAGCAATCTTTATTAAAAGCGGCAAATATAAAGTAAGCAATGACGGCACCTACCGCCAATCCTATAAAAAGTAATTCCATATTAAGTCCCTATTTCTCCCAGATGCGTAAATTTAAAGCCTTTTTCGTACTTCAATCCGTATCCAAGTACGCGGTCAAAACTGGAATGTGCAAACAGAATGATAGCTGCAACTTCCAGTTCCTGCAATTTAAGATAATATCCAAATAAGCCAATGACAATCGCCAGGCCTTTATGATGAAAGATATTGTAGAAAAATGCGCCTATTTTAGTATTAATGAGGTAACCCAACATTCCAATATCTGGCATGAGGAATAATCCTATAAACCACCACCAACTAAGATCCTGCAAGCTAAAGCACCAAATCCCGAGGAGGAGCATAGCAAATTCTTCAAGTTTTAAAACAAGTTTCATATTACTGAATTTTATAAAGTACCGGCTTGCATGGAGCCGCATCATTTTCAAAAGATGCCGGCTGAAGGTTTAAAAAGTATTCTCCATCTTCAATTTTATTCGGAACATAGATTAATTCCGTGATTGTAGCGTCAAATCGGGTATTTTTAGGGTAATCCCAAAAAGCTTTATGCGCCAGTAATTTACCATCGTCCTTTTCTTTATCTACGGAAGGCTGATCGATCAGGAAATGTTTAATTCCTGCTTCTCGAATTAAGATCATGGCATCTTCTTCAATATATGGCCAGTTGGTATGCGAATGATTTTTGGAGATCTTGCCAATATAATTAGGGATTGAACGAAGCACTAATGCTTCAGTATCTATACCCTGTAATTTCTTTGCAATCTGCTCTTTGGTAAAAACAAGGTCACCTCCTTTTTTCTGAGGTTCAATAGAAATAAGGCTGGCCTTGAAAAAGAAAGTTTTTAAATGTTGCTGAATGGTATTGAGCTCAGAACTGATGTGACCTACACATTCAGTATGTGTCGCATGTGCGTGCGGATTAAACCATATATTATTAAAATTCACTGATGAGCCTTTACTGACTTTGCCAATAAAATCACCATCTATAACCGGTTCAATTTCCGGATGATTTAAATACCAGGCCATTGGATTCCTATTGTCCCCGCGCAGGCTTATGGAAATATCCAGGGGTTTAGAGAAATCTATAGTATAAGAATTGCCTTTATGGCTTATGGTCGCTAACATGTTCGATCAATAGGTCTTAACAAATGTAAGATTGTTAGTTGATAAATTGATAATGGGTATGAAAATAAGATTTCAAAAGTCACTGCGAGTGAAACGACGCAGTCTTTTGATGAGATTCCATCGCTACGCTCGGAATGACTTAACGATTGTCATTTCGACCATAGGGAGAAATCTAAAAAGCGTTTTTTCAATCAGAACAGAGAAAGCACTCGGTTGAAGTCACTGCGAGTGAAACGAAGCAGTCTCAGGATTCATTAGATGCTGAATCAAGTTCAGCATGACGTGCTAATCTATAAAGAATAGATCTGCCGCGATCCCGTCGCTCAAAAATTTTCCTTTGGTGGTGATATGAAAAGTTTCTTCTGATTTTTTCATAAGTCCATCCCGGAGAAATTTATCTGATTCTTTTAAAAAGTGAAGCCTGTATTTTTCTCCGAATCTCTCCTTAATATCTTCTTCGGAAACCCCAAATTTAGTTCGGAGCCTGGTCATTACATATTCATTATAAGAATCTGTCGTAGAAAGCTTTTCGGTTTGTTGAGGTAAGTTTCCTTCTTCAATAGAATTAATATAAAGAGAATTATTGCTGATGTTCCATTTTCGGGAACTGCCATCAAAAGAATGTGCTGATGGGCCAATTCCCAGGTAGGGTTTCCCTAACCAATACGCCATGTTATTTTGCGAATGATACCCCGGTTTTCCATAATTGGAAAACTCATAATGCTCAAATCCGTTAGTAGTAAGTGTGTCTACAAGTATATCGAATTGCTCCCGATATTGTTCGTCTTCTACCGGTTTAACCTTGCCTTTTTCAATAAACTTTTCCAATGCCGTTTTCGGCTCAACGGTAAGTGCATAGCTGGAGATATGCGGAATATCGAGATCTAAAGCAGTTTGAAGGTTCTGTTTCCACTGTTCGTTAGATAGACCAGGAATACCGTAAATAAGATCAATACTGATATTATCGAAATACTGCTTCGCCAATTGCAATGATTTCAAAGCCTCATCAGAATTATGTGCCCTATTCATCAATTTCAGATCCTCCTCAAAAAAAGATTGTACTCCAATACTTAAGCGATTTACCGGAGAAGCATCCAGCATTTTGATCACATCTTCAGAAAGATCGTCGGGATTCGCTTCAAGGGTGATTTCCGCATTTTTAGAAACTTCAAAATTCTCGAAAATTGTTTTAAAGATCAGGTTTAATTCTTCTGAATTGAGAAGGGAAGGAGTTCCGCCGCCAAAATAGATGGTTTGAATATTTTGGCCAATTTCATTTTTTCTCCGTTCTAACTCCCGGCAGAGCATATCCACAAGTTGAGATTTTTTTTTCGTGGAAGTTGAAAAATGAAAATCGCAATAATGACAGGCCTGCTTGCAAAACGGGATATGGATGTAGATCGCCCCTCCCTGCCTCCCCAATGGGGAGGAGTTAGATTCATTACCTGATATATGTACGATTTCAGAATTCATTATCTGATAAATTTAAGCCCCCTTCGGGGGTTTGGGGGCTATCTAATTTTTTTAGGATTTTGTTTCACAAAAGCATCCCAGCCGGTGTAACTTTTACCGATCTCCGTTTTGCCGGAATTATAAAAATGGCAAACGGCTGCGGCCAGTCCATCGGTGGCATCCAGGTTTTTAGGTAATTTCCCAATCTTTAATTGACTCTGCAGCATTTTTGCAACCTGTTCCTTACTGGCATTTCCGTTGCCGGTGATAGCCATTTTGATCTTTTTCGGCAGGTATTCAGTAATGGGAATTTCCCGGGAAAGTCCGGCGGCCATGGCCACACCCTGTGCCCGTCCCAATTTCAACATAGATTGAACATTCTTTCCGAAAAAAGGAGCTTCAATAGCGATCTCATCAGGATGATAGTTATCAATTAATTCAATAGTTCTTTCAAAGATCAGTTTCAGTTTTTTATAATGGTCACTATATTTCGTCAACTGGAGTTCATTCATTTGGATAAAACTCATCTTTTTATTTTCCACTTTTATGAGTCCGAAACCCATAATTGTGGTTCCGGGATCAATACCGAGAATGATCTTTTCGTCTTTTAAAACCGATTTTTCCGAAGATTTGCTCACAAAAATTACCTAATTTGGGACTTTCACAAAGCTAAACAATTCTGCCTTGGCAGCATCAAACTTATTAGATATGCTTTTGCTGATCTTTCTTGGAACGATCGCTGCCGTTTATCTAGGACTTATTATAGCTTTTATAATAGGATTCCGTAGAGTTCCTGAATTTAAGCTGAAAGCACTGGCTCCAAATAACTCTTTTTCTATCATCATTCCATATAGAAATGAAGCTAAAAACCTGCCCCGACTATTTAAATCCTTGACCGGATTGGATTACCCTAAAGATAAATTTGAAATTATTCTGGTGAACGACGAGTCTACAGATAATTCAAAATCACTTGCTGAAAAATATAAATCAGATTTTCCTGAACTGAATATTCACCTGCACGAAAATAAAAGGAAAACGAATTCGCCCAAAAAAGATGCAGTGCAAACCGCGGTGGATATTTCAATTTTTAACTATATCGCTACCACTGATGCCGATTGTATTTTACCGGGAAAATGGTTAAGATATTTTGATGAAAAAATACAGAATTCAGCTTCAAATATGATCGCCGCACCGGTTAGTTTCATTCAAAAAATAGGTGAAAAGAAGGCTTATTTTCAGAATTTTGAGGAGATGGATTTTATAAGCCTGCAGGCATCTACTATTGGCTCCTTCGGAATAGAAAAAGCCTTTATGTGCAATGCCGCGAATATGTGTTATGAGAAAGAGGTTTTTCTCAGGGAAGCTGGATTTGATGAAAATAGGGATGTTGCCAGTGGGGATGATGTTTTCTTCTTGCAGAAATTAAGAAAAAAAGGCTATGAGGTAGATTTTATAAAATCTGCTTCTGCGGTTGTTTTAACCGGTTATCAAAAAAACCTAAAATATTTGTTGAACCAGCGAATTCGCTGGGCTGCAAAAACAACTTCGTATTCCAGTATTTTTGCAAAATTTACGGGAGGTGTCGTTTTCCTAATGAATTTATCATTAATCGTTTTTATGGGATTGGCTTTTTTTGAACTCTTCCCTTACCAATTCCTAATGCTGGTTTTTCTTCTAAAATTCAATGCAGATTTTGTCCTTATATATGAGTCGGCTAAATTTATGAATCGAAAAAGCCTTATGCGACATTATTTATGGAGTAGTATTGTTCATCCTTTTTTCACGGTTTATGTAGCAGGGATTTCTTTTTTTAAAGAATATGAATGGAAGGGGAGAAAATTTCAGAAATAATTGAAATCTCTTTGCCTTACATAGAGAGCCGTCACCCTGAACTTGATTCAGGGTCTCTTGAGATGCTGAATCAAGTTCAGCATGACGACAAAGTAAAAATTACAGCCCCCGAAACGAAGGAGTATCAGGATTTAATTGAGACTGGATACTAGAGAATTGGCAATGAGGTTTATCGACTGCGTTCAGCATGAGGAGATGAAATAAAGTCACTGGGAGTGAAACGAAGCAGTCTCTAAAATATCTAGCTTCCTCATTCTAACATCCATTTATTCCGCCTTTACTACCACCGGCATTTTAAATACCGTGGAAACAGGAATTCCGCGTTTACTGGCCGGGTAGATCTTTGGCAATGAATCTATGCTTTGTTTCAGCCACTGTTCAATTTTTGGTAATTGATTAGTTACCGTGGTATCTACTTTTATAGAATCTATCTGCGGTTTACCTTCTTTTGTGATTTCAAGATAAATGAAAAGGGTGTCATTAATACTTTCAGTAACCACGGGCTGTTGACTTGCCAAAAAAGAATAAATAGTGGTGGCAACCTGATTTTCGAAGCAATTCTTTGCTTCCGCAAGATCTGTCTTATCCTGACAGTCTTCAAAAGCCGGGTATTCATCAACTTCTTTCCAGTTGAGGGAGCGCGATTCCTGCTCCAAAACCTCTTCAGAAGAGATTTTTTTAGTCTCAAAGTTGCAGGAAGTCAATATTAAAGTAAGTACAAAAAGTAAAACTTTTTTCATGGGCAATCCGCTTTCGGATTCCAAAAATAGTGAAATATAGCAGGTTAGGAAAAATTGCCAGAATTAAAATAATTATTATGCAAATTTCGCAAGAAGGTGAGCCTGTTTCCGGTACATAAATTATTATTTCGACTGGTGAATTTCGCTTTTAAGCTCACTGATTCTATATTTCGCAACTGAAAGCATATCGTTTCTGCCAGATTCCCCGTATTTATTTATATAAGTTTCATATAGATTTAAAACAGCCTCTTTATCTTCAAAATAAGCATCAGCAGCTATGGCGCGTTCCAGTAAGGCACGTTCGTTTTCAGGATTTTCTTCCAGAGATTTTTCGAAATTATCAAAGGCACTTTGAAAATTTTCCTGCCTCTTAAACGTTAGTCCGATATTTAGATATTCCCGGTCTACAGGTTGTTTTTTGATAAGCAAAGCCATGGTAAAATGCTGTTGGGCCTTTTTAACTTCATTTGTTTTAAGGTAAAGCGCGCCGAGGTTGGAATGAACCGCGCTATTCATATCGCTGATGTCTAATATCATTTTATAGGCTTCTATAGCTTTTTCGGGCTGGGAAGTGACGCGATAAGCTTTTGCCAGTTTTTCAAGAATAAATTCTGAACCTTCTCCAAGTTCCACTAGTTTTTCATAGGGTGCGATAGCTTTTTCAAATTGGAGGGACCTAGAATATGCCTGCCCTAAAATTGACAATAAAGAAACATTCTCTGGCCGTACTTTTAAACCGGTATTGGCTGAAACGATCGCATTATAAGATTTGCCGTTTTTGAGGTAGTATTTCGCTGTTTTGTAAAGTGCTCCCTGATGAGTAGTATCCCAGCTTACGGTTTTAAAGAAGTACCTCATGGCGGTGCTATCCTTTTTCTTCTCTTTAGCCAGTCCAATTCTATATATAAAACCGGCATTCTCGGGGTATTTTTTGCTTAGATCAGTGAATAAACTATCTGCCAACTCCAGTTTCCCCGATTCTAAGAGCAATTCACCATAATCTACAGCAGTTAGAATTTTTTCCGGATTTTTTTCCAGTACGATTTTATAATTCTGAAGTGCTTCTTCTTCCTGACCATTAGCCTGCTGAATTTTAGCTAATTTTAAATAAATAGTTTCAGTTTTGGGTTGCAGACTTTCTAGAAGCTTGATAGCTTCTGTTTTTTCACCAACAGCTGAAAGGCTGTCAGCTGTCTTGATAGTTTCTTCCTGAGAAAAACCAGACAGCCAACAGCTTATTAATAAAAATGAGGTTATTCTAATGTGCACTACGAAGTTTTATAAATTCTAACCTTTTTTATCGTTATTTTCTTTCTCAGGCACAGCAAATGCGATGGGTAAAGAGTACATGATCGTTACATCTTTTCCGTCTTTTTGGCCTGGCTGCATCCTGGGTAGACTGCTTACCACACGATTGGCTTCAGTTTGTAAAGCTTCTCTAACTTCGGCTTTATCTGCTAAAGAGCGGGAACGAACATCGGTGATATCTCCGTTTGCATCAATTTTAAACTGAACGACTATTCGGGTTTGTCCCTGAATATTCAGCTTTTTACCTAAAGCGGTGTTGAAATTCGTATTTACATGATTAGAAATTTTCTGAACGGTGCAATCTTTTAAATTCTCCCCATCCAGTTGTTCACATCCGGGATATGCCGGCACCTGATCTACCACCGCAAAAGGGATTGCTTCATCTTCCTGACTAAATCCGCAAAGGGAAATCAAGGTTAATAGGAAGGTAAGTGTGTAATAATTAATTAGTGTTTTCATAATTTTAAATTTTTATCCTGAAACTTTAAAGGCGATAGGTAACGAATACATCACGCTTATATCCCTGCCTTTTTGCTTCCCGGGTTTCATTTGAGGTAAACTGTTTATTACCCTTTTAGCTTCTTCTTCCAGTTCTGGTTTTGCAGCTCTGGTACGTACATCCTGGATAGTTCCATTCTCATCAATCCTGAATTGAACAATCACCCGATTTATTCCCGTAAGTCCGAGTTTTTTTCCAAGAGAGGTATCAAAATTCTTACTGACAAAATGGGAAATTTTATCACTCATACATTTCTTTTGTTCATCATTGGAACTTAAATTTTCACAGCCAGGAAAGACCGGAACCTGTTCTACCACTGCAAAGGGATATTTGTCCAGGTCATCCTGAGATGTGTTTTCCACTACTTCGATGACTTCAATCTTTTTTGAGTAATCTTTTTCGAGACTTTTTAGAAGCTCTAGTTCTTCCTGAGTAAGCCTCTCTTTATTTTCAATAGTAGCTCGCAAATTATAGATTTGATCTTCCAAAGTTGTTTGTTGTTCTTCCAGCTTCATATTGTTGTCTTCTGAACAAGCTACATAGGTCAGCATTGCTAACATTAAAGGAATTACCAGTAAAAATTTGAACTTTGACAGTTTTGATGAATTGTTTTTCTGTAACATAAGAATTCGTTTTTTGATTAATGAATGATTAAAAAATTGATTGATAAATGAAATATTCTGTGTACTGAAAGCAGTATTGAGCAATTGATGATAATATTCTTTTTTGCCTGAAATCTTTACCGCAGTTTGATCGGCAATATATTCATGTACCGTGGCGAGCTGATTCTGAAATATGTAAACCAGCGGATTGAACCAAAACACTACTTTCAATATTTCAAAAAAGAGAAGATCCAGGCTGTGTTTTTCACGAATATGAACCAGCTCATGTGCCATGATCTGCTGCTTTTCTTTAGCTGAAATCTGATCACCGATAAATATTTTATCAAAAAATGTACAGGCGATATCGGAATTAGGAACGCTATGAATTCTTGATCCCTGTTCTAATTTAATTTCCGCTTTTGCAGAAAGTTGTCCCAGTTTTCTAAATTTTAAGAGAAGAAGGCTCAGGCTTATTAATACTCCACATGCATAAAGGATCAATAACCAGTTTAAAGAACCTGAAGTTTCTGAAAGCGGAGCGATATTTTCTGAAGATATGCTTTTCCCTCCACCAATTACCACTTCGGGTAACCAGGTACTTCCTAAGGATCTAAAATTTTCAGCCGGTAGAACCTCGCTTAAAAAATCGAGTTTTAGCAATGGGAGTAAAAAAGCTAATATAGGCGCCAGGAGCAAGTACCAGCGATTATAATTAAAAAAGGTCTCTTTTTTAAGCCATATTTCATAAACCAGCAAAAATGCTAGCTGAAATAAAAATACCTGTAGTAAATAAGTCATCATCATTTCTCGTCTTTATCAATTTCTTTTAAAATACTTTCCAATTCCCGGGTGCTGAGGTCATTCTTTCGCATAAAAAAAGAAAGCATACTTTTGAAGGAACCATTAAAGTAGTTGTTCATCAATTGGTTCATACTCTGGTTGCTATAAGTCTCTTTCTCTACAATAGGGAAGTAGATATAGCCTTTACCTTCCTGTCTATGATCAACAAATTCTTTATTCTCCAGAATTCTAACAATCGTTGAAACTGTATTATAAGCCGGTTTTGGTTCTGGCATTCTTTCGATAACGCTGGCAACATTCGCCTCTTTTAAATCCCAAAGAATTTGCATGATCTCTTCTTCGGCTTTCGTTAATTGCTTCATATTTAGATGAATTTGTTTTTGCTAATATAAACTAAGTTTTTAGTTTAAACTAATATTTTAGTTAAAAAATGATCTTAAGTTGATTATCTTCGTCGGAAGATTTTTAAATTTATCGTCATGCTGAACTCGTTTCAGCATCTCTTAAGAAATAGAAGTTACTTAAATATAGGAGACTCTGAAATAAATTTAGAGCAACGCTGAACAGGTTGAATTATAATTATAAAAATTAAATGGAAATCATTTTATTAGTATTGGCCGGCTTATTTATGGTGCTTGGGGTATTAGGAAGTTTTCTTCCGGTTTTGCCCGGTGTGCCGCTTAGTTGGATAGGTTTGCTCCTGTTTTACCTCATACCCTCCGTTGGGATGAACTATTTGTTTTTAGGCATCACACTGCTTATCGCTATTCTTTTTTACGTGCTTAATCTCATAATTCCTGCCATGGGAACCAAAAAATTCGGCGGAAGTAGGAAGGGAATGATTGGAGCTACAGTAGGATTAATTGTTGGAATCTTTGCACCCTTTCCGTTTGCGATTTTAATCTGTCCGTTTATAGGTGCTTTTATAGGTGAAATTCTAAATAAAAGTAGTTCTAAAGCTGCAGGGAAAGCTGCTTTTGGTTCCTTTCTCGGACTATTGGCTTCCAGTTTTATGGAATTCATCGTTACTTTCGCATTTCTCATCCTCTTTCTTTATCAATTCTGGAGCTATAAGGAGTTTTTGTTCTAAAATAGCTTCATTTTCAGAACCTATTAAAAACCTTACTTTTGCGGAAAATTGGAGGAATGCTGGATTTTGTTGTTGTAGGAGCTGCCCAGGCGGGTTTGGCCATGGCTTATTATCTCAAAAAGCAGAACAAGGATTTTCTCGTAGTAGATAAGGAGTCAGAAATTGGTGCTTCCTGGCTTAGCCGGTGGGATTCCCTTACTTTATTTACCCCTTCAGAATTTAATAATATGCCGGGAATGGAATTTCCTGCGGAAAAAGGGCATTATCCTTCGAAAACAGAAGTAGCCCAATATTTTAAAGAGTATGTTGAAAAATTCAAATTTCCCATCCAGCTAAATACTTTTGTGGAAAACATTTCCCATCATGATGATCATTTTATTCTAAAAAGCCCTCAGGGTGAAATCGTCACTAAAAATGTGGTAATCGCTACAGGACCTTTTCATATTCCATATACCCCTCCTTTTTCAAAAAAGATTGCTGAAGATATTTTCCAGATCCATAGTAACTATTATAAGAATTCAGGCCAGCTTCAGGAAGGAAATGCGATGGTGGTAGGAGCAGGGGATAGTGGATTCCAAATTCTGGATGAGGTTTCCCGGGATGACCGAAAAGTTTATTTTTCAGGAGCTACCAATGTAAAAGTGCTTCCGCAGGAAATTTTAGGGAAAACTTTATGGTGGTGGTTTACAAAATCTGGATTTTTAAGCTTTAGTCGGGATACCTGGCTAGGGAAAAAGATCTCGAAATCACGCCAGCCCGTAATAGGAACTCCGGTTAAAAAAATTCTGGAAAGAGAAAATGTAATACCGGTTGGAAAAACTAAAAATGCTGAAGGAGAACTTATTATCACCGACAAGAAAAAGATCAAAGATCTTAAAAATATAATCTGGGCGACGGGTTATCGTCCAAATTTCAGTTGGATTGAAGGCCTTGAGCTCGCAAAAAACGGCTATCCAAAACATTATCGCGGAGTAAGCAATATAAAAGGCTTATACTTTATAGGGCTCCCCTGGTTACATACTCGTGGTTCTGCTACTTTGGGCGGAATTAAAAAAGATGCGAAATATCTTTCAGATTATATTTCAAACTTAACATAACCACCAGAAGCGCTTTTTTAAGAAGCCTTAAAATAATTTCAATAATATTAACTAAATTTATAAGAGCATAATTGAAAACTATAGCTCTATTTTTTTCGTAGATACTAATGAAATGTATAAGGTCTTACTTCTCATTCTTGCAATTTTTATCTGTAGTTCTACTGCGGCAAAAGCTCAGTTCTATCAAACAACATCAGCTAAAGTCAGTTTTTTTTCATCGGCACCCGTAGAAGATATAAAAGCTGTGTCAAATGAAGGGGTTGCTGTTTTGAACTCTGCGAACGGCAGCATTTCTTTTAAAGTAAAAATGAGATCTTTTGGTTTTGAAAAAGCTTTGATGCAGGAACATTTCAATGAAAATTATGTGGAAAGCGAAAAATTCCCAGAGGCAACCTTTAAAGGTGAAAGTACTAAGGAAATTGATCTTGATTCCAATTCTCCGCAGCAGCATATCTTAAAAGGAATTTTTACTGTTCACGGTGTTTCAAAAGAACGGATTCTTCCAGTCACAGTTACCGTACTCAATAATGGTAAAAAGCTCCAATTGGAATCTAAGTTCAACGTTGCCTGTAAAGATCATAATATCAAAATACCAAAGATACTTTGGGAGAATATTGCAGAAGTGATTGAGGTAAATATTAATGCAGATTTTCAAATTATACCACGATGACAAAAATTTTAATAGTTCCCATGTTCTTAATCTGTTCGTTTTTAAAAGCGCAGAATGTAGATAGTATCATGGCTGATATTTCTCAGGAAAATGATTATAAGGTACAGGCAACTTTTAAAAGTCCGCGATTGGTTCTTCTCCAAACCAACGAAACTCAAAAAGCGAAAGATCTGGCATTTTGGGTAGGCCACAGATTTGGTGATATTGGAGGGGAGTTTGGAGGATCAAATACTTTATATGGCTTAGATGTGGCTACCGATCTTTACCTGGGATTTGATTATGGAATAACAGATAAGTTAACAATTGGCATCGGTAGAAGTAAATTTAACGAATCCTACAGCGCCTTAATCAAGTACAGGCTATTATGGCAGGATGACGCTATGCCTGTGTCTATAACCTTCTTTGAGCAAAGTAGCTGGATTACAAGAAAACCTTTTTCAAATAATGAATTTGGAAGTGAAGGGGATAGAATTTCCCATTTTTTTCAGGCGATTATTGCGCGAAAATTTAGTCCTGGAATTTCGATTATGGTCAATCCGGGATTTTTAGTGAGACCGGAAGCCCAGGTCCAGGATTTTCAGGATTCTGCTAATCTTTTTGCCCTTGGCCTGGGAGGTAGGTTTAAAATTCTGAAGCGCATATCAATAATAGCAGATTATACTTTCGTAAACGGTTTAAGCAGGCCGGAAGACCTTCAAAGTGACTTTTATAATCCTTTCGGGGTGGGTGTGGAAATAGAAACCGGCGGCCATGTTTTTGCGCTTAATTTTCAGAATTCTCAAGCAATTATTGCAAATAATTTTATTCCAAATACCACCAAAAGCTGGTCTGATGGTGGGGTAAGATTTGGTTTTATGATCTCAAGAAATTTTAGCATTGGATCTAAGAAACCAGATAATTAATAATCACAACTAAATTAAAATTATGAAAAGAGGTGAATTCTTAGTAAAAGGAGTTTTATTAGCCTGCTCCGGTGCCTGTGCACTATCTGCCTGCAGTTCTGGTGACGATGGAGGGGGAGGAACTACAGCTCCACCAGGAAATGGTGCGCAAACAGTTACGGTTAGCCTGTCAAATCTTGCTGATGTTGGAGACCAGGTTACCAGTAATGGTGTTTTGTTTTTTAGGATAGGTTCGGGTAATACTTCATCAGATTTTGTGGCTACAGAATCTGTTTGTCCTCACCAGGGTGGGCAATTGGTTTGGGTTGAAGATGCCGGTTATATTGAATGTCAGTTGCATTTTGCGCGCTATGAAGATGATGGGGATGTTATAAGAGGCCCTCAAAATTCCGCTGGAAATACAAGGGATTTGGAAGTTTATTCCACTTCTATCAGCAACGGAAATATCACCGCAACTAAGAATTAAAATTTATTTTGCTTTGGAAATTGTCCTGATGCTTTTTCAGTAAAGGTCAGTGGTGTCCGATTAAAAATTTTAAAGTGCAATCCTGAAACCAGTATTTGCGATAGATCAAAGCTTTCATTACTATCTATACCCTGTTTTTTCATTTTAAACTTAAGCTGTTTATCAGGTAGTTGATTTCAGGTCTAACATTTAATATCTAAAAGCGAAGCGGTCTTGTTTCATTAACGCCACATGAGTAATTAATTAATACTAATTTCAGTTTTTATCTTTTAGCCAGCTTCTATTACTTTTGCAGCTATGATAATTACTGATACACATACCCATTTATATAGTGATTCTTTTGATGAAGACCGAAGGGAGGTCATTCAGGAGGCCATAGATAATAATGTAAAACGTTTTTTTATTCCGGCGATAGATTCTGAAACCACCCGGAGCATGTACGATTTGGAAAAAGCTTTTCCCGAAAATGTCTTTTTAATGATGGGGCTTCATCCCACGCACGTTAAGGAGAATTTTGAGCAGGAACTAAAGCATGTGGAAGAGGAACTCAGTCGCAGAGAATTTTATGCGGTGGGGGAAATAGGGATCGATCTGTACTGGGATAAATCTACGCTTGAAATCCAACAAAAAGCCTTCAGAAGACAAATCAAGCTTGCCAAAGAGAGGGGTTTACCCATCGTGATCCATTGCAGAGAAGCTTTTAAGGAGATTTTTGAGGTTTTAGAATCTGAAAAGGACGATAAACTTTTTGGCATCTTTCATTGCTTTACGGGAAACCTGGAGCAGGCAAAAAAAGCACTTTCCTATAATATGAAATTGGGAATTGGAGGAGTGGTGACCTTTAAAAATGGAGGGATCGATAAATTTTTGAATCAGATTCCGCTGGAGGAAATCGTTCTCGAAACAGACGCTCCCTATTTAGCACCAAAACCATTCCGCGGTAAACGTAACGATCCGGTTTATATACTTAAGGTAGCTGAAAAATTAGCTGAACTTTATGATATTCCCGTTGAAAAAGTTGCAGAAATAACTACAAAAAATTCTAAGGAAGTTTTCGGAATTTAAAGCTGTTAAACAGAAATTTTGTTCATTTGTTGAAATAATTTTAGATATAGGTGCAAAATTTTGACGATATAAGATTTTTTAAGGATGAAGAGGTGAATCCTGCGTTGCAGGAATTCATGAAGCATCCCATGATAAAGGCGTTGCTTCAATTTACGTTTCCAGAATTAGAATCGAAGGAGATCGAATCGATAATGAAGGATTGTCATTCGATTTCAGATTTTCAAACGAAGGTAATTTATCTGAGTGTGGAAAAAGTTCTGGAAAAGTCCAGTAAAGGTTTAACCGATGCTGGTTTTGAGAAATTAAAGCCTTCTGAATCCTATTTTTATGTCTCGAATCACCGGGATATTATTCTGGATACCTGCCTTATAAATTATACTTTACATGATCACGATCTTGTGATGACTGCTTCAGCCATTGGTGATAATTTAGTTCAGAAACCTTTCTTGATGGCTCTCTCTAAGCTTAATCGTAATTTTTTAGTATTACGAAATCAGAGTCCGCGAGAAATGCTGAAAAGTTCTTTAAAACTTTCAGAATATATAAAACAGCTGCTGTTCAGAGAAAACAGGTCGGTGTGGATGGCGCAACGAGAAGGAAGAACAAAGGACGGTAACGATTTTACCCAGCAGGGTGTTCTTAAAATGGTGGGAATGGCCAAAGGTGAACTGGATATTTTGGATTATTTCGCAAAACTGAAAATTGTGCCGGTAGCCATGTCTTATGAATTTGATCCTACAGACATGCTTAAAATGCCGGAAGTCCTGGCAAAACGAATGAAGGAGGAGTATAAGAAAAGCGCTAACGAAGATTTTAACAGTATTATGCAGGGAGCGATGGGGCAAAAAGGCCGTATTCAGATTGATGCGGGCGAGGTTCTTACGGAAGATGATTTTGCTGAGATCAGAAAAAAAGACCTTTCTATAAACGATCAGTTAAAGGAAGTAGCGACACTCATAGATCGAGCCATTTATCGAAATTATAAATTATGGCCTTCTAATTATATCGCGTATGATCTTCTAAAGAATGAAGAGAGATTTGCTGATGAATACACCGAAAAGGAAAAAAGACAGTTTGATAGGCGCATAAGCCGAAGGGTGGACGTTAAAAATCCGCTAGCCCTGAATAGTTATTTATTGATGTATGCAAATCCTGTGATCAATAAAATATCTTTGAATGAAGACTAAATCGAGGATATTGCTGATTTATACCGGTGGTACCATTGGTATGATTAAAGATTATGATTCCGGTGCGTTAAAGGCTTTTAATTTTGATGAGCTTTTGCAAAATATTCCTGAGTTAAAGATCCTGGAGCATGACATTGAGACTTTGAGCTTTGAAGAGCCCATAGATTCTTCTAATATGAATCCAGCATATTGGGAAATAATCGCGAAGACTATAGATGACCATTATTACCAATATGATGGATTTGTGGTGCTGCATGGGAGTGATACCATGTCTTATACGGCATCTGCCTTAAGTTTTATGTTCGAGAATCTTACAAAACCAATTATTTTTACCGGTTCGCAGTTACCCATTGGAGATCTTCGTACAGATGCCAAAGAAAATTTGATCACCAGTATTCAAATCGCCGGTTTACAAAAGAATGGAAAACCCGTAATCTCTGAAGTAGGATTATATTTTGAATACAAATTGTACCGGGCAAACAGAACTACAAAGATCAATGCGGAACAATTTCATGCATTTTCTTCGATGAATCATCCTGCTTTGGCTGAGTCTGGAGTGTATCTTTCTGTAAATTATAAAGCGCTTTGGAAGCCAAATAGGAAACAAAAAACTAAATTGCATACCGGATTTGATAATGAAATCCTTGTTTTGAAAATTTTTCCGGGGATTAATGAAAGTACAGTAAGTTACATATTATCCAAGCCAGATTTAAAAGGGGTGGTGCTGGAAACTTATGGCAGTGGAAATGCTCCAAATGATTCCTGGTTCCTGGATATTTTGAGTGAAAAAATAAAAAACGGACTTAGAGTGGTGAACGTAACCCAGTGTGTTGCAGGTAGTGTGACCATGGGGCAGTACGAAACAAGTGTTGGTCTTAAGAAGATAGGCGTGGTCTCCGGAAAGGACATAACTACAGAGGCTGCAGTGTCTAAATTAATGTATTTATTGGGGAAAGAATTATCTCCAAAAGTGTTCAAAACCATTTTTGAAACATCGTTAAGAGGCGAAATGTCCTAAAATTAACGTTGTCTTTCTTGACGGGAACAATTTTTTTTTGTTATTTGCCGCCCCGAAACAAGAAACAGAGAGGTGGCCGAGTGGTCGAAGGCGCACGCCTGGAAAGTGTGTATACGTCACAAGCGTATCGAGGGTTCGAATCCCTTCCTCTCTGCTAAGTGTTTTATTAAAAATAATTTATATCTTTAACCCTTTAACTAATTAAATTAAGACAAACAGTAATGAAAAGATTATTTTCTATTTTGGTAATCGCCGCGATTACGGTTCTTGGGGCCTACAATCTAAAGGCGGCTAACAGCGCGAATATTTTGCCAGGAACGATTGTGACCTTTGTACAGGATGACGAGGAAGCAATGGCCGGCGATGATTTGGAAGAAGAAGAACTTGGTTTTCACCAGGAGCTTAAAAAACGTTTCATCGAAGGTGGTCCTGCCTTTATGGGGATCGTTCTATTGTGTTTAATTCTTGGTTTGGCTATTGCCATTGAGAGAATTATCTTTTTAAACCTTTCCACTACAAACACAAGAAAGCTTGCTCAGGATGTTGAGGACGCTCTTAATAGTGGTGGTGTAGAGGCAGCTAAGGAGGTTTGTAGAAATACAAAAGGACCTGTTGCTTCTATCTATTATCAAGGTTTGGACAGGGCCGACGAAAGTATAGAAGCTGCTGAAAAAGCGGTTGTTGCTTACGGAGGTGTTCAAATGGGACAACTTGAAAAGAATGTGTCCTGGGTTTCTTTATTTATCGCCCTAGCTCCTATGCTTGGTTTCATGGGTACTGTAATCGGGATGATTCAGGCTTTTGACCGTATTGAAGCAGCAGGGGATATGCAACCGTCACTTGTGGCAGGAGGTATTAAAGTAGCACTTCTTACTACGGTATTTGGTTTGATCGTTGCAATTATTCTTCAGATTTTCTACAATTATATTATCGCTAAGATAGACAGTATCGTGAACGATATGGAAGATGCGTCTATCATCCTTATCGATATGTTGGTAGCTTACAAGAATAAAAAAAGAATCTAAGACAAAGTAAATTATGACCTTACATAAAATATTAAAATATCTGGCACTTGTTATTGGTGTGATAGGGATGATCTTTCTGGGAAGGATTATCGCTACCGGTGACGATGCCATTAAAGCCTCGGCAGACCTTCAGGGTAGTCATTTAGACCCTTATATGTGGATTGCTTATTTGGTGCTAGCAGCAGTTATTTTGTTAGTGGGAATATTTGTGATCGTAGGTTTATTCAGAGGTAATATTAAGAACACAATTATTGCTATAGGATCATTTTTGGTGGTCGTAGTCGTGGCTTATGTATTAAGTGACGGCACAGCAAGGGAACTTAAAGACGGTAGCATGCTTTCAGCATCTGGAGATCATTGGGTTGGAGCTGGTTTAATTACCTTCTACATCCTTGCCGGTATTGCTATCGCTGCGATGGTATTCTCTGGAATTAAAAAATTGGCTAAATAATATGGCAAAGAGATCAGCACCGGAAGTTAACGCAGGTTCCATGGCGGATATCGCTTTCTTGCTCCTTATCTTTTTCCTGGTAACTACTACCATTGAAACAGATAGCGGAATTAGCAGGAAGCTACCGCAATGGCAACCCGAAGACGTTGAGCCTCCGATTATCAAACAACGAAATATTTTTACAGTAGAGGTTAACAGTAATAACCAACTGCTGGTAGAAGAAGAGGAGATGGAGCTTTCTGAACTTCAGGAAGCAGCTGTTGAATTCTTGGATAACGGTGCGGGTACTGGTGATGAAGCTTGTAGTTTCTGCCAGGGTGCTAAAGATCCTTCATCATCTGTGAATCCTCAAAAAGCTATTATTTCATTGATGAATAATAGGGGAACCGAGTATGGTACTTATATCGCTGTTCAGAACGAACTTGTGGCTGCTTATAATCAGCTTAGGGATCGTGAAGCTCAGAGAATGTATGGGATGACTTTTACTCAGATGGAAAAGAATTATAATGATCCTTCTTATAATGGCGATAAAGAAGCCCTGAAAGAAAAGATCGATGTGATTCAGGATATGATTCCACAGAAATTATCTGAAGCCGAACCAAGAAGCTAGAGCTTTTAACAAACGAAAACGACTTTAATTATGTCTAAATTTAAAAAGAAAAAGTCTGGAGATCTGCCCGCAATTAGCACGGCATCTTTACCCGATATTGTTTTCATGCTCTTATTTTTCTTTATGGTTGCTACGGTAATGCGTCAGAATACTTTAATGGTTCAGAACAAATTACCTTTTGCAGATCAGGTTGAGAAGCTTGATAAGAAAGATTTGATCATGTATATCTATGCCGGGAAGCCGAGCCAGAGGTACCAGGCTAAATATGGAACGGAAGCCCGTATCCAGCTGAATGATAAATTTGCCAGTGTTGAAGAAGTACAGCAATTTATCTACGCTGAAAGAGAGTCTAAAAGAGAAGAATTGATTCCTTACCTTACTACTGCTTTAAAAGTGGATGAGGAGACCAATATGGGACTTGTTTCAGATATTAAACAGGAATTGAGAAAAGCTGAAGCATTAAAGATCAATTACACCACTGTAGTTGGGGATGCGATGCAAAATGTAAATTAATCTTTTCAATTTAATTATATAAAGCATCCTGTTTGGGTAAACCAGACAGGATGTTTTTTTATATTTAAACCTCAGATTAGAAAACCTAAATGACTGTCCAAAAGCTATACTTAATTCTTATTTTATTAGCTCCCTGCCTCACTAAAGCACAGGTAGATGACCCTGATAAAATACCAGATACGGTTCCATTTTCTATTGATAGTCTATACCGGGAAGATCAGTTTTATGTTGGCTTCCATTTTAACCTGGTAACTAACAGGCCTTCTAATATTTCGCAGGAAAGCTTTTCAGGAGGTGTGAATCTGGGCTTTATTCGCGATATTCCTTTGAATGAAAGGCGCAATGTGGCACTAGGATTTGGATTTGGTTGGTCTATTAATACCTACGGGCAGAATTTATTCGTCGGAAAGCATGCAGATGGATCAACTAATTTTCGAAGTCTGGAAGATGAAGACGACTACTCGAGAAACAGGTTTACCACTCAGCTTATAGAAGCCCCTATAGAATTTAGATGGAGGACTTCTACTGCCGAAACCTATAAGTTCTGGAGAATATATACCGGGCTTAGATTGGGGTATATGTATAATTTCAGAAGCAGGTATGTAGATCCAAGTGATGAAATTATAATAAATGATCTACCTGAATTGAATAGATTTAGATTGGGTGCCACTTTCACCTTTGGTTACAACACTTTTAATTTCCAGTTCTATTATGCGTTAAATCCCTTCTTTAAGGACGCCAGAGTAAATGGTGAAAAAATAGATCTGTCTACACTGAAAATAGGTCTGACATTCTATATTCTCTAAACCACAAATTAAAGACTATTATTTGTGGAATAGCGCCTATTAGAAACCCAAGAATGAGTTCTGAAGAATTATGCGCTTTACTGTAAAGCCTTGACGAAGCCGTAAGGCCTGTCGCAATAATTAAAAAGCTTATCGTGTAGATAAAGTACAGGTGAAAATAAATACAAAAGCCTGTTACAAAAATTAATAAACCAGACATTCCCACCATATGGAGACTTGCTTTTAAATTAACCCATGTTAGCAGATAGCTGATTATGGAAGAGATTAAAATTCCCACAAAATAATAATACAGTCCGGGATAATTATAAAAATTAAGAATCTGGTTTAATACCATAAAACTTAACAAGCTAAAGAAGAATAGTGGCCATCGCCGTTCATTCACCTTATCCAGAAAAATACTCTGAGCTTTTCCTAAATTTTTCAAAAGAAAATAAAAAACGATGGGAATGAAAATAGTAATTATCGAGATCGCCAGTAATTTAGCTTTTACGATTTCCTCGGGAAAATATCTCGGAATAAACAGGAAATAAAAGAGACTTCCTAAGAAAGGCATCCATAAGGGATGGAAAATATAGGAAGCAAACTTAAACAGGATTTTCATTAAATCTCTTTACGTAATCTTGCGACTGGAATATCTAACTGTTCCCGGTATTTGGCAACTGTTCTCCTTGCGATGGGATAACCTTTATCTTTTAAAACCTTTGCAAGCTTTTCATCGGTTAAAGGCTTACGTTTATTTTCCTCTTCAATAGACATTTCCAGGATCTTTTTGATCTCCCTTGTAGAAACTTCTTCTCCCTGATCATTCGTCATAGATTCAGAAAAGAATTCTTTGATTAGTTTTGTGCCGTAAGGAGTATCTACATATTTTGAATTTGCCACCCGGGAAACTGTAGAAACGTCCATCTCTATCTCATCAGCAATATCTTTTAAGATCATAGGGCGCAGATTACGTTCATCTCCGGTTAGAAAGTATTCTTTCTGATAATTCATAATAGAACTCATCGTGACCATTAAAGTTTGCTGGCGCTGCTTAATAGCTTCAATAAACCATTTCGCGGCATCAAGTTTTTGTTTAATGAACATCACGGCATCTTTTTGAGCCTTTGTCTTTTCCTTAGACTCTTTATAGCCTTTAAGCATATTATTATAATCCCTTGAAATATGCATTTCAGGAGCATTTCGGCCATTCAGGGTCAATTGCAATTCCCCATCTTCGATCTTGATGGTAAAATCTGGAATAACATGCTCCACCATTCGGGTGTTTCCTGAATATGCACCACCGGGTTTTGGGTTTAGATGTTCAATCACCTCAATAGCGCCCCTTAGTTCATCTTCAGAAATTTCATGACGCGATAAAAGCTTCTTGTAATGTTTTTTACTGAAATGGTCGAAAGAACGTTCCATAATATCGATGGCAAGCTCTACCTGTTTGGTCGGTTCTTTTCGATGAAGCTGAATAAGAAGACATTCCTCTAAGCTTCTTGCCCCAACACCTGCTGGATCCAGCTTTTGTACTTTTTTAAGCACTTTCTCCACTGTTTCCTCGTCTGTATAAATATTTTGGGTAAAGGCCAGGTCATCTACAATATCCTGAACACTTCTTCTTATATAGCCACTTTCGTCCACGCTGCCCACCAGGAATTCTGCAATTTCCTGTTCAATATCATTAAATCTGAAGGTGCTTAATTGCGTTTTTAAATGTTGGGTGAAAGAAGTTCCGGCGGCATAAGGCACTTGTTTGTCATCATCATCCGGACTGTAATTATTTGCATTTAATCTGTAACTGGGAATCTCATCGTCACTCAAATATTCATCAACATCGATCTCAGTTTCTATAGTTTCATTATCGTAATCGTCTTCAGAATTTTCATTTCCCAGATCGTCATATTCATCAATTCGCTCCTCCTTACCATCTTCCAGGGCAGGATTTTCTTCCAGTTCCTCTTTGATTCTCTGTTCAAATGCCTGAGTGGGCAATTGGATGAGTTTCATCAACTGGATCTGCTGAGGAGACAGCTTCTGGGATAATTTAAAATTTAATTGTTGTTTTAGCATAAATTATTGCTTCTCTAACAAAAATAAGGAAAATACGAGCCAACTCAACTTTGGCATAGCTGATGTTTGTGGTAAAATTTTGTTAACGCAGCCTGTAATAGCCCAGATTCCGGAATCTCTTAGGAAGTTTAAGTTCAAAATTCAATGCCTCCCTTGTCACGGGATGGATAAAGGATATTTTTCCTGCGAATAAATATAGATTTTTGCCCTTAAAAAAGTTTATTTCTTCGTGTCCGTATATTTTATCCCCTACTATTGGTGTGCTATTTCTGCTAAGATGAATTCTCAATTGATGAGTTCTACCGGTTAGCGGATTCAATTCTACTAAAGTATATAATTTAGTGTCGATTTGGTAGGAAGCTACAGGTTCTACCAGGGTTTCTGATTCTTTTTTATCTATCGGAAAATCTAATATAAGCTTGTCCTTAATTTCTCCTTGAACGATTGCGAAATACGTCTTTTGGATATTTTTTCGAGCAAAAGCTTCCTGAAGCTGAATAAGTGAATTTCTTGTTTTTGCACATACTAAGATTCCTGAGGTAGGATTATCTAATCTATGGCAGGGAAGGGGATAAGGAAGTGCATCTATTTCGGGTGACTTTTCTAAATTATGAGGTAAAGCATTTTCTATCGTTTTAAAATAATTTCCGCTGGTAGGAAATCCGGCAGGTTTATGAACAACCGCAATATGCTCATCCTGAAACAGTACCTCAATATCTAATTTAAAAATTTTCTTTTCAGATTTGTTTGATTTTAGGAGGTCAATTTTTTGTCCTTCTGTAATCCAATCACCAGTTTGTGCTCGTTCATTGTTAATTAGGATTAAACCCTTTTTGATAGCTTTTTTTATTCCGCTACGGGTTGAGATAGAAGTGAAGATAGCAACCGCATATTCCTGCAACCGGATCTTTTCATCGATTGCAGGAACTATATGCGATTCTAGTATTCTCAAGTAATTAAAATTCTGCGTTTTGCGGCGTACGAGGGAATGGGATTACATCTCTAATATTCCCCATACCCGTTGTAAACTGAACAAGCCTTTCAAAACCAAGTCCAAACCCACTATGAACACAAGTTCCAAATTTACGGGTATCAAGATACCACCATAATTCTTCTTCTGGGATATCAAGCTCAGCCATCTTTTCTTTGAGAACGTCTAAACGTTCTTCACGCTGACTTCCGCCAACGATCTCTCCAATCCCAGGGAAAAGAATATCCATTGCTCTAACCGTTTTTCCGTCCTCATTCATTCTCATGTAGAAGGCCTTAATATTGGCAGGATAATCAAAAAGAATCACCGGGCATTTAAAATGTTTTTCCACAAGAAATCTTTCATGCTCACTTTGTAGATCTGCACCCCATTCTTCAATGATATAATTGAATTTCTTCTTTTTGTTAGGTTTTGAATTCTTCAGGATCTCTATTGCTTCGGTATAGCTTACTCTCTTGAAATTATTATCCAGTACAAAATTGAGCTTTTCCAGGAGGTTCATGTCGCTGCGTTCTGCTTTCGGCTTAAGCTTATCTTCATTTTCCTGTCTTTCAGCAAGGAATTCCAGGTCATCTTTTGCATTTTCCAGGATATATCGCAGCACATACTTAATAAAATCTTCAGCCAAATCCATATTTTGGTCCAGATCACAAAAGGCAACCTCAGGTTCTATCATCCAGAATTCAGCAAGATGACGCGAAGTATTGGAATTTTCAGCTCTAAAAGTAGGGCCAAAGGTATATACCTGCCCAAGCCCAAGGGCAAAAGTTTCTGCTTCCAGCTGTCCCGAAACCGTTAAATTGGTTTCTTTTCCGAAGAAATCTTCTTTATAATTGATGCTGCCATCTTCGTTTTTTGGAGGGTTTTTCATATCCAGGACAGAAACCCTGAACATTTCTCCGGCGCCTTCAGCATCACTACCTGTAATTATCGGTGTGTTCACATAATAGAAATTTCTATCCTGAAAATATTTATGTACCGCAAAAGACAATTTACTCCTTACCCTCATCACTGCACCAAAAGTATTGGTGCGCACTCTTAAATGTGCCTGCTCACGAAGTTTTTCCAGGCTGTGTTTCTTTGGAGAAAGGATGGTGTATTTCACTTCTTCCGGGTTTGCATCACCCAGAATTTTAAGTTCAGTCACTTCTATTTCCACACGTTGCTGACTTCCAAGGCTTTCTTTTAGAGTTCCCTTTACAGAAATTGCCGCACCTACGTTTATTCTTTTGATAAGGTCTTCATCGGTATTTTCAAAATCGATAACACACTGAAGGTTTTTTAAGGTTGAACCATCATTAAGTGCAATAAACCTGTTGCTCCTGAAAGAGCGCACCCAACCTTTAACATGGTGTTCCTGTAAAAACTGATCGCTTTCCAGTATTTCAGCGATTTTTGCTTGTATCATTTAGTTGAAATTTAGAAAAAACAAAGATAGTTTTTCGCCTGAAGCTTAGCAAGCAGGCTGTTTTTATTAATAATTTTAATTCTTTTGTTCTTCAGATTTATAATTGTTCTCATCCTCTTCGGTTTCAATGATCTTTATCGCCGGCTCTTTAAGTACTTTCTTGTTGGCGATACTTTTTTCCAGAGATAAAAGTAAGGAAGGTAATAACAATAAATTGGCGAGCATTGCGAACAGCAGAGTAGCTGAAACAAGTCCACCCAACGCCACAGTACCTCCAAAACTACTGATCATAAATACTGAAAATCCAAAGAACAGCACTATGGAAGTGTAGAACATACTCACACCGGTTTCTCTTAAAGCCGCATATACAGATCGCTTTATTTTCCAGCTATTTGCTTTGAGTTCCTGCCGGTACTTTGCCAGAAAATGTATGGTATCGTCTACCGAAATTCCAAAGGCAATACTGAATACCAGGATCGTAGAAGGTTTAATTGGGACTCCCAGGAATCCCATAACACCTGCAGTTACCAGTAAAGGAAGTAAATTCGGTACCAGTGATATCAGGATCATTTTAAAACTTCTGAACATCCATGCCATTAGAATTGCAATAAGAAGAATGGCCAGACCCAATGAAATTATAAGGTTTCTAACCAGGTAATTGGTCCCTTTCTGAAACAATAAGGCTTTCCCGGTAAGGGAAACATTATATCGCTCCTCCGGAAAGATCTTTCGAATTTGTGGCAGAAGATCATTTTCAATTTCTTCCATTTTCTCCGTGCCAACATCTTTCATAAAAGTGGTGATCCGGGCGTATTGACCGGTAGAATCTACATAAGATTGCATGATACCTTCGCTGGAGGATAAGCTCTTGGCGTATGGCATAATGAAGTTACGCTCCTGTGAAGTTGGTAACTGGTAATATTTTGGATTGCTATTATAGTACGCCTGTTTGGAGTATTTAACAAGTCGGTTAACTGAAAGTGGCTTGGAAAGTTCAGGAATATTCTGAATAAAATTTTCCAGTTCTTCCATTCGTTTAAGTGTGGAAAGTTTTAAAACCCCCTTGGGTCGTTTAGTATCAATTAAAATTTCCAGGGGCATTACACCGTCAAACTCTCTTTCAAAGAATTTTACATCCTGATAAAACTGGGTGTTCTGGGGCATATCTTCCAGTATACTTCCAGAAACTTTTATGGTGTATATCCCAACAATACTCAGTGCAAGCAGTACTACGGAAGAAATATAAATCGCTATTCTATGATGGCGCACCATGTTTTCCATCCAGTTCACAAAGCCTCCGACCCATTTTTTGGTTAAATGTTTTAAATGCCTGTCTTTTGGCGGATTTAAATAACTGTAGATCACCGGGATTATCAACAAGCTTAAAATGAAAATCGCCAGAATATTGATAGAAGCTACCACCCCGAATTCCCGTAGTAACTGACTATCGGTTAAAATAAAAGTGGCAAATCCAGACGCAGTGGTAACATTGGTCATTAAAGTGGCATTTCCAACTTTGGTGATTACCCGCTGAAGCGATTTTGCCTGGTTTCCATGTTTTTTTATTTCCTGCTGATATTTATTGATAAGAAAAATACAGTTAGGAATTCCGATCACGATGATTAGCGGGGGAATTAGAGCCGTTAGAATCGTAATTTCATAATGTAGAAGCCCTATGACTCCAAAGGCCCACATCACACCAATACAAACGGTGACCATAGAAATGATCGTAGCACGGATGGAGCGGAAGAAGAAAAAGAAAATCAGCGAGGTGACTATAAGGGCGGCAACTATAAAAAGGCCAATTTCATCAACGATGTTTTGTGCGTTCAGTGTTCGTATATAAGGCATTCCCGATACCCGGACATCTATATTATTTTGCTCTTCAAATTCCTCAATGAGAGGTTCAAGTTCTTCAAGAACAAATATTTTTCTTGCTTTGGTATTTACAAGTTCTTTGTTTAGATAAAGTGCAGACTGGATGGTATTGGAATGAGAACTGTAAACTAAATTTTCATAGAAAGGAAGTTCAGTAAAAAGTTTGTTTTCAAATTGCTTTAGTTCAGCTTTATCCGGTGAATCATCCTCCAGGATAGGCACCATTTCAAATCGCTTGGGATCTTCAAATTTCTTCAATTCCTGAAGACTTGCCGGGGAAATTATATGATCTACTTCCGGATATTCAGTAAGCTTAGCAGTAAGCTCATTCCATGCTTTAAATTTTTCAGGAGTAAAAAGGGCAGAGTCCTGCACCCCTAAAAGAATGAGGTTTCCTTCTTCTCCAAATTTATCAAGAAAATCATTGTAACTGATGTTAACCGGATGATCATCTGGCATCAGGTTGGCCTCGGTATACGAAAAACGCATGTTTTTCCATTGGGTAGAAAGCAGGAAAGTAGTTATCCCGATAAGGAGAATTATAACAATTCTGTTTCTTAAAATAAGGCTTGCAATGGAGTTCCAAAATCCAAAGCTAAAGATCTTCTGCATGGCTTCTTTTTAGCGGTGCAAAGGTAAAAAAAGCTATGTTAATTAGTTTGTTATTAATCGATTAATCTCTGGGCTGTTAAAGTTGAAGCTGCAACGTGAACTTAAAGGAAAAATTTTCTTTGAAGCTGGGGAGGTGATAGGCGCCATATCGATACGCTGTACTTAATCCGAAACCTGCAAAAAGTTTATTTAATTCCAGGCCGGCTTCAGAATAACCGTGCTCCAGGGTATTGAAAGATACATTCTGATGTTTTTCCGGATCTTCAAAATCACCAATGGCATGCCGCGAAATAAAAACAAGCTCAGGCTGGAATTTTTCGGAAATTTGAAAGGGCCTCAATTGATGGCGAACATGTAACATAGCCTGGCTGGTGCTGTAAAACTCGTTGAAATACATGGTTTCAAAACTGTTTCTCCCCGCTACCGAAAATCTTCGGAAGATACTTTCCTTATTGGGATTATTGGGATAAGAATGAAAAGCGTGGGTCAAGGGAATATCGCCAAAAGCATAATTCCCTTCCAGGATGAATTCAGTTCTGGAATTATCCAATCGCTTAATCTCATGTTCCGTCTTTAAACCAATTCTTGTAAAACTAAAATCCCCGCCTAAACTTGAAAAAGATTGTTCTATCTGTCCGGTAAACTGAGGGAAATCTTTTTTAAGGATAATATTCCCATCCGGGGTATTCAGGAATCTAGAAAATGGCCTCCATAGAAAAGAAAAAGTAGCTGTAGTAAAATCGTAATCCTGAAACTCCTCAGAGTTTTCTATAAAAATATAATCCCTGATCTGCCAGATATCTTCTTTAGATAATCTCACTTGAGCATCAAATTTTGGAAATATCTGGTGTTCTATTCCTACAGAGTAACGGCGATAATTGTAAAAGAAATTAATGTTTACAAACCTGGGTTCCAGGATAGAGAAGGTATTTTTTCCCTTTAAGTATTTAAAGGAAGCGGTTTCCTGAATATCCCTGGAAAAATTAAAATTAAGCTTTGTGCCATTTTTTTTATTCAGATAAAGCTGGGTGCCAATACCATATTTTAGAACTTCGTCTTTAAAACCATAGGTGGTATATCCATTAATATTGAATTTATCTGAAAGCCGGTCATTGGTTCTACCTCCAAATCCCAGGCGAATCCCCTCATAATTGTTGAATTTAAAGATTTTACTTAGATCTAAATCCCAATACTTTATAGGGTAAGAGCCAGAGGCAGTCGCCTGTTTTACTTCAATCTTTCGCTCTACATTACCCACCTTTATAAGACTGTCTACTTTTTCTTTTGTGGCTTCATCCCGGGAGGAAAATTCCATTTTCCTGTTTCTCTGCCAAAAGCCAGGATCTCTCTGTATAGCATTGCTGGAGACATTAATTTCAGCATCGGTAATTTTTACATTTGGATGAAATTCCAGGTCTATATCATAGTTTTTGGTGGTAGAATTTAGATAGATATCATTAGAAGTTGTTTCAGAACCAAAAATATTACCCAGTAAGCCCCCTCCTTTTTGAACGGCCCCGACAGAAATTGTACCGCCAAAAACAGCAATTTCTTTCCCTCCGGAACCAGGCCTAATCCTGGTGGTTTGTTCTGAAGGAAACCAAAGTTCTTTTTCTGGATAATATTTGTAAGTATGGGTGACTTCTAATTTTATAGCGCCTAAAAGTTGTGCCGTCGCTTTCTGAATAGCAAGACTTTCAGCATCCAGGTAGAGAATACCTTCCAGGCCCGCTACGATCTTTTCCCGTTTAGGCTTAAAATAAACCATATAAGACGGCCTTTCCGAAGCTATGGTATCCAGGATTTGATATTCATAATTTTTAAGGGCATTATTTGCAAGGGGACCGGCATATTCAGTTTTGTACAATTCATAATCGTTTTGATACAGTGAAAAAGGATTCACTTCCATGGCGATTACATTATAGATCGGTTTGCTGAAACCGGCGGTTTCTATCCCAATAACATCTTCCCTTCTTCCGTTTTTTGAAGAATAGCTATGCTCTGAAATTTTTTCTGAAAGATAAGCTCTGCCTTCATTAATGATGGTTTGCATCGCATTAGAGGTAGAATCTGCCTGTAAGGAAATTCCTCTGAATTCATTATCTATGATGAATTTGGTGTAGGAAGTATATTTATAAGCATCCAGTACTTTTTCGGGGTCATTGGTGTCCCGGCGCTCAATGGCTCTTTTTATAAGCTCTTCCGCTGGGTTTTTGCCGTCGGAGATCGTGACCGTTTCTAGTTGCTCATATTTAGGGGTCATACTAACCTGAAGATATTTCGTGGCGTTGGTTAAATGAATATTGATCGTTTCAAAACCTACATAAGAGATTTGAATATCTTCGGTTTCTTCGGAAAGTTCTATTTGGAAACTACCATCTATATTTGTGAGAATTTGTTCTTCTTCTAATTTGATTTTGGCATAGGCTAAGGGCTCCCGTGTGTCTTTATTTATAACTTTTCCGTGGATCACCTTTTGCCCGAAGGTGCAGAGGCTGCAAAAGAAAAACACAAATAAAAAGGAGTTACGCATGGGGTTGCTCTGGCTAAAAAATTATAAAAAAAGCCGGTTTAAATCTGATTTTTTCAGATCTAAACCGGCAAAAGTATGTGGTTTGGAGAACATTAAACAGTCATGATCTCTGTTTCTTTTACAGTAAGAATCTTATCAATTCTTTCAATATAGGTATTGGTTAATTCCTGCACATCCTCTTCAGAACTCTTTAAAAGGTCTTCAGAAATATCAAGCTTTTTAAGTTCCTGCATTGCCTGCTTCCTATCATTTCTAACGCCAACCTTCGCGTCTTCAGCCTCTGCTTTGGCTTGCTTGGAAAGCTGTTTTCTTCTTTCTTCAGTAAGAGGAGGAACATTTATGATCACACTTTCGCCATTATTCATTGGATTAAAACCAAGGTTCGCCTGCATGATACCCTTAGATATTTCTGCAATCATACTTTTTTCAAAAGGTTGAATAGAAAGTGTTCTTGCATCGGGGGTATTTACGTTTGCCACCTGCTGAAGCGGAGTTTGAGATCCGTAATATTCTACCATAACACTACCAAGCATGCTTGGACTTGCTTTTCCGGCACGTATATTTGAAAGTTGTTTTTTAAGATGCGAAATGGCTTTTTCCATTCCTTCTTTTGCCTCCTCTAAAATAAATTCAACTTCATCCATTTTAATATGATTTACAATTTGAGATTTATAAGTTTACTTTGGTTCCCACACGTTCTCCGGTAGCTACTTTAAGCAGGTTTCCGGGTTTATTCATGTCGAAAACTATTATTGGTAATTCGTTTTCCTGGCTAAGGGTGAAGGCTGTTGTGTCCATTACTTTCAAGCCTTTTTTAATTACGTCTTCAAATGTAATAAAATCGAATTTAGTGGCGCCTTTGTCTTTTTCGGGATCTGAAGTATAGATTCCATCTACACGTGTACCTTTCAGGATTACATCAGCTTTAATTTCAATGGCTCTCAAAACTGCTGCGGAATCTGTAGTGAAATAAGGATTTCCTGTTCCGCCACCAAAGATAACCACTCTCCCTTTTTCCAGGTGCCTTATCGCTTTACGGCGTATAAAAGGTTCTGCTACTTCATTAATTTTAATGGCCGATTGTAATCTTGTTTGAATATCTGCATCCTCCAAAGCACTTTGCAACGCGAGTCCGTTGATCACCGTGGCGAGCATTCCCATATGGTCACCCTGCACGCGATCCATCCCACGGCTGGCTCCTGCAACACCTCTAAAAATATTACCTCCTCCAATAACGATTGCTAACTCAACACCTTTATCAACTACCGTTTTAATTTCTGCGGCATATTCTGCCAAACGCTCGGGGTCAATGCCATATTGACGGTTTCCCATTAACGCTTCTCCTGATAGTTTTAAAAGTATTCTTTTGTATTGCATAGCGGCTTTTTAATAATCGTTGCAAATATAGCTAATATCTGAATTTGTGAAATATAAAGCGACTATTTTGAAAATCATTGAGAGTCTTTTAATAATTATTAACGCGAACAGCCATTTATGAAGGCTGACATTTAATTGTAATGGCCGGATTTTTGATATATTTAGAACTCATTAAACCAACAAATTTTAAAAAACATGTTAGGATATTATATAATCGCAGGACTTATTTTTATAGTAAGTATGTACGTGAGCAATAGGCTCAAAAGTAAATTTAAGAAATATTCCAAGGTTCATCTTCAAAACGGGATGAGCGGTAAGGAAATCGCTGAAAAAATGCTTCGTGACAATGGTATTGGCGATGTAAAAGTAATTTCTACGCCAGGGATGCTTTCAGATCATTACAATCCATCTAAAAAAACCGTAAACTTAAGTGAAGGTGTTTATTCGCAGCGAAATGCAGCAGCGGCAGCAGTAGCGGCGCACGAATGTGGTCATGCCGTACAACATGCTAAAGCTTATAGCTGGTTGCAAATGAGAAGTAAGCTGGTGCCGGTAGTAAGTGTGGCTTCTAAATTATCGCAATGGGCTATTTTTGGAGGTTTAATCCTTATGACCATGGTAGGAGCAGGTGTAGGGCAAACTGTTTTACTTATTGGTATAATTATGTATGCCATGGGAACATTGTTTAGCTTTATTACTTTACCCGTGGAATATGACGCAAGTAACAGGGCGCTGGCATGGTTGGAAACTGAGAATATGTTGACTTCAGCAGAACATGATGCAGCCGAGGATTCATTGAAATGGGCTGCCAGAACATATGTAGTGGCAGCGGTTGGTTCATTGGCAACCCTACTTTATTTTATAGGAATATTTATGGGAAGAGACTAATTGAAAAATTTTCAATTATATAAAAAAGGCTGCTTAAATTAGCAGCCTTTTTTATTCAGATTGAACTTGATTCAGCTTCAAGTTTAACTTGATTTTCAATTAGTTAAGATCCTGAAATAAATTCAGGATGATGTTTTCTCGACTTTTTTATGACAGTCTCGTTCTTTAAATTTTGATCTGTCTATCTATCTGCTGATTTAGCGATATAAAAGTTTCCGTCCGCGAAACTCCCTCTATAGCCTGAATATTTTTATTCAGCACATGCATTAAATGTTCATTATCTGTACAAAGGATCTTTAAAAATATAGACCAATTACCTGTAGTATAGTGACATTCAATAACTTCCGGAATTTCATTTAATTGTTTAACAGCTTGCGGATTGCTCACTGCTTTATCCAGGTATACACCAACAAAGGCCATGGTTTTATAACCCAGCAGCCTGGCATCCAGCATCATTCTGGAACCTTCAATTAATCCCGATTTCTCCAGTTTTCTTAAGCGCTGGTGGACTGCAGCCCCGGTGATCCCTATGTTTTTGGCAATTTCGAGAATTGGCTTTTTTGCATCTTTCATTAGAAAATTGAGAATAGTTTTATCAATTCCATCCAGCTTAACATTATCATTCACTATTTTCATACAGTCTTTTTTGGTTGTTAAGCTAAAGTACAAAAAATGCTTTCCAAATCTAATTACCTACTTCTCCAAATGGGTTATATCCCAGGTACTTGGTCTCTTTTTCTTTAAATTTTATACCATGCTTTTCTAATTTACTAAGTATAGGCTCATACACCTCTTTTTGGATAGGAAGCTGAACTCCGGGCGTTTTGATTTCACCGTTTAAGATCATGATGGTGGCCATTGCAACCGGTAAACCTACCGTTTTGGCCATCGCGGTTTTAGACTGGTCTTCACCAATATGCACCATGGTAGAATCTATCTGCTTTCTCTCCCCATTCAATTCATATCCAAACTTATGATACATCACGATCATGTCTTTATCGTCTTCGGCTAAAGACCATTTTTCCATTAATATCTTTTGAAGAGCCTGGGCGGGAGTAGCATTTTTAATGCCTATTTTTTTATTTGGATTGAATAGATCCAGTTCTGTGAGTTTCTCCCACATGATATCGTCCTGGTCTATTTTTAGGTTATGCCTAACCTTCAATTCCACAGAATCACTTGGGGAATACGGAAGAAAGGAATTAATAAAATCTCTGTAACTCATTTCTTCAGAATCCTTCATCTGAAAACTATCATCTGTCATTCCCAACTGAACAAACATATTCCAGGCGCGACTAAATCCAACTTTTCTTATAGTTCCTCTATATAAGGTAAGTGCATCTTCAAGCCCGTAGATACTTTGGTATTTTAAAGAATTTCTATTGGCTAAACCTTCAAATTTTCCGTGGCCTTCAATTTCAAGAAATTCGGTTCTTCTAAATAACCTGTGGTAGGGAATATATTTATATTTCCCTTCCTGAATAAATTCAGCCACGCCACCCTGGCCGGCGACTACCACATTCCTTGGGTTCCAGGTAAATTTGTAATTCCATAGGTTATTGTCACTTTCAGGAGCTACAAGCCCTCCTGTAAAAGATTCAAATAATAAAATTTTACCGTTTTTTTCCCTAATTCGGTCTATAACCTGCATGGCACTCATATGATCTATTCCCGGATCCACACCTATTTCATTCATAAAAACCAAACCTTTAGCCTTTACTTCTTCATCAAGCGCTTTCATTTCTTCGCTTATATAAGAAGCGGTGACCATATTTTTACCGAGTTTTAGGCAATCTTTAGCCACTTCAATATGAAATCGTGCGGGGAGCATGGAGATAACGATATCGGCTTTTTTTATAGCCGGTTCTCTGCTTTCCGCTTTAAAAACATCCAGCTCAAAAGCTTCACATTTTGAATGATTATTACAGGCTTTTTTAGCGTTTTCAATATCAATGTCTCCAATTCTTAAGAAAAGATCTTCGCTGTCTGCCTGCTCTAGCAGGTAATTTATGAGAACAGAGGTAGATTTTCCTGCTCCCACAATTAAAATTTCTCGCATAAATTAAGTTAGTTTTGTGTAGTTGGACGAATGTATTAAAACTTTAAGTGAAATAAAATTGAAAGTATGAACAGGAAATTTCTAATAGCGGGTGCAGCTTTTGGTTTGTTTGCGGTAATCTTTGGAGCATTCGCAGCTCACGGACTCAAAGAGGCTATTTCCAGCGAATCTTTAGAATCTTTTGAAACCGGAGTGCGATTTCAAATGTATCACGCCTTTTTATTATTGATCATTGGAAGTTTTAAATCCTTTTCTGAAAAAACTTTGCGTTCGCTTTTTTATTTAATCCTTATTGGAATTATTCTTTTTTCGGGCTCTATCTACCTGCTCTCTACCGGAAGTATATTTGGGGTAGATTTCACCTCTATAGCATTACTCACCCCCATTGGGGGCAGTCTTTTAATTATTGGTTGGATTGTTTTGTTGCTGAATTTTATAAAGTTAAAAAAGAAATAAATTGAATTTGTTTAACGTTTTATCTTCATAAGATTTTTACTTTTGTACGCCTAAACAAACAACAGAATTGCTTTTTTTATGGTCGATAACACCCAAATTACGAAAACGATTTCGTTAGAGGATTACGGGATCAAAAATGCCACAGTACATTATCAGCTATCTCCGCAGGAATTACATCAGGAAACTTTAAGGCTCGGTCAGGGAGTTGAAAGCTCATTTGGAGCTTTGGCTGTCAATACCGGTCAGTTTACCGGAAGATCACCAAAAGACAGATTTATTGTAAAAGATGAGGTGACAAAAGATAAGGTATGGTGGGGAGATATCAATATACCTTTTGAATCAGATAAGTTTGATAAACTTTATAATAAAGTCACTGCTTATCTGGAAGGAAAGGAAGTTTATGCCCGGGATGCCTATGCATGTGCAGATGATAAATACCGTTTGAATATTAGAGTGGTGAATGAATATCCATGGTCTAATCTTTTTGCTTTTAATATGTTTTTGCGCGCAGAAGATAAAGAGCTGGATAACTTTCAGGAAGACTGGTTAGTAGTTAATGCACCTGGTTTTAAGGCAGATCCTGAAGTAGACGGTACGAGACAGGAAAATTTTGCCATTCTTAATTTTAGTAAAAAGATTGCTCTGATTGGCGGCACCGGCTATACCGGCGAAATTAAAAAAGGGATTTTTTCAGCACTTAATTTCATTCTTCCGGTTTATGAGGATACCCTTCCTATGCATTGTTCAGCAAATGTAGGAGAAGAGGGAGATACTGCCATTTTCTTCGGTCTATCGGGAACTGGAAAAACAACTCTTTCCGCAGATCCTGAAAGAAGATTAATCGGTGATGATGAGCATGGCTGGACTGCCGAAAATACGATCTTCAATTTTGAAGGTGGTTGTTACGCTAAAGTGATCAACTTATCTGAAGAGAATGAACCAGATATATACAGAGCTATAAAGCCCGGGGCAATTCTGGAAAATGTGGTACTCGATTCCAATGGTGAGGTAGACTTTGAAAACACCAGCATCACTCAAAATACAAGGGTAAGCTATCCTATTCACCATATTCAGAATATCCAGGAGCCATCCACCGGGAAAAATCCAAAAAATATATTTTTCCTTACGGCAGATGCTTTTGGGGTGTTGCCCCCTATAAGTAAACTTACCCCGGGACAGGCAGCATATCATTTTATTAGTGGGTATACTGCAAAAGTAGCTGGAACCGAAGCGGGAGTAGATGAGCCTGTACCGAGTTTTTCAGCTTGTTTCGGAGCTCCGTTCATGCCTCTTCATCCCACTGAATATGCAGAGATGCTAAGTAAGAAGATGAAAGATGCCCATGTGAATGTGTGGCTGGTAAATACAGGTTGGACTGGTGGCCCTTACGGAGTGGGGAGCAGAATGAAATTAAAATATACTCGTGAAATGATTAGTTCAGCCCTGGAAGGGAAACTGGATCACGTAGAGTATGAAAAGCATGACATTTTTGGACTGCAAATGCCAAAAACCTGTGAAGGTGTGCCTTCAGAAATATTAAATCCCGGGAATACCTGGAAAGATCAAAACGCTTATAAGCTTAAAGCAAAAGAGCTTTCAAATTTCTTCAAAAAGAACTTCAGTAAATTCGAGGAATACGCAAACGAAGAAATTATGGACGGAGCTCCTGTTGAATAGTGTTTAATTGTTAGATGTTGAAACAAAAAATCCGGTTTTTAAAAACCGGATTTTTTTATGCTTTATATGTTGTGAGCACCTTATTTCTTGTTCACTTCACTAATGTATTTATTAATAGCCATGGTCATGCTTGGAGTCTCCGGAGTTGGAGCTTTAATATTGCAAACTAAACCATGCTCTTTTGCTGCTTTGATGGTAGTATTACCAAAAACTGCAATTCTGGTTTCGTTTTGTTTGAAATCGGGGAAATTCTCAAAAAGTGATTTTATACCGCTGGGACTAAAAAACACAAGGATATCATAAGTTACATCCTTTAGATGCGAAAGGTCGCTAACTACCGTTCTATAAAAAACAGCTTTCTTCCAGTCAACACCTAATTTATTTAAAGTTTTAGGAACATCTGGCTTCAGCATATCTGAAGAAGGTAGAAGAAATTTCTCATTCTTATACTTCTTGATGAGCGGAGCCAATTCAGCAAAAGTCCTTTTCCCTACATAAATCTTACGCTTGCGATATACCACATACTTCTGTAAATAATAAGCCACTGCTTCGCTTAAACAAAAATATTTTAAGGTATCTGGCACTTTATACCTCATTTCTTCAGCAATTCTAAAGAAATGATCTACCGCATTCCGGCTGGTAAGAATGATAGCCGAATAGTTTGAAAGATCAACTTTTTGTTGCCTTACTTCTTTTGAAGGTACGCCTTCAACATGAATAAAAGGGATGAAATCAATTTTAACCTTTTGCTTTTCCTCAAGCTCAAAATAAGGTGAATTTTCTACCTTAGGTTCGGGCTGGGAAACCAAAATTGTTTTCACTTTCATATATAAACTTTATTAAATCCTATTTAAATTGTAATGAGCTTGTACAAAATAATATAAGGGGCGATTTCAAGTGCGCAAAGGTACAAAATAAAATAGAACCAATTAGCGCTAAGCACATTTTGATTTCTTCTATAAATACTAAGTAGTCCGATTAGATTAGCAATAATTGCCGAAACCACTATAAGGCCTATAATTAAGGTTGATGGATTGATTGTGTAGACTAAAAATAACGAGGCGATAAGTATAAATAGCGCGATGAAATTACGATACGTGAATTTTTGAAATAGGTAATAATCCATCTTTTCATCCAGCTCAAAAATATTTCCTATAATTTTTTCCACTCCGGCTTTAATAAAGACCAAACAAAAATATGCGGTGAGGATTCTTATAAAGATAATAAGGGCAGGTGTTGAAGGAGTGAAGAAGTAGTTGTAAGCAATATATATAAAGAGGGATACGGCTAAAGTATGTGTCGCCAATAATAAAATGTTAAAAGCATGAAAAGCTTTATTCTCTTTTCCCTTAAAGGCTATAAATTTGCCGGAGTTCAGGAGGGAGATAAATTCCTCGAAACGTTGTGGGAATAATAATTTAGCAAGCACAAGAAGAAGAAAGCAAATCAGGAATACGATAGTAATCCAATCCTGATATTCATAAATTCTTTCTATCGCCTGCATGAATTAAATTTTTTTACAAATGTAAAATTTTGGCCTTTATTCCTATGGCCTAACATAAAGTTTTGAAGTTTTAATTTGCATACATTTGTGCAAAATTTCTGGGAATGGTAAATGGGATAATTATTATACCCACTTTTAATGAAATTGAGAATATAGAACGTATTATTAGAAATGTATTCTCTCAAAGACGAAAGTTTCATATTCTGGTGGTGGATGATAACTCTCCAGATGGAACTGCCACCCGGGTAAGAACATTGCAGGCTGAATTTCCTGAAAGATTGTTCATTGAAGAGAGAGTTGGAAAGCAAGGTCTTGGAACCGCTTATATTCATGGTTTTAAGTGGGCCTTAAAAAGAGATTACGAATTTATTTTTGAAATGGATGCCGATTTCTCTCATAATCCTAACGATCTAACAAGGTTATACAATACGTGTAAAAGGGATGGTGCAGATGTGGCAATTGGCTCCCGTTATATTACTGGTGTTAATGTAATTAACTGGCCAATGAACAGGGTATTAATGTCCTGGCTTGCTTCCAGATATGTTAGATTTGTAACGGGAATGGGTATTCAGGATACCACGGCAGGTTTTGTATGTTATAAAAGAAAAGTACTGGAAACAATAGATCTAAACAAAATACAATTTGTAGGATACGCGTTCCAGATAGAGATGAAGTTCAAAGCTCATCTTCATAATTTTAAAATTTTAGAGGTGCCGGTAATTTTTACTGATAGAACTCGTGGAACTTCTAAAATGAGCGGCTCCATAATTTCTGAAGCCGTTTTTGGGGTAATTAAAATGAAGCTTAAAAGTCTGTTAAACAGGAGAAAAGTCTAATGAAGAAGGTTTTAATCAAGAACGCAAAAATTGTAAACGAAGGGAAAATATTTAATGGTGACGTGTTTATTGAAGACGGGATCATTTCTGAAATTTCTGAAAGTATAAGTGCCAAATCTCCAGATGTTAATATTTTTGATGCTGAAGGCACCCATTTATTGCCGGGACTTATCGACGATCAGGTTCATTTTAGAGAACCTGGATTAACTCACAAAGAATCGATTGAAACGGGTTCAAGGGCCGCTGTCGCTGGAGGGATAACCTCTTTTATAGAAATGCCTAATACCCTGCCTCAAACAACTACTGTAGAGAAGTTAGAGGAGAAGTTTAAAATAGCAGCTGAGACTTCTTATGCCAATTATTCTTTCATGTTTGGAGGAACCAACGACAACCTTAGTGAAATCGAGAAGATAGATCCTAAGAATGTAGCGGCTTTAAAATTATTCCTTGGTTCTTCTACCGGTAATATGCTGGTAGATGATGAAAAGGTACTGGAGCAGATTTTTAAAAAATCCCCTGTTCTTATTGCCGCACATTGTGAAGATGAAGGAACCATCCAAAAAAACCTGGAAGATTGTGTTAAAAGGTATGGTGATGATATCCCAATTGAGCTGCATCCAAAAATTAGAAGTGAAGAAGCCTGTTATAAATCTTCTTCCAGAGCTGTGGCACTTGCTAAAAAGACGGGGGCGAGATTACATGTTTTTCATATTTCTACAGCAAAAGAATTAAGTCTTTTCAATAACAAAAAAGATTTAAAAGATAAAAAGATCACTGCAGAAGTGTGTATTCACCACCTTTGGTTCAATGATTCAGATTACGCAAAAAAAGGAACTTTTATTAAATGGAATCCTGCTGTAAAAACAAAAAAGGATCAGGAAGCCTTATTAGCAGGACTTTTGGATAATCACCTGGATGTTCTGGCCACAGATCACGCACCACATACTAAAGAGGAGAAGAAAAACGCCTATACTAAAGCTCCCAGTGGTGGTCCATTAGTTCAGCACGCCTTACCAGCACTACTTCAAATGCATCATCAGGGGAAGATTTCCCTGGAAAAGATAGTGGAAAAAGCCTGTCATAATCCAGCCATCTTATTCCAGGTGGAGAAAAGAGGTTTTATAAGAGAAGGTTATAAGGCAGATCTGGTATTGGTAGATCTTAATTCACCATGGGCGGTGCAACCAGATAATATTTTCTCAAAATGCCAGTGGTCACCTTTTGAAGGAACCACATTTAAGTCTAGGGTCACCCATACTTTTGTTAATGGAAGACTGGTCTATAAAAACTTTAAGCATACACCATTCGCTAAAAATGCCGAAAGATTAAGCTTTGATCGTTAATCGAATTCATATCATTCTTGCATCATTTTTATTGATTTTTTCAGTTTCCTGCCAGGATCTGAAAAAATCAGAGAGACCGGAAGATCTTATTTCTGAATCAAAAATGATCGATGTGCTTACTGAAATTTCTTTGCTTCACGCCGCCCGGAATTATAATAAGCAAAAGCTTGAAAATACGGGCGTAAATATAGATAGCTATATTTATGAAAAATTTGATATAGACAGTCTTCAGTTAGAACGAAGCAATGATTGGTATGCAGAGCAATATACCCAGTACGAGCGCATTTATGACAGCGTGAAGGCGAGGGTACAGGTTATGAAGAATAGGCTGGATTCTATTAGGGAAATTGAGGTAAAAAAGGAAGATAGCATTAAGAAAGCAAAAAAAGATTCTTTGGCTATTCTTAACTCTTTGCAGGGAAACACTAAAAATATTGACTCCTTAAAACTAGAATCTTTAAAACAAACAGAGATTGAAGAGGTTCTGCGAGAAGGAAAGGACAGCCTTATTGAGTCTCCAGGAGTATTAAAGGTAGAATCTTAAGATTTATCTTTAGTATAGAGTTCAGAAGTGTTTTTTAGAACCTGGCTTATTGGAGTAAAATCAAAATTCAGTTTTTCTTTAATTTTCTGATTGCTATAAAAAGTTTCTTCGTGCAGGCCTTCAATAGCATCTTTGGTGATCTGCCTTTTTCGTCCGAAAATGCTTCCTGTTTTTTGAAAAACCCAGGCTAAGGCAATCATCCATTTTTTAAGTTTTCTTGTAGGTTCCGGCCTATCCATATAATTTGCCGTTTCCCTGAACACTTTTTCAAAGCTTATATTTTCAGAAATAATAATAAATTGTTCATTGGTTAAGGATGATTCCATTAGAGCGATCATGCTTCTAACCACATCTTTTACCCCAATAAAGCCAGTCACTTTTGGAAAATGATACTTCAAACCTTTATCTATTTTGCTGAAAATTTTACCGCTGCCCGAATTCCAAAACCCGGGGCCAATAATCACTCCAGGATTTACTATAACAGCAGTTATACCTTCCTGGGTGCCTCGCCACACTTCAATTTCAGCTCCGTATTTTGAAATAGCATAATCATTATGTTGCTCTTCAGGATTCCATTTTGAATTTTCATCTATAGTTTTACCATTTGTAGTTGATCCTAAAGCGGCAATACTACTTACGTAACAGAGTTTTTTTATTTTATTGGCTATACACTGATTGACAATATTCGCCGTACCTTCAATATTGATCTTTCTTAATTTTCTTTCATCTGCCGGGTCAAAAGATATAAGGGCTGCACAATGATAAACTTCGGTAATATTTTCAAAAGCAAGATTTAGCGCGGGTACATCAGTAATGTCTGCCGTAACCCACTCAATTCGATTAAACAACAAATCTGCTTCAGCTTTTTCAGAATAATAGCCGAAAATTTTCCGCACCTGATTTAGATCGCTAGTAGGACGGTAGAGGGCCCTCAGCTTTTCATTTTTTTGCGCCAGCTTAAACAATAGATGGGAACCTACTAAACCAGTTCCTCCGGTTACCAAAATCATGTGGTAAATATAGCTAAAGCACTTAGGAAAAATAAGAGTAAATGGTATCTTTACGGCTGCTTTTAAAAAGAACAAAATTTTATGGACAAGAACCTGGTAGAAGAACTTCGTTGGCGGGGAATGTTACACGATTCCATGCCCGGAACTGAAGAGCATCTGATGGAAGAAATGAGATCTGCTTATGTTGGTTTCGACCCAACAGCAGATTCTTTACATATAGGAAATCTTGTGCCCATTATGTTGCTGGCGCATTTACAACGAAGCGGGCATAAACCTGTCGCTTTAGTTGGAGGGGCAACTGGTATGATTGGGGATCCAAGCGGAAAATCCAGTGAGAGAAATTTTTTAGATGAGAAAATTTTGCGTCATAATCAGGAATGTGTGAAAAACCAACTTTCCCAGTTTTTAGATTTTAAAAGCGGGAAGGAGAATGATGCCGTTCTTGTAAATAATTACGACTGGATGAAGGAAATAAGTTTTCTGGAGTTTATTCGTGATGTGGGCAAGCATATCACTGTAAATTATATGATGGCCAAGGATTCTGTAAAAAACCGAATTTCAGGAGAAGGAACAGATGGAATGTCCTTTACTGAATTTACCTATCAGCTAGTACAGGGTTACGATTTTTATCATCTTTTTGATAAGATGGGTTGTACGCTGCAAATGGGAGGAAGCGATCAATGGGGAAACATTACAACCGGAACAGAATTGGTTCGAAGAAAAGGCGGAGGAAAAGCTTATGCACTTACCTGCCCTTTGATCACCAAAAGTGACGGAAGCAAGTTTGGAAAAAGTGAAGGAGGAAATATCTGGCTGGATGCTAAACGAACTTCTCCTTATAAATTCTACCAGTATTGGTTGAATACCAGTGATGAAGACGCTGAAAAATATATCAAAATTTTTACTTTTTTAGATCAGTCTGAAATTGAATCGATCATAGAAGAGCACAAGGAATCGCCTCATCTAAGAAAACTTCAAAAACGCCTGGCGAAGGAAGTGACAATTGCGGTTCATCATGAAGAAGAGTATGAAAATGCTCTGAAGGCTTCTGAAGTCTTGTTTGGTAAAAGTACCGCAGATGATTTTAGAAAACTCGATGAAGCCACTTTTTTAGATATTTTCGAAGGCGTTCCCCAGGCTGAGGTAGCTCCTAAAGAAATTGAAGACGGGCTGGATATGATTGCTGCGCTTTCGGCAAAGACTGGTTTTCTTAATTCTAATGGGGAAGCCCGGAGAGCTTTAAAGGAGAATTCTGTATCGGTAAATAAGGAGAAGGTAAAAGAAGATTATGTAATTACTTCGAAAGATCTTATTAATAATAAATATGTGATCCTGAACAAGGGAAAGAAGAATACTTATATTATTCGGGTTAATTAAAATTTTACAAACCACATCCATGAGAATTACGTAGGTTTGAGTAATATCGGGATATGGATAATTCAAAAACTGAAAATATTGTAAGTGTGATCATCTTTGCTATTTCTATGGCCATGATTCTTTATCTTACTTTTTTCCAGAAGTCATAAATACATTTATAATTTTTACTCATGTCCGGTTAAAGAAACTAGACCGCTTCGCTTTTAGATATGAGAAATTAGACCTGGACTTAACTAACTGATAAACAAAGTAAATTTAAAATTGTGTTTTCAAAGAATGCCACAATTTAAAAATATTTATAAGCAGGGGAGGGTATATAAATAATAGTAAAAAGTTTTGAACTATTAAAGATAGTGGGCTTAGGTTCGTTCTTAAAATCGTTACCAGACACCACTGATAATTTAATAAATAAATAAAACGAAAGCCTTCAGAAATTATCTGAAGGCTTCGCAACTAACTAACCAATCTAATATGAAAAATTTCACTTAGCCTGCAGAAATCCAATGATTTAGTGTCATTTGCATCCTGCACTAAGTGTGTCGTAAAACTTTCTAAAACTTTACAGGTAAAAAATAAATTTTTATAATAAAAGTAAGTTGCAGCCTCTTACATCACTGTTATCAAACCTTCCCAAAATTTCAACTTTATTATTTTTTACTCTCCCCAGATCCTGAGTGGCAATAAAAGAGCATGAATTTAAATTGGCAAGGTCAATTACATTAATTCCACCCGTTTTACCTTCAGGTAATAAGGATAGTGCATCTTCAGGATCGCGGATTAATATTCTCATCCATGCCGGACAATCAAAAATACCTTCCCCTTTTGAATAAGCCTGGGAAAGTAATTCGGTCATTCCATATTCGCTATGAATTTTTCTAACTCCAAATCCAGTTTTTAGATGCTGGTGCAGTTCTTCCCTGATCATTTCTTTGCGCCTGCCTTTCATTCCACCAGTTTCCATTACAATTGTATTTTTCAAATTGAAATGTTTTTTTTCTATGAGGTCAAGAAGTGCGAAAGAAACGCCTATTAGAAACACCTTTTTTCCTGCGGTGTCCAGATTTATCAATTTTTCAGACAGTTCCTCCATGTTATTCAGGTAAAATCCACTTTCTTTATTTCCTGATCTTTTAATGAGATGATCTGCCATATAGATTAATGATGATCCTTTTCTTTCCAGATAAGAAGGTAACAAAGCGAGAAAAATATAATCTGAAGGGTTCCCGTAAAATTCAGTAAAAGTTTTTAAGAAACTTTCTTCATAAATAGCCAGGTTGGTTACATGGTGTTTACTAGTGGTAGTTCCGGTGGTGCCACTGCTGGTAAAAGTAATTTCCGGAGTTATCGTATCACTGACTATATCTTTTGTTTTAAAGAATTCTATAGGAAGAAAGGGAATCTCTTTTATAGTATTTACAAGCTTTGGAGTTTTTTTTAGAAACTTACAAAACTCTCTGTAGACTTTATTATTGCTGAATTGATGTTGAAAAACCTCCAATGCAACAACCTCAAATTCATCTTTATTTGAGATTTCAAAAATTCTTTTGTGGAGCATACAGACTGGATGAGTTTTCTCAAAATTAAGGAATAAAAAAAGCCTCTGAAACAGAAGCCGTCTAATTTATTCTAAGAAAGATATTATTTCACTACCAGTTTTCTGGTTGCTTTAGCTTTACCTTCCTGGATTTTTAAGATATAAATTCCGGGCGTTAAAGAAGAAACATCCATTTCACGACCTCTAAGCCGGGTCTTTTGAACCGGTTTTCCCAAAACGTTATAAATTTCAATCATTTTCTCCTGATTTTTGGTAGAAGAGATATAGACTTTTCCTCCTGTTACCGGATTGGGATAAATGGAAAGACCATCAATAGGTATTTCAGTTCGCTGAGGAGCACGATCAGATTCCTGAGCGATTGCTGGAGTGGCAACTATCAGGAAACAAAAAAGAGAAAAGATAAATAAGTACTTTTGCTTCATTCTTTTGATCTGGATTTAAACAAACTTACAAATAAAATTTCAAAAACCCTGCCATTAAAAATAACTAAATCTAAAATTTTAAAATAAAAAAAGGGACTGCACGTTGCAATCCCTTTCTTTTGGCTAATAATTGATATTCAAATTATTACAGACGTAACGTTTTTAGTCTACCCAGTCAAACATTGCGACATCTACAGTTGCTTCAGCATCATATGCAGCAGTTAAATCTACTACAACACCATCTACAGTTATACCAGTTAGATCTGTTCTGTTATCGTCGGTAATGTCTATGATAGTTTCATAACCACTTAAGGAAAGTCCTTCGATTACCGCTCCTGAAGTAGCTTTGAACTGCAGTGCAGTTCCACCGGTAGTAGATACCGCTGTAAAGTTAATTACCTTCGGGTTGGCGTTTCTCTTGTCGGCTTCAATAGCTGTAGAAAAATTGTTTATAGTATGGTTCACGTAGGTATTTTCAATAGTACCGTTCCAACCTTCTGTCCAGTCCACGGCATCATCTTCATTGTTTTCAAGGTAAATGTTCTTTATAGAAACCGTTCCGCCAAAAAATTCAACTCCATCATCAGCTCCATTAAGGATTGCGATATTTTCAATGCTAGTTCCAGATCCCACTGCATAAAGTGATAGCCCGTTATATTGAGATTCAGAATTTATAGAAGCTCCCGCATCTTTCAGGACCAGATATTCAATAGAACCAGAATTATCATTGTCTTCATCGCCACCATAGATGATTCCTCCTACTTCTGCAGTAGCATTTGCACCGGCATCTGTAGAGGCGTTACCAGCGATCACAAGACCACCCCAGCTCCCGGCCTCGCCAGAAGTGGAAGACATTACCACAGGATTATTTTCAGTTCCCTGGATATCGATCATCCCACCTCTTTGAACTACAATATAAATACTTGTAGCTGAAGTCTCGCTATCACTTCTCGCAGTAATTTGAGTACCTGCCGGGATTGTAAGCTTTGCACCATCTTCCACAGAAACTATACTGCTTATTACATATTCGTTATTTGCGTCCAGGCTTAGGTTTCCTTCAATAGTGGATGGTAAAACAGACACCTGTCCTCTGTTGGAAATCCAGTCAAACATGGAAGCATCAACAGTTGGGTCTCCGGAATAATCTGCATTAAGATCTGCAGTAGCACCGTTTAAAATGATGCTGGAAAGATCTGTCCTGTTATCATCCGTGATGTCTATTGCTGTATCATATCCTGAAAGTGAAAGGCCGGTGATAGTCGCACCAGAAACAGATTTAAACTGCAATGCAGTGCCACCAGTGGTAGAAACAGCGGTAAAATTATTGATTATAGGGTTTCCGTTCTCTTTATCTGCTTCAATAGCCGTGGAAAAATTTTCAATAGTGTGAAGAACATATACGTTTTCAAGAGATCCATTCCATCTTTCGGTCCAGTCTACTGCATCGTCTTCATTATTTTCCAGATAAAGATTAGTAATAGCTACAGAACCTCCGAAGAACTCAACTCCGTCGTCAGCTCCATTGATCAAGGCCACATTCTGAATAGATGTTTCTGAACCTACTGCATAAAGCGATAATCCATTGAATTGAGACTCAGAGTTGATAGAGGCTCCAGCATCAGAAAGAACCAGATAATTAATAGATCCTGAATCATCTGAAGCATCTTCGCCGCCATATACTATACCGCCAACTTCTGCGGTAGCATTTGTACCTGCAGCAGTTGGAGCGTTACCTGCGATGATTAAACCACCCCATGTGCCGGCCTGGCCGTTCGCAGAACGCATAATTACGGGAGAAGAAGCCGATCCCTGAATATCAATTTGTCCTCCTTTTTGAACTACGATGTATACATTGGTCGCATCACTTTGATCTGTATCTGTATCTGCAATAATCTCTGTTCCCGCAGGTATTGTTAAGGTAGCGCCAGATTCTACAGATAGGATTCCGGTCAAACTATAAGTTTCGGCAGCATCAAGGGTTCTGTCTTCTTCTACAGAACCATTAAGTTCCAGATTTCCAGATGGTATTTGTCCGCTATCATCTGTAGGGTCAATTGGCTCAATGTTGTTGTCACTGCTGCAGGAAGTGGCAAATAATCCAACGGCAACAGCAGACATTAGCAATAATTTTTTCAGTTTTTTCATAATCTTAGGTTTAATAAAGGTTTTGGTTAACAGGTTATTATGTTTAAAAGTTATAGTTTACCCCCAAGCTAATTACAGCTCCACGATCGTAGGATCTCACTGTTTGATTAGACTCCTCTACATTTCCGGAAATTGGCCTTATCGCCTGATATCTTTCAATTTCAGGATTAAGCAGGTTTTGTCCTCTAAACTGTAGCTGCCAGTGATCATTTAATTCTTTGGTCATGATAAGGTCCAGAGTTACAAAGCCTTTTTCAATGATCTCATCGTTATACTGAATGTCTATTTGATCCAGCCTCTGACTTTCGGGATTTCCAAGCGCAAATATTTTATCTGATGCATAAGCTCCTACCAGTGTTGCGCTAAATGGATTTTCAGTTTCGGTAGAGATGTTTGCAGAAGCATTAAATATCCAGTCGGAAGCTCCCTGAAGGCCAATTTCATTCTTTCCATTATATCTGAAAGTCCTAATGAACTTTCCGTCCTCATCATATACATCTTTAAGATCCTGAGAATGCCACATTCTGGTTACATTTCCAGAGACTGTGAGGTCAAGACCAGCTTCGTTTTCATTTTCAATAACGTCCATTCTTGCTTCCAACTCCAAGCCGTAGATATTGGCTTCTTCACCAGCATTGAAATAAGAGAATACGGGAGCAGAGCCTCTTTCCCTTGCTTTGTTGATAGGGTCCTTTATTTTCTTATAAAATCCGGTAAGGGAAATAAGTTCCCCTGAACTTGGGAAGATCTCATATTTCAAATCTATATTGGTGTTTCTGGAGGCTTCCAGGTTTGGATTACCTCTGGTGACTAACCCGGTTTGGGAAACATATTCAAATGGCGCGATCTCCTTGAATTCTGGTAATGTAATCGTTCTACTCGCGGCCAATCTAATGTTAGAGTCTTCGTTAGGCGAGAACCTGAAATTTATACTGGGATATATATTATCGTAAGATTTATTCACGAAATTTGGAAGGTTCTGCGGATAGTTATTTACGTCAAATATCACATCAAGCTCATCTTTTTGAAACCTGGCTCCAATATTAAGGTTCCATTTAGCGTTCCCGTAATTAAATACTCCGAATCCTGAGATAGATTCCAGTGTACCTTCATAGATATCGGGATTAAGTACGTTAAATATGAGGGATCTGTTATTGAAGTTCTCAGTAGTGAATATCCCGTCGAAATTATCTATTGATGTAGGATTTACAGTATTGAAGTCCCTTTCCTCTGCTCCGAAGAACCTGGAGTAGAAATCTCTTTGTTTATTTCTATAATTTCCTCCAAATTTTGCAAAAACCTTTGTTTCATTTTCATCATCCTGAATGAAGTTATATTGATCCTGGATAAAAGCATTAAATTCAATATCATCTATCTGTTGTACAGATTTTCTTTGCTGGTAGGCGTTGGTTTCTCCAAGCAAAATTGGTTCTGTGGGGTGAATGTTTACTTCATTCCTAATACGGTTTGGCTCATCTGCATCTACCATATTGTATCCTGCAGCCCATTCCAACTCATTTTTGTTCTCCCACATATCGTGGTAACCATGAAGCTGGTTTACCCACAGCCTGGTTTGTTTGGTATTCTGGTCGCGTACAAATTGATTAAATCCATCTCCGCGATCACTTTCTTCAAAAACGACCCCTTCACCATTTCTACCACCTTCAAAAACTTCATCGGTCACTTTGTTAATGAATAAACTGGTAGCTTTTAGTCTGTTGTTTTCATTGAACTCATAACCAAGATCGAGTAATGCGGTATTATTATCGGTTTTCTTATAATTTGTGGCATCTGTAAAGCCGTCTTCAAAATCGTTATTACGATAATTGGCAAAAGTGCCCTGGTTGTATTCAAAATCAACAGAATTAGAGGCAGTAAGTAGCACTCTAAGATCACCAAATTCCTTTCCGGCAGTAAGCGCATATCTTCTATTAATTGGAAGAACGGCCGTTCCGGGATCCCAACCCTGATTGTTCAAAGAAAACCGTGTTGGAATCGCCTGGTCGTAAAATCCAAAATAAACATCCTCCTGATTTGGAGAAACTTTAAAGTCACTAAATTGTCCTACGGCATTAGTATTTGCACCAATTCTAATTCCTAAATCCAATTCGCTTTTTCCCCTAAGCTCCCTGGAGGTAATATCGATACTTCCAGAAGCCTGATCTGCGGAATTTTCTGAAGAATAATTTTTACTAATAGAAATATTCTGGATAACTCTTGTAGGAAAGAGTCCAAGGTCAATGTTCTTTCTTTCCACATCGTCAGAAGGAATTGGAAGTCCGTTCATTGTGGTATATAAATAACGATCACCCAGTCCTCTTACAAAAATATCTCCCGAAGCTTCACTGCTTGTTACTCCGGAAATTTTGGTGGTAGCCGTCGCAGCATCGGAGACTCCTAATTTGGCTAATTCCTGGGCTCCGATGCTTTCCTTTATGTCGACTGAATTTTTTTGCTCTATTAGCAAGGCTACCTGGGAATCCCTTCTGGAAACGGTGGTGATCACCACTTCATCCAATGCTGCTGCACTGGAGCCAAGGTCTGTATTTACCTCGGTTACTTTTCCTGCTTCTACTATTACATTTGGAACTTCTAATGTTTCATATCCTATGAAACTAAATACTACCGTATATGTTCCTGGTTGCAATTTTTCCAGTAGGTATAGACCGTCATAATCTGATGTTGTTCCTTTAGAAGTACCTTTTATAAAAACATTGGCAAAAGGTAAAGGTTCACCGGCCATTTCACGATCGCTAAGTTTGCCGCCAATAGAACCCGTGGTTGGCTCCTGGGCCTGCATGGCACTTATAACTAATAAGAAAGTAAATAATACTAATTTTTTCATGTTGTTTTTTGCTATAAAATCTCGCTGCAAATTAACGGTGAAGAGAGGAGGCTAATGTTATCTAAGAATTAATCCTTTGTCATTAAAGGGTTAGTTTAATGTTACTAATAGGTTAATCCCTCTATAGTTCAAATTATTGGTTAATTTTATGAGCTCTTAATCATATCTTAATTCATTATGAAGAAAAAAGACATTCAGATTTTATTAGTAGATGACGAGCCGGATATCCTGGAGATTGTAGGATATAATCTTTCTTCTGAAGGCTATAGCGTTATGACAGCAGATAATGGCGCAGATGCGGTAAAGCTTGCTAAGAAGAACAATCCACATCTTATTATCTTAGATGTAATGATGCCTGAAATGGATGGAATAGAAGCCTGTGAGCAGATCAGAAAAATACCAGATATGAAAGATACTATTATTACTTTTCTAACCGCTCGCGGAGAAGACTATTCACAAATGGCTGGTTTTGATGCGGGAGCTGATGACTATATAACAAAACCTATAAAACCAAAGGTGCTGGTAAGTAAAGTAAAAGCTTTATTAAGAAGATATCGGGAAGAAGAGAAATCTTCCAGTATTGTAAAACTGGGTGATATAACCATTAACAGAGAGGAATATAAGATCATCCAGGATGGGAATGAGATGAACTTACCCAGGAAAGAATTTGAGTTATTATCTCTGCTGGCTTCTAAACCTGGCAAAGTTTTTAAAAGAGAAGATATACTGGATAATGTTTGGGGAAATGATATTGTGGTAGGAGGGAGAACCATTGATGTTCATATTAGAAAACTACGCGAAAAGATTGGTGATGACAAGATCAAAACTATTAAAGGCGTGGGATATAAGTTTATTGTTTAATGTCACAAAAATTTAAACGCTCCTATCGTTTTGCTTTAAGGACTGCACTTTATATATGTGTATTTCTTACAGCTGTACTGAGTTTATTTATTTTTTTTGATATTAAATCTGTCTGGGTCTCCATTCTCGTTTTTGCCATACTTTGTTATTTTTTCTCCTTCCTAATAATTCAGTATAGAGTAGAGCGCTTTATTTACCGGCGGATAAAAAAAGTCTATGATAATGTGTCTTTACTGGATTCAAAAACTTTAAGTCCGAACCAGATTACCACAGATATGTCTACTCTCACCCGGGAGGTGAAGAAGTTTGCCGAAGACAAAAAGCTGGAGATCGAAACTTTAAAAGTAAGGGAAGGGTATAGAAAGGAATTTATGGGTAATGTATCCCATGAATTAAAAACACCCCTTTTTACGGTGCAGGGTTACATTTTAACCTTACTGGATGGCGCTCATAAAGATAAAGCGATCAGGAAAAAATATCTTGCGAGAGCCAATAAAGGAGTAGAAAGGCTTATTTATATCGTGAAAGATCTGGATATGATCACTAAGCTGGAAACAGGCGACCTTCATCTACGTTATGAAACTTTTAATATTGTAGAATTAATCCAGGCTTCCTTTGATCTTTTGGAAATGAAAGCCGCAAAAAAGGAAATTACCCTCACTTTTGATATTATTTATGAAGAACCAATTTATGTAAGGGCAGACAGGGAGCGAATCCAGCAGGTTCTTACAAATTTAATCGTGAACTCGATAAAATACGGTAAGAAAGGCGGCACTACAGAAATTAGTATTGAGAACCTTATTAAAAATAAAGTGATCATTAGGTGTACAGATAACGGGGAAGGGATTGAGAATGAAAATATCCCCCGTTTATTTGAACGCTTCTATCGCGTAGATAAAAGTGGTTCTCGAAAAGAAGGAGGTTCGGGTCTTGGTCTTTCTATTGTTAAGCATATTCTGGAGGCACATAATGAAAAAATTTATGTGGAAAGTGTTTTTGGGGTGGGAAGTGAATTTTCATTCACTCTCGAAAAAAGAAAAAAGATCCCTGAAGACAACGTGATTCCCGAAATCACTTAATCCTTTATATTCTTCAATTTTCTGTAATTGAGATAGATCGAATGCTTCCTGTTTACAAAACGGCGAAATCCTAAGCTTTTCAAGTCTTTTAGCTAAATATTCCTGCTCAGTTTGGCCAGGGGTGGGGATAAAAAAAGCCTTCTTTTCTAATTTGGCTAAGTCCATTAAGTTGGTATAGCCCGGCCTGGAAATAATATATTTACTACAGTTTATGGCTTCCTGAAGTGATTTTCCGTAAAGATAATTCTTAATTTGTATGTTAGTATTTGGAGAATTTAGAGATTCATCAGAGATAATGCCTCTAACAAAAAGTATTCGCACTTCAGCTGTTTCAAGCTCCTTTAGTAATATAGATTCAAGGATGCTTCGTTGAGGTTCAGGCCCGCTGAGTAAAACTAAATAGTGATAAACTTCCGGGATTTGCCGTTTTTCCAGTCGACTAATTGGGCCAATATAAGTGACATTTTCAGGTTTTTCTCTTAGGTGACCCAATACTCCACTAAGATTTTTTTCTCCTTGCGCATCAGGCACCCAACATTGCTCAAATTTGTTGATATATTGCTGATGTAAATAACTGCTTAAGTAGGTAGTGTTTCCGCTTAGCACATTAAGTTGATGGGTGATAAATACATTTTTCTTCAGTTTTTTACTTCTAACTCCTAATCGGCTGTCTGAAATAATTCCCTGAATATTATAGCTTTCAATAATCTTTTTAGTGATTATTTTTTCTTTTTGTATGGCTCTTACAATTCGAGGACTATCTAAAATCATCTTCCATTTAAGATATTTTCCCTTTTTAGAATATTGAACGCTATAAGAGGGAAGTTCCAAATGAGTTGAATGCGGGAATTCTTTTTTTAAAAGATCCAGTGCCTGCCCATCTGAAGCTATAACTGGTTCAAAACCATTTAAATGAAGTGCATTGATAATTGGAATGCAACGTGTGGCATGTCCTAAACCCCAATTAAGAGCAGCGACCAATATTTTCTTCTTTTGCATTTTACAAATGTATTCTCATAGACAGGTGGACGATTTTCTTTAATTTTACCAAAATATTAATTTTTAGTGGGAAGCAAGAATAAACTTAAACGCTTTAAGGAAAACGAAAAATTTGAAAATGTTATCCAGCCTTCCAGGGAAGAGCTAACCGATAATTTATTTGAATTAAAAGGAAAATGGAGCGAAAAGTTCTTTAAGAATGATCATCCTATTGTTTTGGAGCTCGGCTGTGGGAAAGGGGAATACACCGTAGAACTGGCCCGACAAAATCCCGAAAAGAATTTTATAGGAATAGATATCAAAGGCGCAAGGTTTTGGCGTGGAGCAAAAACGGCTCAGGAAGAAGATTTGTCAAACGTAGCCTTCGTAAGAACCCAGATTGAACTTATTGAATATGTTTTTTCGATAAATGAAGTTAGTGAGATCTGGATTACTTTTCCTGATCCCCAAATTAAATATAAAAGAACCAAGCATAGGCTTACCAATACTGAATTCCTTCAGCGATATAAAAATATCCTAAAAGAAGAAGGGCTCATGCATCTTAAAACCGACTCTGAATTTATGCATGGCTATACTTTAGGGCTCCTCCATGGTGAAGGTCACGAGGTTTTATATGCGCATCATGATATTTATAAAAATGAGTATTCGCCAAAAGAGGTAACTGGGATTCAAACTTTCTATGAAAAACAGTACCTTGAAAAAGGAAAACCAATTACATATATTCAGTTTAAGATTAAATAGGGGATATTGGAAGAAACAAAACTTTTCCTCATAACTTACTTTGCCGCATTTATTGGGGTGGTTCCACCAGGCTTGGTGAATATGACCGTTGCCAAAACCTGTGTGGAAAAAGGGAAGAAAAATGGCTTTTACGTTGCAGTGGGTGCCGGGATGGTGATCTTAATCCAGGCCTTTATTGCCGTATTATTAGCAAAGTATATATTTGATAATCCCTTTATTCGCAGGGTAATTTTAAGGGCAGGTTTAGTGGTTTTTTGCATCTTGGCCGTTTATTTCTTTATCCAGGCGAGACAAAAAAAAAGGATTGAACACACCCGTCATAAAGCAGATGCCAATAGTGTTTTCAAAGGAATGCTTATAGCTGCATTAAATGTTTTTCCAATTCCTTATTTCGTTGCAATTGCCGGAGCCATGAACCTTGGAGGTGGAGACCTGGATTATGATTGGTCCCTTATTATTTCATTTGCGTTTGCAGCTTGTTTAGGTAGTTTTACCTCACTTTATTTATATGTGGTGCTGTTTGATAAAATTGAAAGAAAAGCTAAATCTTTTGCCAGATACTCAAATTACTTTATGGCTGGTTTAATGCTAGTACTTATTGTAGTGGCACTGATACGAATCTTTAATTCCTGAAAAAATTGAGTGATAAGCAAGGATTTTTTGAGAAGGTTTATGAGGTATGCAGAAAAATTCCTGAAGGCCGGGTGACTTCTTATGGAGCTATTGCGAAATTTCTGGGAGCTGCCAAAAGTGCCAGAATGGTTGGCTGGGCAATGAATTCTTCAAAAAATCTGGAAGATGTTCCGGCACACCGGGTCGTTAATCGGAACGGAATGCTTACAGGAAAAAGCCATTTTGGAGGGAGTAACGCCATGCAACAGTTGCTCGAGGAAGAGGGTATCACAGTGAAAGAGCTTCAGATTACCGATTTTAAGAGCGTTTTCTGGGATCCAGGGAAGGAGCTTTCTTAAAGGAGAGAACCAGTTTTTTTTTCTATAATTTCCGACTATTACTGCATAAATCTAATATTGCTAAATTCTTCGTATTCTTAGCTTTTCAACCTATATTTGCGTTTAGAATCAGTCTATATAAGCTAAGGAATCTGATTAAAATTCACGTATGAAATTAGATAGAAAAGAGATTTTAAAAGCACTGGAAACCATCTCTGTAGCAGGGGAAGGAAATAATATGGTAGAAAGCGGTGCCGTTCAAAATGTTATGACTTTTGGCGATGAAGTGGTGGTGGATCTTGTGCTAAGCACTCCGGCACTTCATATAAAGAAGCGGGCAGAAGTGGATGTGATGAAAGCTATTCATGAAAAAGTTTATGAAAAGGCTAAAGTCAAAGTAAATATTAAAATTGAAGCTCAGGAAAAGGAAAAGCCTGAGATCAAGGGAAAAGCGATTCCTGGAATTAAGAATATTATTGCGGTGGCTTCAGGTAAAGGAGGAGTAGGTAAATCTACGGTTACTTCAAACCTTGCGGTAACTCTTTCAAAAATGGGCTTTAAAGTAGGGATACTGGATGCTGATATCTATGGTCCTTCCACGCCTATGATGTTCGATGTGGAAGCCGAAAGACCACTTTCAGTAAAAGTGGATGGGAAATCTAAAATGAAACCCATCGAAAATTATGGTGTAAAAATCCTTTCTATTGGTTTCTTTACTAAGCCAAATCAGGCTGTAGTTTGGAGAGGGCCTATGGCTGCAAAAGCGCTTAACCAGATGATCTTTGATGCAGACTGGGGTGAATTGGATTTCATGCTGATAGATCTTCCCCCGGGAACGGGTGATATACATCTTTCTATCATGCAGTCACTACCCATTACCGGTTCTGTGATTGTAAGTACTCCGCAAAATGTAGCCCTTGCTGATGCTAAAAAAGGAGTGGCTATGTTTCAGCAGGAAAGCATTAACGTTCCTGTATTAGGTATCATCGAAAATATGGCCTACTTTACTCCTCAAGAATTGCCAGATAATAAATATTATATTTTTGGGCAGGAAGGAGCCAGAAATCTAGCGGAAGATCTCAAAGTACCTTTTCTTGGTGAGATTCCTTTAGTACAAAGCTTGAGGGAATCGGGAGATATTGGTCGACCTGCAGCACTTCAAACTGCAACTCCGTTAGAAGCTGCTTTTGAAGATATTACCAGGAATATGGTTCAGGAAACCGTTAATAGAAACAAAGATCTGCCTCCAACAGAAGCCATTAAGATTACTACTATGGCTGGTTGCAGTGCTGTTAATAAGAAATAAATGACAAGCGAAGAAGTTAAAATTAATGTTGAAAAGGCCTTGGCCGAGATTCGACCATTCTTAGAAAGTGATGGGGGTAATATCTCTTTGGTTTCCATTGAAGATGATCGTCTGGTAAAAGTTCAGCTGGAAGGTGCATGTGTTGGTTGCACGGTGAATCAAATGACTTTGAAGAGTGGAGTGGAAATGACTATTAAAAAATATGTGCCCCAAATTGAGAAGGTGGTAAATATTGAGAGATAGAACGCCAGCCTTTAATTGAATTGAAACATGATTAAAACCGATATACTTATCATTGGCGCTGGGCCAACCGGTCTTTTCGCCGTTTTTGAAGCAGGATTATTAAAGTTAAAATGTCATCTCATTGATGCACTTCCTCAACCCGGAGGCCAGTGTTCCGAGATCTATCCTAAAAAGCCTATTTATGATATTCCAGGATTCCCGGAAGTTCTTGCTGGTGACCTGGTGGATAATTTAATGGAACAAATAAAACCTTTTGAACCGGGATTCACACTTGGGGAAAGAGCAGAAACTATTGAAAAACAGGAGGACGATAGTTTTATCGTAACCACAAGTAAAGGAACAAAACATCTGGCTCCTGTGGTAGTGATCGCAGGAGGACTTGGTAGCTTTGAGCCAAGAAAACCGCCTATTCCTTCAATAAAGAATTATGAAGATAAAGGTGTTGCGTATATTATCCGTGATCCTGAAGTTTATAGAAATAAGAAAGTAGTGATCGCCGGGGGTGGAGATTCAGCTTTAGACTGGAGTATTTTCCTCGCTGATGTGGCTTCAGAAGTTTCTCTGGTTCACAGAAGAAAAGATTTTCGGGGAGCTTTGGATTCTGTAGAAAAAGTGGAAGAACTTTCTAAAATTGGAAAGATCAATTTAATAACAGATGCAGAGGTGGTAGATATTAAAGGAGAAGATGAACTCGAAGCTGTATTGATACGCCATAAAGATGAAGCCCGGGGAGAAGAATTAAAAAAAACAGATCATTTTATCCCGTTATTCGGGCTTTCACCTAAACTAGGGCCTATTGCTAACTGGGGTCTGGAAATCGAAAAAAATGCCATTAAGGTTAATAATTCTTACGATTACCAAACCAATATACCGGGTATTTATGCCATTGGCGATGTAAATACCTATAAGGGTAAACTCAAATTGATTCTTTGTGGCTTCCATGAAGCGGCGATTATGTGCCAGAGTGCATATCAACGTATAAATCCAGATAAGAAATATGTGATGAAATATACAACGGTAAGTGGTGTAAGCGGTTTCGACGGAAGTAAGAAAGAGGCTAAAAAAGAAGTAGTAAAAAGTATTAATTAGTATTCCAGAGACCTGCAGGGTTTTTAAAACCTTGCAGGTATATTTATTGAAAATATGTCTGACGTTAAAATAACAATTATAGACCGCGAAGGAGAAGCTCATACTATTGACGCTCCAACAGATATGAACATGAACCTGATGGAAGTGATCCGTTCTTATGAACTGGCTCCCGAAGGGACTATAGGTATTTGTGGGGGTATGGCCATGTGCGCTTCGTGCCAGTGTTATATGCTAAATTATGAACATATGCTTCCTGAAATGAGCATAGAAGAAGAGGATATGCTGGATCAGGCATTTTTAGTGGAAGAAAATAGCAGGTTAAGCTGCCAGATTCCAATTACTGAAGGCCTCGACGGACTGGAAGTAAGGATCGCTCCTGCTTCTGAATAAATTTTATTCCAGATTCCAGATTGAGGGTCTAAGATTTTATATAGGTTTATTTCCCTGTCATTTCGCAGGAGCACAGCCACTAGGAATAAACCTGGTAAAGATTTTTCTCTGGTCGAGATGACAAAAAATTAAATCAAGAACTCAATAACAAAAAAACCTGAACGCAAGTTCAGGTTTTTTTATCTAGTCACTGCGAGCGTAGTGAAGCAGTTTCATTTACGAAAACTGAAGTTGCATTTTCGCTTCAATTTCAGACTCTATTCCATCCCATAATTCCAACCTGCTTTCTAAAGATTTTTCAGCAGTGAGCTTTACATCTTCCCATTTTCTTTCGTTATTTTCACAAAGATCTTCCACCATTTTAAATGCCATAGGACCATGTTCATCCCCATCTAATTCAATATGGCGATCAAAGTAATATTTGAACTGGCTTAGGTCATCTTCAGGAAAATTTTTCTGCACTTTTTCAATAATAGAAGAAAACATAGCGGGGATAAGTCCTTCGCGACCAAACGTAAATGCTGAAGCTATTTTGTGTGGTTCCCGGCTGTAGACAACTTCAAAAGTATGTTTAAGAAATTGCTTAATACTGATGGGTAATTTGCTGGTTGCAATGATTAGAAATATATCGGTCCCATGAGAAACCTGCATCAAGAAATCTTCAATTTTTCCCTTATTAGCTCCAGCAGCTTCCATGGCATCCAGATACATCTCAAAATGGCTCTGTCTTTCGCCATATATGTTGATGTCTGTTTCTTCAGCCAGAACGATCTCATTTATTAGATACCGGGTTTCTGGATCTCCAACGGGTAGCCATGGATTTGTAGTTTTAGTGAGGATTTCCTGTAAAGCAGTTAAAAGGGACATGAAATCCCAAACCGCAAAAACATGGTGCTCCATGAAAATTTGAAGTTGTTCCGGAGTATTTATTTTTTGGTATAAAGAATGATTTATTAACTGACTGGTTAGAGGTTCTAAACTTGCGTTTATCTCTTTTATCATAATTTGCACTTTTTTGCAAAGGTAAAATGTGAAGTAGGATTTAGAAAATCTTTGAAGCTTTTTATAGCTTGTTTAACGCAGGAAACCAGTGTTTTGAGGTAAATTATAATTATGGCCGGTCATATTATAAATGTAATAGTATTCTATTCAAATAAATCTAAAGATTATTTAAGGGTAGAAGGCGTTTATGCCAAAAAGCCTAAGCCTTTAAAAAAAGAATGTTGTGAAAAATATAAAAAGGGCAAACGCTGTAAACGTTGCCCCTGTTTTGATCTTCTTTAAATGTCACTGCGAATGAGTGATAAAGCGACCGACGCAGTCTTTTCTTGAGATTACTTCGCTTTGCTCGTAATGACTTTAATTAAAATGCTGCGTGTCCTGTAATATCCATTCCTGTTATCAATAAGTGAATATCATGAGTTCCTTCATAAGTAATCACACTTTCCAGGTTCATCATATGCCTCATAATGCTGTATTCGCCGGTGATTCCCATTCCGCCCAGAACCTGTCTCGCCTCCCTGGCAATTTTTATAGCCATTTCTACATTATTTCTCTTTGCCATTGAAATTTGTGCTGAAGTCGCTTTGCCTTCATTTCTTAAAGTTCCCAATCTCCAGGCCATTAGTTGAGCCTTGGTGATTTCGGTGATCATCTCGGCCAGCTTCTTTTGCTGAAGCTGTTTAGAGCCGATTGGTACTCCAAACTGTTCTCTTTCCTTGGCATACCTTAAAGCGATATCATAGCAGTCCATAGCGGCTCCAATAGCTCCCCAGGCAATTCCGTAACGAGCTGAATCCAGACAGCCAAGGGGTGCGCCTAAACCAGATTTGTTAGGCATAAGATTCTCTTTGGGAACTTTTACATTATCGAAGATCAACTCTCCGGTAGCACTTGCACGAAGTGACCATTTGTTATGAGTTTCGGGAGTGGTAAAACCTTCCATTCCTCTTTCCGCGATCAAGCCATGAATTCGTCCTTCCTCATTTTTTGCCCATACGATGGCAATATCAGCGAATGGAGAATTGGAAATCCACATTTTTGCGCCATTAAGAAGATAATGATCTCCCTTATCTTTGAAATTTGTGGTCATTCCACCCGGATTCGAACCGTGATCAGGCTCTGTCAATCCAAAACAACCGATCATTTCTCCTGAAGCTAGTTTTGGAAGGAATTTCTTTTTTTGCTCTTCAGTTCCGTATTTAAAAATAGGATACATCACCAGGGAAGATTGCACAGAGGCGGTAGATCTAATTCCGCTATCACCGCGTTCAATTTCCTGCATGATCAAACCATAAGAAATCTGGTCTAACCCTGCACCGCCATATTCTTCAGGGATATAAGGTCCAAAAGCACCAATTTCGGCAAGACCATTTATAAGTTGCTTCGGAAATTCAGCTTTTTGAGCCGAATCTTCTATAATAGGTGATACCTCGCGCTTAACAAACTCGCGTGTCGCGTCACGAACCATTTTATGTTCATCTGTCAAAAGCTCGTCAATATTATAATAATCAGGTGCCTGAAAAAGATCTGGTTTCATTTTGTGTAGTGTTTCTAACAAATGTAACCAAGTCTTTGCTGGGAAGCAATCTTTTATGCTTTCGATTAAAACGTCATGCTGAACTTGATTCAGCATCTTATTTTAATCAAAATTTATATTTCTATTGAGAACCTGAAACAAGTTTGACATAATTTCTGAAATTAGCAATCGTAAATAAGATACTTAATTTTAAGAGCTCCCATTTCCCCGGCCTATCGAAAATTTATCGTAAAGTTTGAAGGGTAAGCATCGAGAAATTTAAGGCTGTTTGAGCTAAATAAATTTTCTATAAAACCTGATCTCAATGGCGAGTTCCTACAATTTAGGTGCTGAACGAAAAATTTAAATAGAGTTTCGTAAGCTTAGATTTTTTTGGTTCGTTTTTTAAGCAATGGAAAAAACGAAAAAGTATCCTAATAAAATATGTCAATTCCTACGTTAGATAATTTTGATCATGGGTCTCAGGGTGACGAATATGAAGAATTTTGATTTTCATTTATAACTTTAAATAAAAATCTTTAACCAAATCTTTAAATTCAGGGGTATATTTGTGTCTTGAAATTTCTAATACAAGTTCATCAATTTCAGGGTCTTGATTTTTGAAATTAAAGCTAAGAAGGCTTCTTTTAATTGCTGAAGTTTCAGTTCCCTTGACTCTGGTTATTTTTCGAAGAAATAAATTATGGCTTATAGCTATTTCAATAGCTTGCTTTTCTTCTGAAAATGGGATGATTAGATCAAAATGTCCACTTTTTGAAAGAAGGAGGGAAGCACCTTCGATTAATTCTGAGAAAGGAAGTGCATCTGCAAATCGAGCCTGATCCCTGTCTTCATCTCCTGTTTTATAATCTTCAGAATAAAATGGCGGATTGGAAATTATTAGATCATATTTCTCTTCATCCTGCATCTCTTCTACAAATTCATCAAAGGCTGCGTGGTAACAGAAAAGTCTATCGCCCCAATCACTATTTTCGAAGTTCTCTACAGATTGCTCATAGGCATTTACTTCGATTTCAAGGGCATCGATAAGGCCTGCATTAGAACGTTGAGCCAGCATTAATGCGATCAATCCGGTTCCGGTGCCAATATCCAGGATACTGTCAGGATGGTGATCAAGTGAAGACCATGCGCCAAGAAGTACTCCGTCTGTACCTATTTTCATGGCACAACGATCCTGATCTATGCTGAATTGTTTGAATTTAAAAGCTTGGTTTGACATAATATGTTCTAATTACGATTAAATTGTCATTACGAACGCAGTGAAGTAATCTCATGAGACTGCTTCGCTTTACTCGCAGAGACCTTTTTTGAGATTTCTCACTTCGCTGCGCTGCGTTTCGAAATGACATCACTAACATTATTTTTTATTGTCATCTCGACCAAAGGGAAAGATCTCTTATTTAGTTCTGAATTATTAAGAGATTTCTCACTTCGCTGCGCTGCGTTTCGAAATGACATCATTCACTTTTGTCATCTCGACCAAAGGGAGAGATCTCTATGAATTCAGGTTAATCTTCTTAGGGATTTCTCAGTCGTTACACTTCTTCGAAATGACAGAAAAACATGAGATAAAACAAAAAAAGAGGTTTTAAATAAATAAAACCTCTTTTCTGAATTTATATAATAGTAGCTTATCCTAAAGCTACTCTTTCAAAACCTACAACTTCTAGGTCACTATCTACAGATTTTACGTAGTCTGCAACGCTTTGCTTGTTGTCTTTGATATACGCCTGGTGTACCAGAGTGTTGTCTTTAAAGAAACGCTGAAGTTTTCCCTGAGCGATCTTGTCCAGCATGTTTTCTGGCTTTCCTTCTTCTCTCAAAGTGTCTTTAGCGATCTCGATCTCTTTATCGATAGTTGCCTGATCCACACCTTCTTCATTAAGAGCCACCGGATTCATTGCCGCAGCCTGCATAGAAACGTTTTTCGCAGCTTCTTCAGCTCCGTCTACATTTTTAGAAAGTCCAGTTAAAACGGCAATTTTGTTACCAGCGTGGATATAAGATCCTACGAATGGAGCTTCCAAAGTTTTGAATGCACCGATTTCGATCTTTTCCCCAATTACACCAGTCTGCTCAGTTAGTTTTTCTTCTACTGTAATTCCTTTATAATCAGCTTTTAAGAATTCCTCTTTAGAAGAATAGTTAAGAGCCATTTCAGCGAAATCGTTAGCCATTTTGATGAAATCATCATTTTTAGCAACAAAGTCAGTTTCGCAGTTCAATGAAATAATTACACCTTTTGTGTTCTCTCCATTTACCTGTGCAATTGCAGCTCCTTCAGAAGAATCTCTGTCTGCTCTCTTTGCAGCTACTTTCTGACCTTTCTTACGTAACAATTCAATTGCTCCGTCAAAATCACCTTCAGCTTCTACTAATGCCTTCTTGCAGTCCATCATTCCTGCACCAGTAGCTTTTCTTAATTTATTTACTTCAGCGGCGGTTATCTTAGCCATAATTTTGTTTTTTTATTTAAAAAAAGTCGTTTAGAAACTCACTGTAAAGAAAGATACCAAACGACTTTTAGATTTTATTAAAACCTTATTTTATTCTTCTTCGTTAGATGCTTTGGCCTTGTCTAAAGTTTCACTTTTAGATTCAAGTTTCACATCTTTCTTAGCTTCTTTCATTGCCTTTTTATCTTCGGCATCTTTAGAAGGAACTTCAGCTTTTTTCTCCTTTTTTTCTTTCGGAGCTTTATCTGATTTCTCTTCTTTAGAAGCTTTTTCTTCTTTCTTCTTGGTAGTCTTTTCAGACTTTCTTTCAGAAAGACCTTCTACGATAGAATCTGCAACATAAGAAACAACTTTGCTAATAGATTTAGAAGCATCGTCGTTAGATGGAATTAGATAATCAACCTCACGTGGATCTGAGTTGGTATCTACCATCGCAAAAATTGGAATGTTTAGTTTGTGTGCTTCTTTGATCGCAATGTGCTCACGTGTAGTATCTACAACGAAAAGCGCAGCTGGAAGTCTTGACATGTCTGAAATTGAACCTAAGTTCTTTTCTAGCTTAGCTCTAAGACGATCTACCTGCAAACGCTCTTTTTTAGAAAGAGAGTTAAAAGTTCCGTCTTTCTTCATTCTATCGATAGAAGCCATTTTCTTAACAGCTTTACGAATAGTAACGAAGTTTGTAAGCATACCACCAGGCCAGCGCTCAGTGATATAAGGCATGTTCGCCTTTTCAGCCTGTTCAGCAACGATCTCTTTCGCCTGTTTTTTTGTAGCTACGAAAAGGATCTTTCTTCCGCTTGCTGCGATCTTTGCAAGGGCATCACCTGCCTCCTGCATTTTAGCAGCACTTTTATATAAGTTGATGATGTGGATTCCATTACGCTCCATATAAATATATGGGGCCATGTTTGGATTCCAACGTCTGGTTAAGTGTCCAAAATGAACACCAGCATCAAGTAATTCTTTTACTTCTACTTTGTTTGCCATTTTTGTAATAGTTTACGTTCTGTTGAGATAGCAACAATCAGGTGGCTACTTTTAAGTACGGCCCTGACCGTTTAGATGCTAAACTAACTTCTGCCCGGCATGAACAGAATAACAACAAAAAATTAATTTTTTAATGAACTCTCCGGAATATATCCCGGTAATATTATTAACGTTTAGAGAACTGGAATTTCTTACGGGCTTTCTTCTGACCGTATTTCTTACGTTCTACCATACGTGGGTCTCTTGTAAGAAGACCTTCTGGCTTAAGAGCACCATGATTTTCTTCGTCTAGCGCTACCATAGCTCTGGAAAGTGCAAGACGGATCGCTTCAGCCTGTCCAGTGATACCACCACCGTATACGTTAATTTTAACGTCGAAGTTGCCTTCGTTTTCGGTAAGCATCATTGGCTGGTTAACTTTATATAAAAGTGTACCAGTTGTGAAGTAATCTTTAAGGTCTTTCTTGTTTACGGTAATGTTTCCTTTTCCTTCTGAAACATATACACGGGCCACAGCTGTTTTTCTACGGCCAATTTTGTGAATTACCTCCATTACTTAACGTCGTTTAAGTTAATAGTTTTAGGTTTTTGAGCTTCGTGATCATGTTTAGATCCAACATAAACCTTTAAATTTCTGAATAAGTCTGCTCCAAGTTTGTTTTTTGGAAGCATTCCTTTAATTGCCTTTTCGACAAGTCTCTCCGGACTTTTCTCGAATAATTCGGCAGCTGTTAGACTTTTTTGTCCACCTGGAAAACCTGTGTGACGGATGTATTCTTTCGCGTCCCATTTTTTTCCTGTCAAGTTGATTCCCTGCGCATTCAATACAATAACATTGTCTCCGCAATCAACATGTGGGGTGAAGTTAGGCTTGTGCTTTCCTCTAAGCAGGTATGCTACTCTAGAAGCAAGACGACCTAAATTTTGTCCTTCAGCATCTACCACAACCCATTCTTTGGTTCTGGTGGCTTTATTAGCCGATACTGTTTTGTAACTTAATGTGTCCACACCAATTGATTTTACTAATTATTAAACATTCCAATCCCGTTTACCCGAATCTCAATCGGGAAAACAGGGGTGCAAATGTACAATTATAAATTCTAATAGCAAATAGCGAAAAGATTATTTTATTTGCTTTGAAGCACTTGATTTTCAGGCTTATCTAATATTACTATTCTTTATAATAATTAGTATGCTCATTATAATAATACATTGTAGAAAATTTCCTCATTACACAGAGGTTACAGGGCATTAGTAACGATGAAATACGTTAAAAACCGATTAACGTCAATATTAGTGTTAAAAAAGTCATAAAATAACTCCTTTATTATTTATGTTTGTATCCGAATTAAATGCCCTATGAAAATGATTAACCTATTTAAAATTAAAAACTTAGCAGGTCTCTTTATTTTTGCTATTGTTTTTACCAGTTGCAGTAAAGAAGAAATGTCATCAGAATCTCAGTTAAAAGTGAGCAATGCAACCGCAGTAACAACAAACGATATGATTGGTTACTGGAAGCTTTCTGGAATGATAGCAGATACCGCTATAAATTTAAATGCAGATGAAGTTTATGATAAAAATCTATTAAATGAAACGGATTGTTTTAACACAATGGATATAACATTTGACCAGGATGGAACGTTTGTAACTAATAACTCCCAGATGACCTTTGAGGCCGGAGCGGCAAAAGATGAATTTTCCTGTTTGACAGATCGAATCGATACCGGGGATTGGGAAGTGAGGAATGATAGTTTGATTTTAATCATGGTCATAGATTCTACAACTTATACTCATAAGAAATTTATTAATTTTGAGACTAATACTTTTTCTTTGGAGGTTACAAAAATAGAATCTAATGAATATGTGAATGATCCAGGAAATACCCAGGCTTCACCTATAAGAATTTTAGAAGTTGAGTATACTAAATCGTAGTATAACCTTCTGATTGTAGTTTTAGTGTTAGTTTGAAAAACCTCGCGGGAATTTAAATCGTGAGGTTTTTTAATTTATAAAATATATAGCCTTTGGAATATGTAACATTCTAAATAAAATGGCGTCTTTTGCATAAACAGGATTATATTAAACCATGAGGCGTAACCGCATTTTGATAATTTTATCTTTTTTCCTATTTCAAATGCTTAATGGTCAGGAGGATTTGAATGAAAATCAAAACCCTGACATTCAAAAAAGAAGCTACATCACTCAAAGATTACTTCCACAACATGAGATAGCGATAGACGGCATTTTTCAGGAGGAAGCCTGGAATCAGGTCAATTGGTCTTCAGATTTTAAAGAATGGCGCCCGGATAATGCTTCTGCTCCCACCGAACAAACTCAAATAAAGATATTATATGATGATAGTAATCTCTATGTAGCAATAAGAAATTTTCAGGAAGATCCTCAAACTATTGAAAACCGACTGGGAAGGAGAGATGATGCCCCGGGTGACTGGGTAAGTTTTCATTTAGATACCTACAATGATGATAGAACGGCTTTCGCTTTTACTGTTTCCGCAAGCGGAGTTAAAAGTGACGAATCTATTTCTAATAATGATAATTTTGACGATAGCTGGAATCCAATATGGTATGTAAAAACCAATATAGACGCAGAGGGATGGACTACAGAAATGAGAATTCCCCTCAGCCAACTTCGTTTTGGTAATAATGAAGATCAGGTTTGGGGATTACAGGTAGTGAGAAAATATTTTAGGAATGATGAGCGTTCCACCTGGCAACCTATACCGGCAAATCCGCCGGGATGGGTTAGCGAATTTGGAATATTAAAAGGAATTTCAGGTTTAGCTCCACAAAAACAGTTGGAAATTCAGCCATATGGCCTTGCACGATTGGATACTTATGAGGAAGAATCTGGGAACCCTTTTCGCGACGGAAGCGATACGCAACTAACCACAGGTCTTGATGCAAAGATCGGCGTAACTAACGATCTCACGTTAGATGTAACTATAAATCCAGATTTTGGGCAGGTGGATGCTGATCCTGGTGCCGTATCACTGGATGCTTTTGAAATATTCTTTCAGGAACGACGGCCTTTTTTCGTGGAGAATAAGAATATTTTTGATTTTCGTTTTGCTAATAACCAGGATAATCTATTTTTCTCCAGGAGGATAGGTCGAAATCCGCAGGGATCAGCAGTGGGGCCTAATGTGTTATATATTGACCAGCCGGAAAATACTACTATTCTTGGTGCAGCAAAGTTTAGCGGGAAAACCAAAGATGGCTGGACAGTTGGTGTCCTCGAAAGTGTAACTTCTAAAGAATTTGCAGACATAATTACAGAAAGTGGGGAGGAGAAGGAAGTGCTTGTTGAACCTTTGACCAACTATTTTGTAGGGAGAATTCAAAAAGATTTTAATAATCGTAATAGCTTTATAGGCGGGATTTTCACGGCAACCCACCGCAATATTGAAGATCGTTTGGATTTTCTTCATACCCAGGCATATTCAGGAGGACTGGATTTTTTGCATAACTGGAAGGATAGAAATTATTATTTGGAAGGGAATACGGTTTTTAGCCAGGTGAACGGCAGTAAAGAGGCGATTACTCAGACACAGCGATCTATTGTTCATCTTTTTCAACGCGAAGGTGCTAGCCATGTAGAGGTAGACCCTAATAGAACCAGCTTAACAGGGACCGGCGGTAAACTGGAAATAGGTAAAGGCGGCGGGGGAAACTGGCGTTACAATCTTGGTGGTACCTGGCGTTCGCCTGAGCTGGAGCTAAATGATATTGGTTTTTTAAGAGAAACTGATGAAATTCGTCAATATCTTGAGGTAACTCGCTTGTTTAATGAGCCTACAAGCTGGTTTAGAAGAGCCAATATTGAATTCGAGCAATTCAGCTCTTTTGACTTTGAAGGAAATTATAACCGTATTCAATATGAGGTTGAATTTTTCACTAATTATCAAAATAACTGGTGGACTAATATAGGAGGGGCTCATAAACCCAGGATATTTATCAACTCTTATTTACGTGGTGGTCCTCGCTGGAGGTTTAATGAAGAGAATTTCTTTTACGCATTTGTTGGTACTGATAACCGGAAGAGGGTCAGCTTCAGAGGGGGCTATATACATTCCCAGGCCACACAGGGTAATTTTGGGCTACGTAGATATGAAGCGGGAATTAGATACCAGCCACTAGACGCCTTAAATTTAACACTGGATGTGGAATATTCTGAGAACCCGAATAAAACTCAATATGTAAACGCTAAAAATTTCCAGGGAATGGAAAGGTATATTTTGGGAGGTATAGAACAAAAAACCTTAAGTACCACTTTAAGGATTAATTATAGTATTAATCCTAACTTAAGCATCCAGTATTATGGACAACCTTTTATTTTTAAAGCAGATTATTCCAATTTTAATTATGTTACAAACTCTGTAGCTGAAGATATCAATGATAGGGTAACCTGGTATAGCGATAACCAAATTTCTTTGGAAGATGGGGTATATAGAGTGGATGAAAACAGAGATACGGAAACCGATTATAGCTTTAGCAACCCAGATTTCGCTTTCGTGCAATTTCGTTCCAATCTTGTAGTGAGATGGGAATATATTCCGGGTTCAGAAATTTTTCTGGTATGGTCCCAGGGTATAAACGGGCTTGGTGATGTAGATAATGATTTTCAGGCCATTATAGATAATCAATTACTGCGACAACAACCGCGCAATACATTCCTTATTAAAGCGACCTATAGATTTATATTGTAGGGGATAGATTTTAGAAGTACATATTGCGATCAGAAAAAATAAATTTCTAATTTCATTTCGTTCTTCTAAATCTTAACCTTACAAAATTCCCGACGCCTCTGCCTCGGGGTTTACGCTTCACCTCTACCGTGGAATAGTTGGAAACCTCTTTTTTGCAGTTCCGGATGAGGAGAAAAAAATCTGGTTTTTGGCTTCGAAGGCGAAAATAAAACCGACGAAATACTCCTGCAGTTTGCCTTAGAGATAATCGGTTGCAGGAAATTCTTGTTATTTGTTTAATGCGGAAAATTGCCTACTGACTAGTGTGCTTCCAGCCAGTTTTCGCCAATTCCAAGGTCCACATCTAAAGGAACTTCCAGTGTGTAGGCATTCTCCATTTCAGATTTTATCATTTTCTGAACTTTTTCAAGTTCATCTTTGTGTGCGTCAAAAACCAGTTCATCATGAACCTGAAGAAGCATTTTGGTCTTGTAGTTTTCCTCCTTCAGTTTCTTATGGATATTGATCATGGCAAGTTTAATGATATCTGCTGCACTTCCCTGGATTGGGGCATTTACAGCGTTTCTTTCCGCGGCACCACGAACAACCTGATTTCGGGAATTAATATCCTTGAGATATCTTCTGCGGCCTAAAATGGTAGACACATATCCATGTTCCCGTGCAAATTCCACCTGGTCTGCAATGAAATTGCTAAGTTTTGGATAGGTCTTATAATAGGTGTCGATCAATTCTTTGGATTCACTCCTGGATAAAGAAGTTTGATTGCTTAATCCGAAAGCGGAAACCCCATAGATAATCCCGAAATTAACTGTTTTTGCGTTGCTTCTTTGTTCACGGGTCACTTCTTCTAAAGCGACATTAAAAACTTTCGCAGCGGTGGAAGCGTGAATGTCCTCACCGTCCTGGAAAGCTTTGATCATATTTTCCTCTTTGCTCAAGGCAGCGATAATACGCAGTTCTATCTGGGAATAATCAGCAGCAAGCAATACGTAATTCTCATCCCTTGGAACAAAGGCTTTTCTAACCTGTCGCCCCCGTTGGGTCCTGATGGGGATGTTTTGAAGATTTGGATTGTTGGAGCTCAACCTTCCTGTAGCTGCGGTAGTCTGTACATAATCTGTGTGCACCCTACCGGTCGTTTTTTCCACCTGGTTAGGCAAAGCATCCACGTATGTATTTTGAAGTTTTACGAGGCCACGATAATCTAGCACATGGCGCACTATATTATGCTCATCTGCAAGCACCGAAAGCACATCTTCGCTTGTAGAATATTGCCCGGTTTTAGTTTTCTTTGGTTTTTTGGATAATTCTAATTTTTCAAATAAAATGATTCCCAATTGTTTTGGAGAACTAATCAAAAATTCTTCTCCGGCAGCTTGGTATATTTTTGTCTCAAGATCTTTGATGTCGGAAGCCAGTGCTTCAGATAATGATTTTAAGTATTCTTCATCCAGGTTAATTCCTTCCAGTTCCATATCGGCCAGCACTTTTACCAGCGGAATTTCAATTTCGTTGAAAAGCTTTCTGGTTTCAGCATCATCCAGTTCCTTTTCAAAAAAGTTCTTTAGCTGAAACGTGATATCGGCATCTTCTGCAGCATATTCGGTTTGTTTGTCAAGGTCTACATCTCTCATGTTCCCCTGATTTTTTCCTTTTTTGCCAATTAATTCTGAAATGGGCTGCGGCGTATAATTTAAATAAGTTTCAGCCAGAACATCCATGTTATGACGCATATCTGGATTGATAAGATAATGCGCGATCATGGTATCGAATAATGGCCCTTTTACCTCAACATTATATTTATCTAAAACCTCGATATCATATTTTAGGTTCTGCCCGATCTTTTCAATTTTGTCATTCTCAAAGAATTCCCTTAGTTCTTCAATAAGTTTTTGAGCTTCTTCTTTATCCTCTGGGAATGGAATATAAAATCCTTTTCCGGCTTCCCAGGAAAATGCAATACCAACCAATTGAGCCTCCAGCGGATTAAGACTGGTGGTTTCGGTATCAAAACAAACGCTTTTTTGTTTTAACAGCCTTTCAATAAAGATCTTTCTGGCCATTTCAGTCTCCACACACTGATAAAAATGTGGAGTATCCTCCAAATTTGTTCTGGATGAAGTTCTCTCAATTTCCTCACCATCCCCACCAAATAAAGAGAACTGGCCTGCTCCGGCAGTAGCCTGCGCATTCTTTTTAGCAGAAGGTGAATTAGTGACCTGGGTTTGCTGAGTTTCTTCTTCTCCACTAAATAACTTAATGAATTGATCTTTTAATCGTCTAAACTCCAGTTCTTCGAAAATCTCCTGAACTTTATCACCATCAGGCCTGGAAAGCTCATAATCTTCTGCATGAAATTTCACATCACAATCAGTGAAAATTCTTGCAAGTTCTTTAGAAAGTCGGCCTAATTCAGCATTTTCGATCACCTTCTCTTTCATTTTGCCTTTAAGATCATCTGTATTCTCCAAAAGACCTTCCATGCTGCCATATTTCTTGAGGAATTTTTTGGCGGTTTTTTCTCCAACCCCCGGTAGTCCCGGGATATTATCTACAGAATCTCCCATCATTCCCAGAAAATCGATTACCTGTTCTGGTCTTTCTACTTCAAATTTTTTCTGAACTTCAGGGATTCCCCAGATCTCAATGCCATTACCCATTCGGGCGGGACGATACATAAAGATATTTTCAGAAACCAGTTGCGCAAAATCCTTATCTGGAGTAACCATATACACCTTATAATTCTCCTTTTCGGCCTGCTTCGCCAGGGTGCCTATGATATCATCAGCTTCCATTCCGGCACATTCCACCACTGGGATATGCATTGCTTTCAAAATATCCTGAATAATAGGAATCGCCTCTCGAATAGGTTCAGGAGTTTCATCTCTGTTGGCTTTATATTCGGCAAACATTTCAGTCCTGGCTTCACTACCATCTTTATCAAAGCATACTGCGAGATGATCTGGTTTTTCCCTTCTAATAACATCGAAAAGGGAATTGGTAAACCCCATGATCGCAGAGGTATTAAATCCCTTGGAATTGATCCTGGGATTTTTAATAAAAGCGTAATATCCACGAAAAATTAAAGCGTATGCGTCAAGTAAAAAAAGGCGTTTTTGCTCGGCCATCTGAAAAGTTTAAATATAAATATGAGAATATTTCAAAACTACAAAGATAAAGTCAGTCTTCCTTATAGTGGTATGTTTTTATTAGTGGAACATAAAACCTGCAAGGTCTTAAAGACCTTGCAGGTTTCGTTATTCTAGCTTGAATTTTTCCTCCAGCACTAAATTCTGTTGCTCATGGGTCTTTTTAAAATTTTGAAAACTGTCAAATACGGCAATAACTTCTTCGCAATTTATAATCGTATGTTTTCCCAGCAGAATTGATTGATAGGATGAAAAACTATATTTCCTGTAGTCAATACCAAAATGCGTTTGAGGATTAAAATGGATATATAATATTAAATCCTTAAGATACTTCTCACTATCGATACTTATCCTTCTAAAATTTTTCTCAAATAGGCTCCCGGTTCTATTTTGGGATTTATTGATCGCTTTGGCGTATGCATTAAAAAAGTTTGAAAATGATTGAGTAACCACCTTACTTTCTTTATCTACTCGAATTGCGATATGAAAATGGTTGTTAAGAAGACAATAGGCAAAGCTTGTAACGGAAAGGGAAAGGTGTTTGTTATACAATCTTAAAAAGTAATGCCGGTTTTCCTCATTTTTAAAGATGTTCTCACTGTTAATACCTCTGTTGAAGATATGGTAATATTTGCCTATTTCTAAAAGTTCCATTTCTAAATATATATAAAATAAACCTGCAAGGTCTTAAAGACCTTGCAGGTTTGAATTAAATTTAAAAGTTAGAACAAAATTGAAAGAAATTATTCATCCAAATAAGATGCACTCAAATTATCAGTGCTTTCTCCGCGGTAAAATTTAGCATAACTAAATCCTTTATGAATGCAATAGGAACCAATCTCTCCTTCTTTGTTTAGGGCTACGTACGCCACCTGAAAATCCTTATAATTTGGGGCTGCTTTCACGGTTCTCATCACTGCTTCTTCACAGGCTTCCTGGGGTGATTTTCCCTGCCTCATCAGTTCAACTATTAGAAAGCTGCCTACACTTTTCATGATGGCTTCTCCCATTCCGGTACCTACCGCGCCACCAATTTCATTGTCCAGAAAAAGTCCGGCACCAATAATTGGTGAATCTCCAACGCGGCCATTTATCTTATAAGATAGTCCGGAAGTGGTACAGGCCCCGGAAATATCACCATTATCATCAAGGCATAACATGCCGATGGTGTCGTGATTTTCAATATTGATAATAGGTTTGTATTCTTTATGTTCTAACCATTCCTGCCAGGCTTTTTCAGACTCTTCTGTGAGTAGATTTTTCTTTTTGAATCCCTGCTGAATGGCAAATTGTAAAGCTCCTTCCCCGGCCAGCATGACATGCGGGGTTTCTTCCATTACTTTTCTCGCTACAGAGACCGGATGGGCAATTTCCTTGAGATATACCACCGAGCCTGCATTTCCGTCTGGAGACATAATGCATGCATCAAGCGTTACATTTCCATCCCTGTCTGGTGCTCCGCCATCACCAACGGTAATGTTTTTTAAATTTGCTTCTTCCACCATAACGCCTTTTTCTACAGAATCAAGTGCCGTTGCACCTTTTTCCAGCATACTGCCGGCCATTTTTGTAGCATTCTGAAAATTCCATGTGGCTACAGCGACCGGATATTTGTAATTCATATGTAACTCTTTTAAAATCGGTTTTGAGGAAATTGAAGGAGTAGCGCTTAAGGCAGCTCCAGTTATTCCCGTCTTTATTATAAAATTTCTACGTTTCATCTATGTAAAATGATGTTATAAATATAAGGTTTTGAGGAAGCTTAAACCAAATTCAAAAGTATTATTGATAAAGGCTTAGAAACGATCAGATTAAATTATCGTTAATACCATACTGCAATTATAGTTAAGGACTATCTTCGCGAAAAATTATCTAAATGCGTTGGTTTATACTAATTGCGATCTTTTTGTTGGTAGATATTTATGCTTACCAGGCCCTGAGGGTTTTCTCCAGGAATATCTGGGTCACCACAATATATTTTATAATTTCTGCTTTTGTAATTGGTAACCTGGTTTATCAATTTAACCAGGCCTCTCCAAATGATGGCTTTGGTGGGGGAAGAGGTTATGCCATAGGAATTTTTCTGGCATTTTTCGTCGGAAAGATTGTGCTATCGGTAGTGATGTTGGGAGAAGATGTTGTTCGTATTCCGGTGGCTGGAATTCAGAAATTTTTTGGTTCTTCTGAAAATTTTGAATTGCCTTCCCGAAGAAAATTCATTAGCACCATTGCTCTTGGATTGGCGGCGATTCCTTTTGCCGGTTTACTCTACGGAATGTATAAAGGCCGATATAATTTCAGGGTTTTAAGATATACGCTTTATTTTGAAGATCTGCCAGATGCGTTCGACGGCTACAGAATTAGTCAGATTAGCGATGTACATAGCGGTAGCTTCGATAATAAAGAAAAAATTCAATATGGCGTTGATCTATTGAAGGAGCAGGGTAGTGACCTGGTGGTTTTTACCGGGGATCTCGTGAATAACAAAGCTTCAGAAATGGAAGATTGGAAATCTCTTTTTTCCGAAGTAAAAGCACCGGATGGCGTTTTTTCTATTTTAGGAAACCACGATTATGGCGATTATCATAACTGGGAAAGCGCCACTGCAAAAAAGGAGAATCTTGATCTGCTGAAGCAAACCCACGCCGAAATGGGCTGGAATTTAATGCTGAATGAAAGCAGGTTTATTGAAAAGAATGGTGAGCGAATAGCTTTAGTTGGAGTTGAAAACTGGGGTGTTGGCGGATTTAAAAAAGCGGGTGATCTGGAAAAAGCAGGACAGGGCGTAGATGAGAAAGATTTTAAGATCCTTTTGAGTCATGATCCTTCGCATTGGGAAGAAGAGGTTAAGAAGCATCCCAAGAAATACCATTTAACCATGAGCGGGCATACCCACGGAATGCAATTTGGTATAGAAATCCCCGGATGGTTTAAATGGAGCCCGGTGCAGTATCGTTATAAACACTGGGCTGGAATATATGAAGAAGCCGGGAGGTATATCAATGTAAACCGCGGATTCGGATTTTTGGCTTACCCTGGAAGAGTGGGGATTTGGCCTGAAATTAGTGTGATAGAACTGAAAAAAGGTTCGAAACCCGCATAATAACAAGAATTTCCTATATTTGATTGTTGCAGGCATGCATATGATCAATAAGAGCTGAAAATAAATCCTGAATTATGTCAAAATTTGGAGAATTAGTAGACCTGAAAATCCCTGTTCTTTTGGATTTTTATACCGAATGGAATGATGCCTCAGTAGCGATGCACCCGGTGCTTAGAGATGTCGCTGCGGCTATGGGAGATAAGGCAAAGGTCATAAAAATAGATGTGGATAAGAATTCACAATTGGCTGAAGCACTCCGGGTTAAAGGACTTCCAACACTAATGATCTATAAAGCCGGTGAGATGAAATGGAGGCACAGCGGGGAGCAGGATGCGAATACATTGATAGGCCTGCTTAAAGAATATCTTTAAGGCCCCTGAATTCCAAAGCTTTTTCTTTGTAAAATCTCAATAACTGCGGAAGGATAATTTTCAGATTAGCGAATGCCTTTTCGCTGTCGTGTAGGACAATGAGGCTTCCGGCTGAGGCATTCTGAGTCACATTCTTTAAACATTTCTCTGCGGAAAATTCCTGGTCATAATCTCCGCTTATCACATCCCACATTACGATCTTAAAACCTTTTTGCTTCAGGATTTTCGCCTGGGAATTTTTGATCCTTCCGTAAGGAGGGCGGAAGAGTTTGTAGTTAGGAGTTTGTTGTTCAGAGTTGGTGGTGTGTAGTTCGTGGCGTGTATGATTTTTTTCTTTCGTCATTCCGGTCATCATCAATTCAGCATTAAGAACATTCTCAATATAAATCGAATTTGAGGTTTTCCAGCCATTGAGGTGATTAAAAGAGTGGTTACCAATACAATGCCCCTCACTAATTATTCTTCGGAATATTTTAGAATGTTTTTCCACATTATCGCCAATACAAAAAAAGCTGGCTTTGGCATTGTATTCCTGCAGTAAATCTAAAACCCACGGAGTCACTTTTGGAACAGGGCCATCATCGAAGGTGAGATAAATTGCGTTAGAATTATCGATCTTTAAAATTCTCTCCGGATATAAAGTTCTTAAAATGGAAGGATATTTAGGAAGAAATAATTTCATAAATAAAATTCTAAGAATAGATTGCTTCGCCTGGCTCGCAGTGACCAGATCATTAAGTTTTTAACCTGAATTAAGATCGGAGTTAAATCTTTCATGCTGAAGTTATTTCAGCATCTATTAAAAACCTCGTACTTATCTAATTGTGTCATCTCGAGGGAGAGATCTCATTTTAATTTATCTTGTAAGTGAGATTTCTCCTCCGCTATGCTCCGTCGAAATGACAGCTACACTTTTAGCCTATTCTTCAACCGAATCCAATGTCATTGAATCAACAGAAGATTCCACGGGAACTGCGCCATCTATAGCCTCCATAAGTTCTTCCTGCGGTGATTTAACCTCCGCATCTATTTCTTCATCTTCTCTATAGAAATGCCTGAATAATCTAAGGTAGTTATTAAACTCTTCGGCTTTTTCCCGGGCGGTTTCCCGATCTTCATAAACCATCATAATATCTACAAGTCCGCGGTATCGCTCCATGTCAGTGATGATCTCATCAGCATACATGTATTGTTTTTCCACATCCCAGTTACTATAAAAAGTAAGATTTTCCTGATATTTGTCAGTGACTTTCTCCCAAATATCTCGAGCTTTCTCAGGTCTGTTCACTTCATAATAGCCTGTTATAAATGGCTCCAGCAGCGTATAATACTCATAATGCTCAACCGGCATATGCTTCATTCCCAGATCCAGGATCTCTTCCGCATGAATAGTGTCCCCTTCGTTTAAAAGGTTTTCTGTTAATCTCGCGAGATTACTTCTATAAGTAATGGAATTTTTACGGGTTTCAGGATCATGATAGATATCATCTGATCCCATATTGCCCCAATCCCAATTCTTAACAATATTGTACATCTTTTCTGTATTCACCCTTCCCATATCAAACGGGTTTCGAGGGTCAAGCGGAGTACGTATTGGAACCAGTTTATAGGTGACACCTTCTAGCTGCAGATAATCTTTCATCCACAGGTAATCTTCATCGCCAAAGCTTCCACCGGTAAAATAAATAGGCCTTTCCCAATTGTTATTGGCCAGGATATCCAGCATTAATATTCGGTTTTTGTAAAGCACCTGATCTCCAATTGCAATGTCTATATGATCTACGATTTGATCGGCTTCAGATTCGTCTACGATGTTATTTTCTAAAACTGTTTGTTTATCTACCGGAATCCTTACATATCTGGATGGGAATGTATTGATCATGGTTCCGCTTTGAAGTTCCGCCTGAGTCCGCGGATCGTCATTTTCAATATAATTCATCCATGTTTTAATAGGAATGGTGTCCTGGGTAACCTCCCGAAGGAAAATGGCATCATTTTTACCATTATAGAATTCATTTTCAAGCTGTGACGGAATGGCATCGCTTTCAAAAGCTTTTCGCTTCATTTGATCGATATACCAGTCGGTAGCAAGAAGACTTGTATTTATAATTCTAACGTCGGTTCTATATTTTTCTACCTGCTGCACATACCACAGGGCAAAGGTGTCGTTATCACCAATGGTGAATAATATCCCGTTTTCATCTACCGAATCCAGGTACATCCGGGCCATGGTAAGCGCGGTGTCTCTTCCCGAACGATCATGGTCATCCCAGTTTTCGGAAGCAAGAAGCGTGGGAACACATAGAAGGCTTACCACCACGACCACAGGTGCGAGAATTTTAGGACTGATGGATTTCCGAAGTTTATCAAAAATAGCATACACCCCGAATCCTATCCAGATCGCAAAAACGTAAAAAGAACCTACCAGGGCATAATCTCTTTCGCGAGGTTCAAAAGGACGTTCGTTTAGGTATATTTTCAAAGCGATCCCTGTAAACAGGAAAAATACCATTAATACCCAGAAATTTTTTTTATCTCTTTTTAGATGAAAAACAAGTCCTATTAAACCAAGTATTAGCGGAAGGAAGAAATAAGTATTTCTGGCTTTATTATTTTTAACATCGGAAGGTAGCTCGTCCTGGGTGCCAATATGCATTTCATCAATAAAGTCAATTCCGCTTATCCAGTTACCGTGGAGATCATTGTATTTTCCCTGAATATCATCCTGACGCCCTGTGAAATTCCACATAAAATAGCGCCAGTACATATAACCTATCTGATATTCCAGAAGGTAGCCAATATTTTCTGCGAACGAGGGTTTTTCCACATCCAGGTATTCACTCATCTGCCTTAAGAAGCTGTGATAATCTTCCATATCGCGTTCGCCGCGGGAAAACTGCGTTTTAAACTCATTAACAGCCTGAAGTAGTCTCTCTTCTCCCTGATATTCAGCTTTGATCTTGAAATCCAGCGGTCCGGTAAACTCCATATAATTTACGGCATGCTCGGTGCTCCACATTCTTGGAAGCACGGCTTTATGGTCATCATCCAGGTTTTGCCTGGCATTCTTATAATCATTGACAATTACATATTTGCCAAGTTCCTCATCCTTTTCGTATTTGGGTTTTGCATCATCATAAGGGTCATCAGCATCTAATCCCGAATACATTTCAGACCATTGCGGGCCATAAAAAAGATGCGTTTCCCCGTATTGTTCCCTATTGTAGTAAGCGAGCAACTCCCGGGCATTATCGGGACTGTTTTCATTGATCACCGTTGGCGCATTACTTCTAATAGGGAGCATCACCCAGCTGGAAAATCCTATCAGTACAAAAAGGATGCAAAGTAGCAGGGTGTTGTATTTATAGAGATTTTTCTTTCTGGTATAATTTATTCCGAAGTAGAAGGCAGCGATAATTACCAGTAATGCTATGATAGTACCGGTGTTAAAAGGCATACCCAAACTATTGGTGAAGAATAATTCTGAAGCTGAGAAAAATGTAAGTGTGTATGGTAAAAGCAGTTTAAAGATGAACATCAACACGGCAACCACGACAATATTTGCAATGATAAAATTCTTAACTGTAACTGTCTTGTAATTTTTAAAGAAGTAGAGAAATCCTATGGCAGGAAGCGTTAATAAGCCCATAAAATGGACACCGAAAGAAAGTCCTATGACTAGTGATATCAAGATGATCCAGCGATTTCCACGTGGGGTAAACATATCTCTTTCCCATAAAAGTCCAAGGTAGAACATGACCGACATAAAGCAGGCGGCCATGGCGTAGACTTCGGCTTCTACTGCATTAAACCAGAAACTATCAGTAAAAGTAAAGGCCAATGATCCCACCAAAGAACTTCCCAGAACCGCTATTTTCTTAGGGGTAGTCAATTTATTAACAGGACCCGCAATTTTTAATACAAGGATACTTATAGACCAGAACATAAACATGATGGCAATCGCGCTGGCAAAGCCCGACATGAAATTAACCATGAGGGCCACCTTTGTATTATCTGCTGCGAAAGTAGAAAAGAAGGCGCCCATCATTTGATAAAATGGGGCTCCCGGTGGATGTCCGACTTCAAGATTTGCCGAAGTTGCAATATATTCACCGGCATCCCAGAAACTAGCCGTAGGTTCTAAAGTAAGTGTGTAGGTGGTTAAAGCTATTACAAATACCAGCCAGCCCAGAATTTTGTTCCACTTACCAAAGTTAAAATCAGTCATAAATACTCGTGTAGTTGTACTAAAGTGGCGAATTTAATAATAAATTGCTGAATGCTCTCAAAACGAAAGATAAAAGCATTTATTTTGGAAACGATTGATAATGAACTATAAAAACCTGAAGCTTCATTTTTTCAGGAAAATTTCAATAAAAAGTTTGTGTAGAATAAACTTTGTTTTAAATTTGCATCCGCATTTAAGCATTGGCCTATGTTGTTTCCCGATAGCTATGGAGATGGTCACAAAAGAAACAGTTAGTTTTTCTGTAAAAAAATCAAATTTATTGGCCTATGGTGTAACTGGCAACACGTCTGGTTTTGGTCCAGAAGAGTCTAGGTTCGAGCCCTAGTAGGCCAACAAAGGGAAAACCTGAACGAAAGTTCGGGTTTTTTTTTGCTTTCTTTCTAAGAAAAACTGTTTTCCAGATTGAATACCTTATTTAGGTTAATTCAATAATTCAGAATTAGGTATTTTAAAATGAATTAATAAGGAGGGGGACAATGTATTCATCAAACAATCCATCGTTCTTAATTTCAATAAAAGAGCATCCTTCTGAATAAACTTAGTTCATGGTGGTTTTTATAACCATTCTTTTCATAGCTTTTGCAATTGTAAATGTCATTGTTAAGTCAGGAAGAATAAATCCGGTATTTTTGTCTGGTAATTGAGATTTCTCCAGGTTTAAAGAGTATATCTCATAATTTTTAAGTAATAGTAAATCAATTTATGAAGATACTCGTAACGGGAGCTGCAGGTTTTATTGGTTTTCATTTATGTGAAAAGTTAGTTAAGCAAAATCATGAAGTCATAGGACTTGATAATATCAATGATTATTATAGTCAGGAATTAAAACTGGACAGGTTAAAAGAAGTTGGGATCGAAAGTGAAGATATGATCGATTTTAATAAAAAATATAATAGTTCTCTGTATTGTAATTTCTCATTTTTCAGGTTGAATATAGAGGATCGAAAAAATCTACCGGAATTATTTAAAATCGAAAAATTCGATATCGTTTGTAATCTCGCCGCCCAGGCGGGAGTTAGATATAGCCTGGAAAACCCTGAAGCTTATATTGATAGTAACCTGGTTGGTTTTGCGAACATTTTGGAGTGCTGCAAAAATTATGAGGTCAAACATTTGATATATGCCAGCAGTTCCAGTGTCTACGGACAAAATAAAAAAGTTCCTTTTTCTACCGAAGATAGGGTGGATCAACCCATTAGTCTCTATGCAGCCACCAAAAGGAGTAATGAGATCATGGCTTATACCTACAGTCATTTATATGATCTTCCTGTTACCGGTTTAAGGTTTTTTACGGTGTATGGTCCGTGGGGTAGGCCAGATATGGCTATGTTCCTGTTTGCAAATGCTATAAAAAACGCTAAACCTTTAAAGGTCTTTAATGAAGGTAAACTTGAGCGGGATTTTACCTTTATAGATGATATCGTAAATGGAATTTTGGCAGTTGTAAATAAGTTGCCTGCTAGCGAAGTTGCAAAATATCGCCTTTATAATATTGGAAAAAGTAAACCGATAAACCTTTTAAATTTTATTGAAGAGATCGAAGATCAACTGGGGGTGAAAGCAAAAAGACAGATGATGGCGATGCAACCCGGGGATGTAGAGCAAACCTGGGCAGATTCAGCACCTTTAATGGCAGATTACGATTACCAGCCAATGGTTGAAGTAAAAGAAGGAGTTGCAAAATATTTAGCCTGGTATAAGTCATATTATGACTGAAAATTCACGTAGACTAGTCAAACTTGAGTATAACTAATCATTACGAAGATTATCCTTAGGAAAAAAAGGAATAAGAATTGGTAAGAATCCTATCATTGAACATCATGTCAGGACATATCCATTTATATTTTACCTACGAGATGATCCTGGAGCTAAGGTGAAATTTCATAAATATCTTTTCTACTAAAATGGCTATAGATTTATCAAATCCCTATCATAATATGCAGATTTCGATAGGTTGAGATTTCTCAAAAATATCTTCAAACTGAGTTACGTTTTTAAGCCTCTCAAAGTCATTTTAAACAAAAAGTCCTCTATCTAATATTACAAGGCCCGGATAAAATTCATCCGGGTTTTTTATTTTAAAGCAAAGTTTGAATTTTACCAGGTAAAATTTTTAACAAATATTTAGCTATATTTGGCTGCCGAAAAATTCCAAATTCCCCCGAAAATTATTAGCCCGGTAACTTAAGTTAATGGCCCTACGTACAGAAAATTCTTTCAATTCCAGAGTTAAGAGGAAACCTTTATTCATTGGTTTCTGTACTTTTATTTTACTTTTTTTAGTCGGTTCTTTTATACTTTGGCAACGATATCAAATCTTGTTGGATGATCGCCAGAGCGAAATGGAGGCAATCATAGATGTTGCCGAACAAAATATAGATCAATCTTTAAAATATAGTTATTCCGCAGCACTTTCCTTAGCGCTTCAAATAAATGAAAAAGGGAAGATTGAGAATTTTGATGAGCTGGCGCCGCAGTTAGTAGACAAGAATCCGAATATAGATGCGGTACAAATAGTTCCTGATGGGATCATTACTAAAGTGTATCCCTTTGAAGAGAATAAAGAGGCGATAAATTATAATATTTTAGAGGATAGCACAAGAAATGAAGAGGCTTTTAAAGCAATACAACGAAAACGTATGTTTTTTGCCGGACCGCTGGAGTTGAAACAGGGAGGCCTGGCTATCATAGGAAGGCTTCCGGTATTTAAAAAAAACCAATTCTGGGGGTTTGTTGCAGTACTTATAGATTTTGATAATCTTATAGATCAAACCGGCCTTCGAGACCTGGCAGGAGATCAATATAAATTTCAGTTTTCTAAAATAAATCCTGTAACAAACAGGGAAGAATTCTTTTTAAATGGAACACAGGAGCCTGATGAATCTTATTCAGAAAAATTAATCTTGCCAGATGGAGATTGGAAAATATATATAATTCCTGTTGATCCTTATAAACCATTTTATACGATTATTCCCGTGGCAATTATGATCCTGGTAATTTCAGGGGCTATTAGCTGGATCGTATTTAATAGTTTAAAGCAACCCGCTAAACTCCAGGAACTGGTAAGGGAGCAGGCTGGGGAGTTGGCAAAAAGTGAACTGCATTTCAGGACTATTTTCAATCAGGCAGCGATTGGCATGGTACGGGTTGATTCCAAATCTGGGATGATCCTGGAACCTAACAAAAAATTTCAGGATATCCTGGAATATTCTGAAGAAGAATTAAAGCTAAAGGATTATAAGGTTATCTCCCATCCAGACGATCTTTCAGAAAATACGGCTTTAATGCAAAAGCTTAGTCGCGACGAAATTCGTGAATACAGCCTGGAGAAAAGGCTAAAAAAGAAGGATGGTAGTTTAATTTGGGTGCGAATAAATGTTTCACCATTATGGGAAGTAGGCGAAGAGGTATCCTCACACATTGCCCTGGTAGAAGATATCTCGGCGAGGGTAATGGCTAAACAAAAGCTCATTGATAATGAAAACCGTTTTAGGTCGCTGGTTGAAAATTCTAATGAAATAATCTTAATAGTCGATGATAAAAATAAAGTCAATTATTATTCACCTTCCCTTTCGAAAATTTCAAAATATGAAGAGATAGATTTTGCCGCTAATGGCGTTTTGCATTATATCCATCCAGATGATCAGCAGATTTTAAGATCTAAAGTAGAGGATGCTTATGTGCAGCCTAATGTTCCCCTTTCAGATATCATCTTGAGGGTAAAGGATGCTGAGGATAATTGGTTCTGGGCAAATGTCACTCTAACCAACATGCTTAATGTAAATAATGTAAAGGGGTTTGTGGTTAATTTAAGGGATATTACTGGTAAAAAAGAAGCTGAAATGAATTTGGTGAAGTCTTATGAACTGGTGATGGAACAGAATAAGAGATTGCTGAACTTTGCTTATATAGTTTCTCATAATCTCAGGTCTCATTCGAGTAATCTGTCTTCTGTCCTTGAATTGTATGAAGCAGAAGATTCTGAGGAGGAGAAAAATTCCTATGTGCAGCTGTTAAATAAGATTTCAAAAAACCTTGATCAATCCCTGCACGATTTAAATGAGGTTGTTTCTATCAATACCAATATAGATATTAAAACGGAATCTTTAAATGTTTCAAATTTCCTGAACCAGGCGCTAGAAATCCTCAGTTTACAGATTAAATCCAGCTATGCGAAGATTATAAATGAAGTTCCTCATGAGATGGAAGTATTATTCAATGCGGCTTATCTGGAAAGTGTTTTATTGAATTTCCTTACAAATGCCCTACGATATAGCGATCCTGTAAGAAGTCCGGTGATCAAGTTATCCGGGTATAAGGAAGATGGGCATTGGGTCCTGGAAGTAAAGGATAATGGTATAGGGATTGATCTGGATAAACACGGATCGAAAATTTTTGGTCTTTATAAAACCTTTTCCGAACGAAAAGATTCCCGGGGTGTAGGATTATTTATTACTAAGAATCAGATTAATGCGATGGGCGGAACGGTTAAGATAGAAAGTGAACCTGGAATTGGCACCACATTTAAAGTTACATTTAAATGAGAAAATCTATTTGTGTGATAGATGATGATGTGATCTATCAAAAAATTATAAAAAAATTAATTGATCAGTCAACAGTTTTTGGAAAGGCTTATTTTTATACACGTGCAAAAGAAGCCTTAAGCGACCTTGCTGAAATTCAAACAGAATTTCCCTCTGTTATTTTACTGGATATAAATATGCCTATCATGGATGGTTGGCAATGCCTCGATTATCTGGAGACTTTATTTCCTGAGCTTTATGAAATAGCAGATGTTTATATTGTAAGCTCCTCAATAGCCTTTTCAGATAAAGAGAAAATAAAAGAATATCCCGGCGTATCAGGATTTTTATCCAAACCTATGAAAGTTGAAATGTTAAAGAGGATAGGTAAAAGGCTAAAGTAAAAAAGTCCGGCGAAGGAGCCGAACTAAATTATATTTACTAAATGCTAATAATTTGATTATGCAGCAGTAGTGATATTATAATGGCTTAAAATATTCTGATAAAAAAATAGGCTTTTATCATCTTTCTTAAGGCAGGATTTCAAGAACCTTTCTAGATCCTGGCATTCGAAAGTAATATTAGTATATTTTTTTTGGCCTACTGGTAACTTTAAATCTATGGTTTGACTATCATAGTTAATGGTCACATGCTTAGCATCAAAATATTTTTTGATGATTGCGCGATGCATAAGTTGGAAATTTGAATCCTCTTCATTTTTATTACTGATGCTATAAGAAATTAAATTCTTGACCTCATCAAGAATTTCCGGGGTAGTAATTCTATTCATAATTTTAATTTCAACATTTTCATTCATGGCTAAATTACTATTAGACAGGATAAAAGCTGTTAAAAAAAATGTAATAATTTCCCTGTTAATAGTTTTTTAACTTAGTGATAGAATCCTTAAGATATTTTTTAGATTAAAGATCAATTATGCGGGGTGAGTGCATCAGGCGCTGTCTTTCATCTAATATGGACAGATTAAAAAAACGTGTAGAAGACCTTTTAATGGAGCCTGCAGCATAATGAATGTGTCCAAACAGATGATATTTGGGTTTTATAGTATTTAATATTTGCTTTAATTCTTCGCATCCCAATTTTACCCCACTACTTATTTCATCCAAAATTCCGTAGGGTGGGGTATGGGTGATTAAAAAATCTGTTTTTTTCGGGATTAGGTTCCAGTGGTTTCTAATGGGCATACCTCTTTCCCTGTTAAACGCCCAGTTTCCTGAACCGGGAGTCATAGGTGATCCCCAAAATTCTAATCCTTCTATAGTTAAGCCTTTATCAATTAGCAGATGGATATTATCTGGAATCTTTTTTAAATACGCTGCTTTTTCAAAATAAAAATCATGATTTCCCGGAACCAGGATTTTATATTTATGAGGTTGGCCGGAAAACCATCTTAAAAAATCTTCAGTTTCATTTCGCGTTCCGCCGTCTGTACAATCACCCGCATGTATTAAAATATCACCGGTAGGAATCGCGATATCATGATGAAAATTATGGGTGTCTGCCAGGCATATAAGCCTCATAAATTGTGATTGTGGTGAGTATCAAAATTAAATAAAAAAATTCGCTGAGGTTGTCAACGAATTTTATCTTTTAGTATAAAAATACACTGCTGTCCTATAAAGATTTTAAAGAACGAACCTGAACTAAGTATTTTAAATAGCTCAAATTTTTTACTACTATCTATACCCTGCTTTCAAAAATTTTTGAATTGTCTATTCTTTGAAAAACAATTTTAAATGTACGTTCTTTATCAGTTATTTAAGTCCAGGTCTAATTTCTTATATCTAAAAGCGAAGCGGTCGAGGTTTTTTAACCGCAGACATGCGTAATAAAACACAGATTACTCCTCGTTCTCTGAGTCAAGGTTTACCAGTGCGTTATCTGTAGGTAAAATTTTATTGATGGTTTTTAGTACCGCAAAAGCAATAATTCCCGCAGTAAATACGAAAAATAAAAACTTGATCAGAAGACTTTCGGTGATTACTAAACTATAGAACCCAAGGAAGATCTCCATCACAATAAACAAAACTTTTACACCTACTTTTAAAAACATTTTTTCTTTTTATTCAGCTCAAATATAATACTCAATTAGTATACCGAAGAAGGAAAAGAACAAGTTTGACTTAAATTTAACTTTGGCAACTTCTGGGTTACAATCTTTTAAGTTAAAAAATCTTAAACCCTGCTTTTGAAGCTCTTTGAATTGTAAATTGGTTTTTCTAAAACGAACGATAATTTGAGAAGAACTACAAAATTTGCTACAGGAATTTTGGTTGCAATTGGTTTGCTGGCGTTGGGCCTATTGTTCCTTAATAATTTCCTGGAGAAGAAAATTAAAACTGGAATAGAGAAAGGTCTGGAAGAATCCCATACTACATATAATAAGGTTGATGTAAAGCTACTCAACAGGACGGCAGAAGTACTTAAGCCTTCCGTTAATTTAAAAGGAAAATCTCTTCAGGTGGATGCCCTTAAACTGAATGATATTCATCTGTGGGAATATATCGTCAATAAAAATATAATTATAGGTGAACTGAAAATCACCAATCCCGTGGTAAAAATTTTTAATCTTCAGGATCAGGAAAAAGATTCAGTGAGAAAAAAGAAAACATCCAGGTTTGAAAATAATATTGAAATAAAAAATGTAATAGTTAGCGGTGGTAGCTTTCAAATATTTGAAAAGGATAGCACCCAGCATAGGTTATTTACCACGATTAGGGATGTAAAGATGGAGCAGGTAAAGATCAATGCCAAAACCCTGAAAGAAACAGTCCCATTTAATTATGACCTTATCCTTTTAAATGCCGACAGTATTTTTTATGACCTTGACAAACAGCATGAGTTAGTTGCCGGGAATTTTAAAATTGATAATAATCAGGTCCTCGTCAAGAATCTCAAAATTGTACCAAAATTTTCAAAGACAGAGCATCAAAAAACAACTCCGGTTGAAAAAGACCGCTATGATCTTGAAATAGATTCAGTCTCCATGAAAAATTTCAACTGGTCTTTGCAAAATGATTCTTTAAAAATCCAAAATTCCTTTACTGAAATAACGGGGGTTGATTTTGAGATTTACAGGGATAAACTGCAACCGGACGATACCAGTTTCAAGCCATTATATAGTAAAATGATCAGGGAGCTTCCCATATTACTGAATTTAGATAGTATTCAGGTGAATAAAGCCTATATAAGATATGAAGAAAAAATCCATGGGGACAGGGAGCCGGGAGTGGTGGAATTTTCAAATTTGAATGGTGTTATTAAAAATATCACCAATATTGGAATGGATAGCAAAAACTTTCCAAAAACCTTTGTAGATGTAAATGCTAATTTTATGAAAACTGCCCCCTTAAAGGTGGAATGGGAATTTGATATAAGCAATAAAAATGATCAATTCCAATTTTCAGGGCAAATGGGGAGGCTTGCCGCAGATCAGATCAATAATTTTTTGAAACCGGCTATGAATGTGCAGGCTTCAGGGAAAATTCTGGATATGTATTTTAATTTTTACGGAAATGATACAAAAGGGAGTGGCGATATGAGATTGGAATATGATAGTTTTAAAGTAGAAGTTCTAAGAAAAGATGCACAAAAAAAGAACAAAATAATATCTGCCCTGGCGAATCTTATTGTGCAAAATGAAGCTCTTAATGAGGAGGCGAATTATAAAGAAATCAGTTTTACGAGGGATAAGACCAAATCCTTTTGGAACTATGTATGGAATTTAGTGAAGAACGGGGCGCTAAAATCCTTTCTTTAGATCTTAAAAGTAACTACGGGCCTGTTGGCATGATTTACCAGATCCTCACTAATACTTCCATTAAAAAAATGAGCGATCCCTTTCCTGCCATGGGTTCCAATTCCTAACAGGCCGGCGTCGAGCTTTTTAGCGAAATTCAGAATTCCTTTTTCCACGCTTATATCATTATATATGTGGATCTTATAATTTTCTGAAGTTATTTTTTCGGCAAACTCCCCTATCTTTTCTGATGCTTCTTCACTCGTCATAAAATCATTGGGGGTATTCACAAATAGCAGGTGAAACTTTGCATTCAATTTATCTGCGAAAGTAACGGCTTTATTCAAAATGTGCCTGTGCTGGAGATTGGCATCTGTGGCAAATACAAAATCTTCAATGTCAAAATCAGGGATTTGATTCTTGATCACCAGCACGGGAATTTCTGAATGTCTTACCACTTTTTCAGTATTAGAACCGATAAACATTTCCTGGAATCCGTTTGCTCCGTGGGAGCCCATCACGATCAAATCACAATTTTTCTCTTTGCTTATCTCCATAATACCATCAAAAGCACGGTGGAATTCTACGGTTTCATGAACTTTAATTCCTTTTAAATAAGGTTCTTTCATAATTTTAGAAAATCGCTGGTGGGCAAGTTTCATAAAAAAAAGGGCTTCAGGAATATTTTGGTTGCCTCCGCCAATTGGATCTATTAACTGAAGCGGAAGCTCCAGCATATGCAACAGGAATATCTCACCGTTAAATTTTTTCGCCAACTGTGCGGCTACTTTTAGGGCTTTTTCAGCCTGATCGCTAAAGTCTGTAGGGACAAGAATGTTTTTCATGATTGAAGAGTAAAAGCTTAGAAATAAATGCTCTATTAAATTTACGAAGAAAATTTTAATCCTTAGAATTAATTGTTCTTATGTAGTTTCTATGATAGTTAAGATCTGAAGGGAATTTAAGTTTTAGCCCATTTCATTTATTTCCACGTTTTTATACTTAAAAAATATTGCTATATTTGCAGCGTTGAAACTAAAAAAGTACAGCGAGGGGACAGAAGTCCCCTCTTTTTATAAGCATGCTGAAGGAGAAAGTAGAAAAATTAGCAGCAAAGGTATTCGAAGAAAATAATTCCTTATTTTTAATAAGCCTTGAAGTAAACTCCGCCAATCATATTAAGATAGTATTGGACGGGGACCAGGGCGTTTCGGTTAATGACTGTATAATGGTGAGCCGTGCTATTGAGCATAACCTGGATAGGGAAGAGGAAGATTTTTCACTGGAAGTTACCTCGGCAGGAGTCTCAGAACCTCTTTCAATGCCGAGACAATACAAAAAGAATATTGGTCGCAGGTTAAAGGTGAAGACAGAGAATGAAAAATTCGAAGCTGATCTTGTATCTGCAGATGACGATGAAATAAAGCTTTCATGGAAAGCGAGAGAGCCTAAGCCGGTTGGCAAGGGAAAAGTCACAGTACAGAAAGAGGCCGTTTTGCCTTATACTGATATTGTGGAAGCAAAAGTTAAAATAACATTTTAATCACAAATTGATATGGAAAATATCGCGTTGATTGAGTCATTCTCAGAGTTTAAAGACGATAAACTTATAGATCGTGTTACGCTGATGGCGATCTTAGAGGATGTTTTTAGAAATGCTTTGAAGAAAAAGTATGGAGAAGACGATAATTTTGATATTATTGTAAACCCTGATAAAGGGGATCTTGAGATTTGGAGAAACCGAATTGTGGTAGCAGATGGTGAAGTAGAAGATTCAAACAGGGAAATCTCCCTTACGCAGGCGAGAAAGATCGAGCCCGATTTTGAAGTGGGCGAAGATGTTTCTGAAGAAGTAAAGCTGGTAGATCTTGGTAGAAGGGCAATTTTAGCACTTCGGCAAAATTTGATCTCTAAGATCCACGAGCATGATAATACAAATATTTATAAGCAGTTTAAAGATCTTGAAGGAGAGATTTATACTGCAGAAGTTCATCATATTAGGCACAGGGCGATCATTCTTTTAGATGATGAAGGAAATGAGATTGTGCTTCCAAAAGACCGCCAGATCCCGTCAGATTTTTTCAGAAAAGGAGAAAATGTAAGGGGAATTATTGAGAGCGTCGAATTAAAAGGTAATAAGCCTACGATCATAATGTCCAGAACTGCTCCCGGTTTCCTTGAGAAATTATTCGAACAGGAAATTCCGGAAGTATTTGACGGTTTAATTACTATCAAGAAAGTAGTTCGGGTTCCTGGAGAAAAGGCAAAGGTAGCGGTAGATTCTTATGATGATAGAATCGACCCTGTTGGAGCCTGTGTGGGAATGAAAGGATCCAGGATTCATAGCATTGTACGTGAATTGGGGAACGAGAATATAGATGTGATCAATTTCACCAATAATGAGCAGTTATTTATCACCAGGGCATTGAGTCCGGCGAAAATAACTTCCATTAAGATGAATGAAGAAGCCAGGACTGCTGAGGTAATGCTGAAGCCAGAAGAAGTTTCCAAAGCTATTGGTCGAGGTGGGCACAATATTAGATTAGCCGGACAGTTAACCGGCTATGAAATAGATGTGTACCGTGAAGGTGTTGAGGAGGATGTGGAGTTAAAAGAGTTTACAGATGAAATTGAAGATTGGGTGATTGCTGAATTTTCAAAAATTGGTCTGGATACTGCAAAGGCTGTATTGGAGCAGGATATTAATGATCTTGTTCGCCGTACAGACCTTGAGGAGGAAACCATTAAAGATGTGATGGCTGTTCTCCGTTCAGAATTTGAAGAATAATATTTTTTTAATATAGATTACATTAAAAGAGGTTAATTTAGAGGGCAATTTATGGCAGAAGCGAAAACAACGCGATTAAATAAAGTTCTACGTGAGTTCAATATCTCGTTAGACAGGGCTGTGGAATATCTTACTTCCAAAGGCTACGAGATAGACGCACGTCCAACTACAAAAATCTCGGGAGAAATCTACGAGGTGCTTTCTGATGAATTCCAAACCGACAAGACTAAAAAGGTTGCTTCTAAAGAAGTTGGAGAGGAGAGAAAGAAAGAGAAGGAAGAGCTGCGTAAAGAGATTGAAGAGAAACGTAAGGCAGAGGAAGAGAAGAAAGAGGAGGAAGCTGTAGCATCCAGAACGAAACTTGAAGGCCCAAAAACTGTTGGGAAAATAGATCTGGATAAAAAGCCAGGTGAAAAGCCTAAAGAGAAAAAAGCCGAAGCCCCTAAAGAGGAAGCAAAAGAAACTCCAGCAGAAGAACCTGTCAAAGAAGCTGAAGAAACTAAGCAGCCTGAAAAACCTGCCGCGAAAGAAGAAGAGAAAGAGGAGAAGCCAGAAGAGGAGAAAAAAGAAGATACTGAAAAAGAAGCTCCTAAAAAAGAGGATTCTAAGAAAGAAGAGGCTGCTCCCGCTGAAGAAGAAGCGAAGGAAGATGAGAACAGTACCATAGAAACAAAGTATACCAAGCTTAGTGGTCCTAATTTTACCGGTAAGAAGATCGATCTTTCACAATTCAAAAAGCCTGTTAAGAAAAAGGAAGAGAAGAAAGACGATAAAAAAGACGATAAGGATAAGCGTAAAAAACGCCGTCGCCGCATTAGTAAAGATGTAAAAGGTGGTGGTGGAAATCAGCGTGGCGGAGCCAATAAAGGAGGTAGAAAAAGAAGTAAACCTATTACCAAGGAAGAGCCTACCGAAGAAGAAGTGCAAAAACAAGTGCGTGAAACACTTGAAAAGCTTCAGGGAAAATCTTCTAAAGGTAAAGGTGCTAAATATAGAAGAGAGAAAAGGGATCAGCACCGTCAAAGATCTGAACAGGATCTTGCACAGCAGGAATCAGATGAAAAGATCTTAAAGGTAACCGAGTTTGTTACTGTGAGTGAGGTGGCAACCATGATGGATGTATCGGTGACTAAGGTAATCTCGGCATGTATGTCTCTTGGAATGATGGTTACGATGAATCAGCGTCTTGATGCTGAAACTCTGAGTATTGTTGCTGAAGAGTTTGGGTACGAGGTTGAATTTACCACCGCAGATGTTGAAGAGACTGTTGAAGAAGTTGAAGAAAATCCGGAAGATCTCGAAACAAGAGCTCCAATTGTAACAGTAATGGGTCACGTAGACCACGGTAAAACATCTTTATTGGATTATGTTCGTAAAGAGAATGTAATTGCCGGGGAAAGTGGTGGAATTACACAGCACATTGGTGCTTACGGGGTTAAACTTGAAGGCGGACAAAAAATTGCCTTCCTGGATACTCCCGGTCACGAAGCCTTTACGGCGATGCGTGCTCGTGGTGCTCAGGTAACCGATATTGCAATTATTGTAATTGCAGCAGATGATGATGTGATGCCTCAAACAAAAGAAGCGATCTCTCACGCTCAGGCTGCGGGAGTTCCAATCATTTTTGCGATCAACAAATCTGATTTGCCAACGGCGAATCCTGAAAAGATTAAAGAAAAACTTGCTGCCATGGATCTTCTTGTGGAAGATTGGGGTGGTAAGATTCAATCGCATGATATTTCTGCAAAAACTGGTGCTGGTGTAAAAGAATTACTGGAAAAAGTACTTCTCGAAGCCGAAATCCTGGAATTGCAGGCGAACCCTAATAAATTAGCCAAAGGTACTGTGGTGGAAGCTTTCCTTGATAGGGGACGTGGTTATATAGCCACTATTCTTGTACAGGCTGGTACGCTTAAAGTAGGGGATTATGTGCTTGCTGGTAGGCATAGTGGTAAAGTAAAAGCTATGCATGATGAGCGCGGACATGAGGTGAAAGAGGCAGGGCCTTCTACACCGGTGTCTATTCTTGGTCTTGATGGTGCGCCGCAGGCAGGTGATACGTTCAAGGTGATGGAAGACGAGCGTGAAGCTAAAGATATCGCTGCAAGACGTACTCAGTTACAACGTGAGCAGAATGTTAGGACTCAGCGTCATATTACCCTGGATGAAATTGGAAGACGTATTGCGCTTGGAGACTTTAAAGAATTGAATATTATCCTTAAAGGTGATGTGGATGGTTCTGTGGAAGCACTTACAGATAGTTTCCAGAAACTTTCTACGGAAGAGATCCAGGTTAATATCATCCATAAAGGAGTAGGTGCGATTACTGAAAGTGATGTGTTACTTGCTTCGGCATCTGATGCGGTAATTATTGGATTCAACGTTCGTCCTGCTGGAAATGCAAGACAGGTAGCCGATAAAGAAGAAATCGATATCAGAACGTACTCGATCATCTATGATGCAATAAACGATCTTAAAGATGCGATGGAAGGTATGCTTTCTCCTGAATTGAAGGAAGAAATTACCGGTACTGCTGAAATTAGAGAGACCTTTAAAATCTCTAAAATTGGTACGATCGCTGGTTGTATGGTAACTTCAGGGACTATTTATAGGAGTGCCGGAGTTAGATTGATACGTGATGGAGTGGTTGTTTACACCGGAGAACTTGCTTCTTTAAAACGCTTTAAAGACGATGTAAAAGAAGTGAAGAAAGGTTACGACTGTGGTATGCAGGTGAAGAATTATAACGATATTAGAGAGGGAGATGTGATCGAAGCCTTTAGAGAAGTGGAGGTGAAGAAAACCCTTAAATCGAAATAAATTAGATATAATAGAATAAAAAAAGCGACTCATTTTTGAGTCGCTTTTTTTATGAAACTCAGTGGTGTCCGATCAAGATTTTAAAGAACGAACCTGAACCCAGTATTTTGAATGGTTCAACACTTTTTCTACTATCTATACCCTGCCTTTAAAAAATTTTGAATTGTGCCATTCTTTGAAAAACAGCATATTAAATTTACTGTATTTATCACTTAGTTAAGTCCAAGTCTAATTTCTTATATCTAAAAGCGAAGCGGTCTAGTTTCTTTAACCACACATGAGTAAATTATAATTACAGTTATTTTCTCTGTGGCTTCGGAATAAATGCCGAAGGGAAAGTTTCTTTAACTGCTAAAAGAGCTCTGTCGGCTTCCAGCCTGCTTCTGAAATTCCCTACCCACACTTTGTAATTTGGAGCTTCATAGGTGATTTGGGAGGGGTAGGTGTATACATTCCTATATTTTTGGATTACTTCATTAGCTTCGCCATTATCTCCATAGAATAACTGGATAACATACCGGTCACCTATCTTATTGTTTTCATTCAACTGGGCTTTAACCTCCATTAGTTTTTCAATCTTTTGGTTTTGTTGAATGTTAACGTTTCCTTGTTGTGCCTGAATTTTTCCAGTGGAAAGAAATAGAAAAGCGGCAAGGCATAAAAGAAATAACGGTGTTGATTTTCTCATGATATATTGGCATTTTGACAAATGTAAAATTAAATAACTTAAACAGCTTATAATTATTATTTAGAACTAATATAAATTACCTATTAACACTTATCTAACATTCCTAAAATCGTCTATAAGTATTACTTTTGTGCCTGAATTTAAAGGTACCTTTTTAGGTTTTTAGCCCTAAAATACTGAGTGTAAAAACCGTACCAAAGTTTAGACGTTAATCGAACTTATAATATGAAAAAGGTGATTTTCCGCCATTCAACTCCGCGACAACTACTATTAAGCGTAGCATTTTTATTTATAATTAGCCTGTCTGGTTTTTCCCAGGCTCAGGCGGTGCAGGACACCACCGCGCAGGAGCAGGCTAACCAGGAAGGGGCTTCTTCTGGTGGTGCCACGGCTTCCAGTTTAGGAGACGCGGCGGCGGGTAAAGAATTATTTAATTCTTTATGTGCTGCATGTCATAAACCCTATTCCAATTCTATTGGTCCTGCCTTAAATGGAGTGACAGATAGGCGTGAGATGGATTGGATCCATGAATGGGTTAAGAATTCTGCTGCTATGATAGCGAGTGGGGATTCAGAGGCTAATGAGATTTATAACGAGTGGAACCAAACGGCGATGCCGGCTTTTCCCCAGTTGTCTAACTCTGATATAGATAATATCCTTGCTTATGTTGAGCAGCCTAAGCCGGAGCCCCAGGCGGCGACGGGAGCTGCTGCAGGTGAAGCGGGAGCTGCTGGAGGAACTGGGGGAGTTTCCACAGATGTGATCTTAGGGATTTTAGTATTCGTTCTGGCGATCCTTCTTTTGGTGCTATTCCTGGTGAATAAAACGCTGAGAAATTTTGCAGACGCTTCCGGTATCGTGATTCCGGAAAAGCCAAAGAGAAAACCAATCTATAAGTCCTTTGTGGAGAACCAGTTCTTGGTGCTGGTTAGTGCGATATTTGTTCTTTTGGCAGTAGGTTATTTCGCTTATGGGTTTTTAATGCAGGTTGGGGTGGATAAAGGATATCAGCCAATTCAACCAATTCATTATTCTCATAGGATTCATGCGGGTGATAATGAGATCGAATGTAAATATTGTCACTCTTCTGCAAGAACCTCGAAGCATTCAGGAATTCCTGCTCTTAATGTTTGTATGAACTGTCATAAAGCAATTGCAGAGGTTGCTCCTGAAACAGCTACTGAAGAATATTCAAAAGAATTTTACGATAAGGAGATCCAGAAGTTATATGCTGCGGCCGGATGGGACCCTGCTTCCAGAACTTATTCCGGGGAGGAAAAACCTGTGAAATGGGTACGTATCCATAATCTTCCGGATTTCGCATACTTTAACCATTCTCAGCACGTAAGTGTTGCCGGGATAGAATGTCAGAAATGTCATGGTCCTATTCAGGAAATGGAAATTGTATATCAGGACGCTCCATTAACCATGGGATGGTGTATTAACTGTCACCGTGAAACTAATATCAGGATCGAGGGTAATGAATATTACGAGAAGATCCATGAGGAATTATCTAAAAAATATGGTGTAGAAGAGCTTACTGCTGCCCAGATGGGTGGATTAGAATGTGGTAAGTGTCACTATTAAAATCCTGAAATTCAGGTGTAATTTAAGAAGCTAATATCTAGATATAATATGTCATCAAACAAGAAATACTGGAAAAGTGTTGAAGAGCTAAATGAAAATAGCTCTATTGTTGAGACGCTCCAACAAAAGGAATTTGCTGAGGATATTCCTGTAGAGGATTTCCTTGGGGATAAAGAGAATCTTGGGGATTCTAAAACTTCCAGAAGGGATTTCCTTAAGTATGTTGGGTTCAGTACAGCAGCGGCGTCACTGGCTGCCTGCGAAGGCCCTGTGACCAAGTCTATTCCTTACGTGGTGCAACCTGATAGGATTGTGCCTGGAATTGCAAATTATTACGCGTCTACCATTGCTGATGGTTTCGACTTTGCAAGCGTACTGGTTAAAACCCGTGAGGGTAGGCCTATTAAAATTGAAAATAACGAAATGTCCAGGTTTAAAGGCGGTGCGAATGCCCGTGTTCATGCTTCGGTACTTTCTTTATATGATACAAAAAGGGTAAAACGCCCTATGATTGAAGGCAGGAATGTTTCCTGGGAAGAATTTGACCGTGAGGTGTCCTCTGCATTGGATAATACAAGTGGGGATATAGTTCTTCTTACGCAAACATTTGCGAGCCCTTCAACCTCAAAACTTATTCAGGAGTTTTCTTCAAAATATGGAAATGTTCGTCACGTAGTCTACGATACGGTTTCTGAAGATGCTGCTTTAAATGCATTTCAGTCTAAATTTGGAAAACGTGCCTTGCCTAACTATGATTTCACTAAAGTGAAAACGGTAGTGGGTGTAGGGGCGGATTTTCTGGGAGACTGGCATGGAGGTGGTTTTGATGCTGCCTATGCGAAAACCAGGATTCCTGATACTTCGTCAGGCTCAGGAGGTAAAATGTCCCGTCATATTCAGTTTGAATCTAATATGTCACTAACAGGGGCAAATGCAGATAAGCGTGTTCCGTTAAAGCCATCTCAGCAAAAGGCAGTGCTTTCTGCTTTGAGAGGATATATAGCCGGAGGTTCCTCAACGAGTGATCTTCCTGCAACTATTGATGATGCTGTGGTGAAAGCTGCGAGGCAGCTAAGACAGGCTGGTAGCGGAGCTGTAGTTGTTTCTGGTATTCCAGATGAAGAAGCGCAAACCTGGGTGTTGGAAATAAATGAGGCGCTTGGTAGTCAGGTGATGGATACTTCAAATGCAAGAATGATCCGTCAGGGGAACGCTTCTGAAGTTGCCCAGTTGGTGGAAGATATGAATAATGGTAGTGTGGGCGCTCTTTTAATCGCCGGACTAAATCCGGTTCATACACTTCCAAACGGAAAGGAATTTGCTGAAGCTCTAAAAGAGGTTGAAACTGTAGTAGATTTTACTACCAGAACCGATGAGACTTCAAAATTAAGTAAATATGTTGCTGCTACTCCGCATTATTTGGAGAGCTGGGGAGATATCCAGTTTTCTGAAAGATCTTTCAGTCTAATGCAGCCAACCATAAGACCCTTATTTGATACAAGACAATTTCAGGATACAATTTTGAAATGGTCTGGTAATAATTCGTCTTATTACGAATATATTAAAGAGACCTGGTCTGGTGGATTGGGTGATAGAAATTGGAGTGAAGTACTTCATGATGGAGTATTTGAAGCTTCTTCGCCTGTTTCAATACCTGCTTCAGAAAATACAGGTTCTTCTTCAGTTTCATTCAATTTGGATGAAATGGAGGGTGAAGGTTTTGAATTATCGCTTTATACCAGTACTGCGATAGGTGACGGCCAGCAGGCTAACAATCCATGGTTGCAGGAGATGCCTGATCCTCTTTCGAGAGCGAGCTGGGATAATTATCTAACTATTTCCAAAGCTGATGCTGAAGAACTTGGTTTAGAAAATGAACATGTTGCTAATGGAGGTCTTAACGGAAGTTATGTAAACCTTAGTGTTGGTGATGCTGTGGTGCAGAATGTACCGGTTTACATCATGCCTGGTCAGGCCAAAGGATCTGTTGGTCTTGCGCTTGGTTATGGTAGAAAAGCAGGTGTTCAGGAAGAAATGCAAACGGGTGTAAACGCGTATCCTTTATATAAAAATTTCAGTTCTATTCAGAAGGTAAAGATTGAAAAGGCTGCAGGAGTGCATGAATTTGCATGTGTTCAGCTTCATAATACCTTAATGGGTAGAGGGGATATCATTAAGGAAACAACTCTTGAGATATTCAATACTAAAGATGCTCATGTTTGGAATGAAGTTCCTGAGGTTTCTCTGGATCACCAGGAGACTCCGGTAACTTCTCCCGAGGTTGATATTTGGGAAAGTTTTGACAGGTCTACAGGGCCGCACTTTAACTTAAGTATAGATTTAAATGCCTGTACGGGTTGTGGTGCCTGTGTGATCGCATGTCACTCAGAGAATAATGTTCCTGTGGTAGGTAAAGAGGAAGTTAGAAAGTCGAGAGATATGCACTGGTTGCGTATAGATCGTTATTTCTCTTCTGAAGATACCTTTACCAACGATCTTGAGAAAAAAGAAAATATTGGAGGCCTGGGAAGTTCACTTTCAGAATTTGGAGAACTTGAGCAGCCGGCAGATAATCCTCAGGTGGTTTTCCAGCCGGTAATGTGTCAGCACTGTAACCATGCTCCTTGTGAAACTGTTTGTCCGGTAGCGGCAACTTCTCACGGTAGACAGGGTCAGAACCAAATGATCTATAACAGATGTGTGGGTACAAGATACTGTGCAAACAACTGTCCTTATAAAGTGCGTCGTTTCAACTGGTTCACCTATGCACAGAACGATGAATTTGATTATCACATGAACAATGACCTTGGTAGAATGGTGCTTAACCCGGATGTCACGGTACGTTCCAGAGGGGTAATGGAAAAATGTTCTATGTGTATTCAGAAAACCCAAAAAACTATCCTTGATGCCAAGCGGGAAGGAAGAACAATTAAGGATGGTGAATTCCAGACGGCTTGTTCTGCAGCTTGTGATAAAGGTGCTATAGTTTTTGGTGATGTGAATAACGAGGGCACTAAAATTCTTGAAAAGAAAAATGATGACAGGATGTATCATCTGCTAGAGTATGTAGGTACAAAACCAAATGTGATGTATCAAACGAAAGTTAGAAATACAACCGAAGCTTAATAATAACGAATAACTAAGAATCAATCAGATAAGGATATGTCTCATTACGAAGCACCTATACGAAAGCCTCTAGTTACCGGGAACAAAACCTATCACGATGTGACAGTGGATGTTGCTGCTCCGGTGGAAGGAAGGGCTAATAAAACCTGGTGGATAGTTTTTGCTATCTCCCTTGTTGCCTTTCTTTGGGGTGTTGGATGTATAGTTTACACAATTTCTACGGGTATAGGTACCTGGGGATTAAACAAAACAGTAGGTTGGGCCTGGGATATTACCAACTTTGTATGGTGGGTAGGTATTGGTCATGCCGGTACACTGATATCGGCCGTATTATTGCTGTTCCGTCAAAAATGGAGAATGGCCATCAACAGGTCTGCAGAGGCGATGACTATTTTCTCGGTAATGCAGGCAGGTCTATTCCCTTTAATACATATGGGGCGTCCATGGCTGGCATACTGGGTACTTCCAATTCCTAACCAGTTTGGATCGCTTTGGGTGAACTTTAACTCACCGCTTCTTTGGGATGTATTTGCAATCTCAACCTATCTTTCGGTTTCCCTGGTATTCTGGTGGACTGGATTGCTACCTGATTTTGCAATGATTCGTGACCGGGCGATTACTCCTTTTACAAAAAGAGTTTATGGAATATTATCCTTTGGATGGAGTGGTCGTGCCAAAGACTGGCAACGTTTTGAAGAAGTTTCTTTGGTACTTGCAGGACTTGCAACACCACTGGTACTTTCTGTACATACCATTGTATCTTTTGACTTCGCAACTTCGGTAATACCGGGATGGCATACCACCATTTTCCCTCCTTACTTTGTTGCGGGTGCGATATTCTCTGGATTCGCCATGGTAAATACCTTGCTTATTATCATGAGAAAGGTTTCCAATCTTGAAGATTATATTACTATTCAGCATATAGAATTGATGAACATTGTAATTATGATCACAGGTTCTATCGTTGGTACTGCCTATATTACCGAGTTGGTTATTGCGTGGTATTCCGGAGTTGAATACGAACAATATGCGTTTCTTAACAGAGCCACCGGGCCTTACTGGTGGGCATACTGGAGTATGATGACCTGCAACGTGTTCTCTCCTCAGTTCATGTGGTTCAAGAAATTACGTACAAGTATCATGTTCTCGTTTTTTATTTCTATTGTGGTGAATATCGGGATGTGGTTTGAGCGTTTTGTGATTATCGTTACATCGCTTCACCGTGATTACCTTCCATCTTCATGGACGATGTTCTCTCCAACTTTTGTAGATATTGGGATTTTTATCGGTACTATTGGATTCTTCTTTGTGTTGTTCCTTCTTTATGCTCGTTCCTTCCCTGTGATCGCTCAGGCAGAGGTGAAGACTATTTTGAAGGCTTCCGGAGAAAAATATAAAAAATTAAGAGCTGAACATGGAGATAATGTACTTCATTATAATCCAGAAACTGTAGGTAGAAATCCTGTTCGAAATGAAGAGGAAGGTATACATCATAAAATTGAAGATACTGAACATACCAAGTTAAAAGAAGAAGACCATCGTCATGAGGATACTGTAAATGTAGATGGATTGGTTGTTTCTGAAGTTACAAAAGATCGTATTGACGAAATGCTTTCGAGAATAGGAACCTATGATCCAAAAATTCAGGATGCAGATGATCTTACAAAATTAAAGAACGTAGGGCCGTTGCTTCAGCAACATTTCCACCAGGTAGGTATCTATCTCTTTGATCAGATAAGTAAATTAACGGAACAGGATTTTGAATTGCTTGATGAAGTAATTGAAAACTTCCCTATAGAGGAAAATAGAGAAGGATGGATAGATCAGGCAAACAAACTAAAAAATAAATAATCAGGATGGCATCTAAAGTTTTACACGCTATTTACAGAGATGACGATCTACTTTTACAGGCAGTAAAGCAGATTCGTGAAGCACGCTATCATATAGGAGAGATCTATTGCCCATTTCCCGTACACGGTCTTGATAAAGCAATGGGGCTCGCTCCTACCAGATTGGCCATCACCTCTTTCATGTATGGATTGGTTGGTTTATCTGTAGCTGTTGCTATGATGAACTTTATCATGATAGAAGACTGGCCTCAGGATATTGGCGGGAAACCAAGTTTCAGTTTTATTCAGAATATGCCGGCATTTGTGCCAATTATGTTTGAATTAACAGTATTCTTTGCGGCTCACCTTATGGTTATTACTTTTTATATGAGAAGTAAATTGTGGCCGTTCAAAAAAGCAGAGAATCCTGATGTGAGGACTACAGATGATGTATTTCTGATGGAAGTGGATGCTGCCAATCATAATATAGATGACCTAACCGACTTTTTATATAATACCGGAGCATCTGAAATTAAATTAATAGAATAATACATAGTGATAATGAGAAGTTTATTCCATAAAACTATAGGATTTTGTATGCTTGGCTTAGCAGTTGTTTCCTGCCATGACAAGGATGATCCAAACTATCAGTACATGCCAGATATGTATGAGCCGGTAGGTTACGAAACTTACGGGGAGTACGATGTTTTTGAAAACGGCCAGGAAGCTAAATTGCCAGCGGAAGGTTCTATTCCACGGGGTTGGATGCCTTACGAATATCAAAATAATCCAGAGGATGCTGCTGCAGCAAAAGCCAACTTAAAAAACCCACTTCCTTATACTCAGGACAATTATGCTGAAGGGAAGGCGCTTTACACCATTTATTGTGCCGTGTGCCACGGGGATAAAGGTGCAGGTAAAGGAATTTTGGTGGAAAGGGAAAAGATTCTTGGAGTTCCTTCTTATGATGACGCTGGACGTGCTATTAATGAAGGAAGTGTATATCACGTGATGTATTACGGGCTAAATAATATGGGTTCTTATGCTTCTCAAACTTCTATAGAAGAACGTTGGCAGATAGATCATTATGTGATGAGTTTAAAAAACAAGTTGGAAGGAAAGGCTGAAAGAGAGTTTGAAGAAGAGACTGAAGGGCCAACCCAACTTCTGCCTTCCAGAGCTGATGCAAATCTATATGATGATGCAGGTGATATTAACTCAGATCAGGAGAACGAAAGCAACCAAACCGAAAATCAAGAATAAAGATTTAGATCTATATCGATATGTATACGCTATCCAGTAAATTAAAATTAACAGCAATCATTTGTATGATTGTTGGCGCAATAGGTCTCATTTATGGATTCATCGCAGCACCGGAAACCGTAGAGGATGTTAAGGAAATGATGGCTTCTCATGGTGAACATGGTGAAGCTCATGCTGAAGAGGATACCCAGGAAATCAACGTGGAGCAGCTTCCTGGTGGGGATACTGAAGTGGAGAATATCCATGGCTATGAAAGCGAAACCTCCCATGGAGAAGAAACTCATGCTGAAGCCGGGCACGGTGAAGCAGCTTCCCATGATAATGAGCATTACGAACATATATTACATCAATTACAAAACAAGCCATGGGCTGCACTGTATGTAGCTGCTTTCTTTTTCTTTATGATTGCTCTTGGAGCACTTGCTTTTTATGCGATTCAGTATGCAGCACAGGCCGGATGGTCTCCTGTTCTATTTAGGGTTATGGAGGCGATTACCGCTTACCTTTTACCCGGTGGAATAATAGTATTCGTTTTATTAGTTCTTTCAGGACTTCATCTTAATCACCTCTTCGTGTGGATGGATCCGGAAGTGGTAGCACATGATGAAATTATTCAGGCGAAAACATCCTATTTAAATGTTCCTTTCTTTTTAATAAGAGCTGCTATTTATCTTGGAGGCTGGATTTTCTTCAGACACCTGCTAAGAAAGAATTCTATTAAAATGGATGACGCTACAGATCTTACCTATTTCAAAAAGAACTTTAAACTGGCAGCAGGATTCCTGGTATTCTTTATCGTGACTGAATCTATGATGTCATGGGACTGGATCATGAGCTTAGATCCACACTGGTTTAGCACCTTATTTGGTTGGTTCGTATTTGCAAGTTTGTTTGTTTCAGCCATCACAACTATTGCGATTGTTACCATTTATCTAAAATCAAGAAGTTATCTTGAATTTGTAAATGATAGTCATATCCATGACCTGGCGAAATTTATGTTCGGAATTAGTATTTTCTGGACCTACCTTTGGTTCTCACAGTTTATGTTGATCTGGTATTCAAATATACCTGAAGAAGTAGTGTATTTCATTCAGAGAATTGAAGATTATCAGTTGCCATTCTTCGGAATGTTGATAACAAACTTCCTATTCCCTGTTCTACTGCTCATGAACAGTGATTATAAAAGAGTGAACTGGTTTGTAATTATGACCGGAATAGTGATCTTATGTGGTCACTACCTGAATGTGTATGTGATGGTGATGCCAGCTACCGTTGGAGAATCATGGTTTATAGGTATTCCTGAAATTAGCGCAGTTTTGTTATTTGGAGGTTTGTTTACTTTTGTTGTTTTCAACGCACTTACCAAAGCACCATTACTGGTTAAAGGAAATCCTTTTATCAAGGAGAGTAAGCATTACCATTATTAATTAAGATTGATTGTTTAAAGAAGAACTTATAAAATGACCGTATTTTTAGTAATCATAGTACTAGCACTTCTGGCCGTAACCGGTTGGCAGATCTCTAAGATTTTTCAGTTATCTAAGAGTCACGATGCCGATACTTCTGAGGTTGCAAACGATAAGGATAATAAGCTGCATGGAATTTTAATGTTGGCTTTCGTAATTTTCCTTTATGTAATTACCATTTACTGTTTCTGGGAATATGGAAGATTCTATTTGCCTGAAGCAGCTTCTGAACACGGTGGAGAGTATGATACATTAATGTTCATCTCTATTGCGCTTATCATGTTTGTTCAGGTAATCACTCAGGGACTTTTACACTATTTCGCTTTTAAATATAAAGGAAAGAAAACCCAAAAGGCCTTGTTTTATGCTGATAATGATAAACTTGAATTTATTTGGACTATCATCCCGGTAATCGTTCTTGCAGGACTTATTATCTACGGATTGTTTACCTGGAGTGATATTATGAATATCAATGAAGATGAAGATCCAATGGTAATTGAATTGTATGCTTTTCAATTCGACTGGAGAGCGAGATATTCCGGAGAGGACAATACCTTAGGAAAAGCTAATGTTCGATTTATTGAAGGGGTAAACCAGTTAGGAGTTGATGAATCTGATTCATATGGGGAGGATGATAAAATCGTTACTGAGTTACATTTACCCGTAGGTAAACCGGTTTTATTCAAATTCCGTTCTCAGGATGTATTACATTCCGCCTATTTCCCATTCTTTAGGGCGCAAATGAATGTGGTTCCCGGAATGATCACTCAGTTTGGTTTTACTCCAACTATTACTACCGAAGAAATGAGGGAAAGTGAGTATATGAGAGATAAAGTAAAAAGCGTAAACGAAGAAAGGAACCAAAGGAATGAAGCTTTATTAGCTCAGGGAGAACCTACCTTAGATTCTTATGAATTCGATTATTTTCTCCTTTGTAATAAAATCTGTGGGCAGGCTCACTATAATATGCAGATGAAAATTATTGTGGAGTCTGAAGAAGATTTTAATGCCTGGTTAGAAGAGCAACCTACTTTTGCAAGCAATATGGCCGAAAACAGTGAAAATGTAGATAGACCAGAGGACACCGCTGGAGAGCAGCCTCCTGCTGCTGAAGGAGAAGAGGATGCTGAAGGAGAAGACGAAACAGAGACCACACCACAGGAGAATAATGGTGTTGCCTTAGTAGAAAAAGAACAAAATTAAGATAAAGAATTAAGAGATATGTCAGCAATTGCAAATGCACCGGCACACGATCACCACGAAGATCACGGACATCATCATAAAGAGACTTTTATAACAAAGTACATTTTTAGTCAGGATCATAAGATGATTGCCAAGCAATATCTTATTACAGGGCTTATCATGGGGATCATAGGTATTGCCATGTCAATCCTATTCCGTATCCAACTTGCCTGGCCAGAACAATCTTTCTGGGTTTTTGAAGCCTTATTGGGCGATAAATGGGCTCCAGATGGAGTAATGTCTCCAAGTATTTACCTGGCTTTAGTGACCATTCACGGTACGATCATGGTATTCTTTGTACTTACCGCTGGGCTTAGTGGTACGTTTTCTAATTTATTAATTCCGTTGCAGATCGGTGCACGTGATATGGCTTCGGGCTTTCTGAATATGGTTTCTTACTGGTTATTCTTTCTTTCCAGTGTGATCATGTTAAGTTCCTTATTCGTAGAATCTGGGCCAGCCATGGCGGGGTGGACAATTTATCCTCCATTGAGTGCATTGCCACAGGCTATTAGTGGTTCTGGAACAGGGATGACGCTTTGGTTGGTTTCTATGGCTATTTTCATTGCCTCTTCTTTACTTGGTTCCCTAAACTATATCGTTACGGTAATCAACCTTAGAACTGAGGGAATGTCTATGACCAGACTTCCGCTTACTATCTGGGCTTTCTTTGTAACTGCTATTATTGGGGTGGTTTCTTTCCCGGTATTACTTTCAGCAGCACTGCTCTTAATAATGGATAGAAGTTTTGGAACTTCATTCTTCTTAAGTGATATTTTCATTAAAGGAGAGGTTCTGAGCCATCAGGGTGGATCACCGGTATTGTTCGAACACCTTTTCTGGTTCCTGGGACATCCAGAGGTATATATTGTACTTCTACCAGCATTAGGTATTACTTCAGAAATTATTTCAACGAACTCACGTAAGCCAATTTTTGGTTATCGTGCGATGGTTGCATCTATATTGGCCATTGCGTTCCTTTCAACAATTGTTTGGGGTCACCATATGTTTATCTCTGGAATGAACCCATTCCTTGGATCGGTATTTACCTTTACAACCTTATTGATCGCGATTCCATCGGCTGTAAAAGCTTTTAACTATATTACTACTCTTTGGAAGGGTAATCTACAGATGAATCCGGGAATGTTGTTCTCGATAGGTCTGGTGTCTACTTTTATTACTGGTGGTCTTACCGGGATTATCCTTGGAGATTCAACTTTGGATATCAACGTACATGATACTTACTTTGTGGTGGCCCACTTCCACCTGGTGATGGGTATCTCTGCATTGTACGGATTGTTCGCTGGTGTTTATCACTGGTTCCCGAAAATGTTTGGTAGAATGATGAATAAGAACCTGGGTTATATCCACTTCTGGGTAACCGCTGTAGGTGCTTATGGAGTTTTCTTCCCGATGCACTTTATCGGTATCGCGGGACTTCCAAGGCGTTATTATACAAATACAAACTTCCCGTATTTTGATGATTATGCAGATGTGAATGTAATTATTACTGTAGCTGCAATCATCACTGCACTGGTTCAGTTAGTATTCATTTATAACTTCTTCGGTTCTATTTTCTTCGGAAAGAAAGCTGTTCAGAACCCATGGAGATCAAATACTTTAGAATGGACTACCCCGGTAGAACATATCCACGGAAACTGGCCTGGAAAAATACCTTCCGTATATCGTTGGGCTTATGATTACTCTAAAACGGATGAGGACGGGGAATACGTGATTAAAGGCCAGGATTTTGTTCCTCAAACAGTGCCACTTCAGGAAGATGAAGAAGAGTTGAATCACTAATAAATTCACTCGATAATTAAAATATAGAAAAGCCTTTTCCCAACCGGAAGAGGCTTTTTTAATTATCTTTGATTCTCTATTTTCAATCTAATATTGACCTAATATTTCTTATCTTAAACCGGATAACCAGATCTTATGATAAACGAAAACCTTGATCCTACCGGAGATAGTTTCTCCCCAGAAGAGTTTGATGTAGAAAGAGCTTTGCGTCCACTTAGCTTTGATGACTTTGCGGGACAGGAGCAGGTGTTGGAAAACCTTCAGGTGTTCGTTCAGGCAGCTAACCTGAGAGGTGAGGCTTTAGATCATACCTTGTTTCACGGCCCTCCGGGATTGGGAAAAACTACCTTAGCCCATATTCTGGCCAATGAGCTGAATGTGGGAATAAAGATCACCTCAGGCCCTGTATTGGATAAACCTGGTGACCTTGCCGGACTTTTAACAAATCTTGAGGAGAGGGATATTCTTTTTATAGATGAAATACATAGATTGAGTCCGATAGTGGAAGAATATCTTTATTCTGCTATGGAGGATTACCGGATTGATATCATGATCGAAACCGGGCCGAATGCCAGAACAGTGCAGATCAATCTGAATCCCTTTACCCTGATTGGCGCTACTACGCGTTCGGGATTGCTTACCGCTCCCATGCGGGCGAGATTTGGAATCTCCAGCCGATTACAATATTATACTACTGAATTGCTTTCCGGCATTGTAGAGAGAAATTCAGAAATTCTAAAAGTTCCCATCACCCAGGATGCAGCCATCGAAATTGCCGGAAGAAGTCGTGGGACGCCGCGAATCGCAAACGCACTTTTAAGGCGGGTTCGGGATTTTGCACAGATTAAAGGCAACGGAAAAATAGATATGGAAATTGCCAAATTTGGATTAAAGGCACTTAATGTAGATGCCCACGGTCTTGATGAAATGGATAACAAGATCCTGGCTACTATTATCGATAAATTTAAAGGCGGTCCCGTAGGAATCACTACTCTTGCCACTGCGGTTAGTGAAAGTGCAGAAACCATCGAAGAGGTCTATGAGCCATTCCTAATTCAACAGGGTTTTATATATCGAACACCTCGCGGTAGGGAAGTTACTGAAGCGGCTTACAAACATTTAGGGAGGATAAAAGGGAGTTCCCAAAGTGGACTTTTTGACCAGTAAATAGTCTTGTTGTCCAGACCTCACAGGTTTTAAAACCTGTGAGGTCTTCTTTACTCCCAGAATAATTTGAATAGATGAAGAAAGAAAGTAACATCCCCGAAGTATCCCTCCTCAGTTTTCTTAAGCATTCTGCTAATATTTTAAAAAATCCTTTGCCATTTCATCACCATAATTTCAATGAGAAAGGCGATACTTTTAGACTGAATATAGGCTTTAATAAATCTGTGATCTTTTCACGTGATGCCGGCTTGGTGGAATATGTCCTTCA
>NZ_JAPYPC010000057.1 GCF_029937855.1 Christiangramia sp.
TAAACTGATTTTCATTTTTAAAACTAAAAATGAATTATGGAGAATTGGATTATTTAGAGTCTTGGATTTATCGCACAATTACTGTTTTCAGGAAGAATGATCATACAGTGGCTTCTTTCAGAAAAAAGTAAAAAAATAATAACCCCTATCACTTTCTGGCATTTAAGCTTGCTGGCTTCCTTTCTACTTTTTGTGTATGGATACCTAAGAAATGATTTTGCCATTATGATGGGACAAACCTTGACCTATTTTATTTATATAAGAAATCTTCAATTACAGGGAGAGTGGGGTAGGTTCCCTAAATTTTTCAGGGTCTTTTTGTGGATATTTCCGCTCCTAATAGTTATATATGGTTTTAATAATGATCAATACGATGCCGCCAGGTTATTTAGAAACGAAGCCATACCATTTTGGTTACTGCTCCTAGGCTCTTTAGGGCAAATAATATTCACTTTAAGATTCATATATCAATGGGTTTATTCTGAAAGAAAGAAAATATCAAGTCTGCCTTTGGGCTTTTGGCTGCTAAGTTTATTGGGTTCAACAATTATAGTTACCTACGCGATAATTAGAAAGGACCCCGTACTTTTAGCTGGGCACGGAATGGGGTTGATCATGTATATTAGAAATATTTATATTCAAAGAAATGAAGTTAAAGGATAATTATCTTCTTTTATTGTGTGTTATTTGTTTGGCAATATTTTTTGTGAACCTTGATGCGATCATGATCAATATCATGGAAGCTCGAAATTTCACTACAGCCCGGGAGATGATCAATCTTGATCATTGGATCTTCACCACGTTAAATAATGAACCCAGGTACGAAAAACCACCATTGCCCACCTGGTTAACTGCCGTATCCATGCTTATATTTGGAATGAAAAGTCTTTTTGCCTTGCGGTTACCTGCTGCGATAATGGGGACGATTAGCGTAATTTTTATTTATAAATTAGGGCTTAAAATAACTGCCCATCGAAAATTCGCCTTTATTTCTGGCTTAATTGCTGCGACTTCTTTTTATATTCTATACTCCGGAAGGGATGGGCAGTGGGATATACATACACATGCCTGGATGATGATGTCCATTTATGCTATGTATAGAATTTTTATAGATGAAGGTAATAAATATTTAAATGCTTTAATTGCAGGATTGTTTCTCGGATGTTCTTTTCTAAGTAAAGGCCCCGTTTCTATGTACGCCCTGCTTTTACCATTTTTAATTGCGTATGGGGTAATTTATAAGTACAGGAATTTAAAGGATAAATGGCCTGCCTTACTTTTAATGCTTATTGTGGCTTTGACAGTATCAGCTTCCTGGAGCCTTTACGTCTACTTTTTTGATACGAATGCTGTGGCTAAGATCACCGAAAGGGAGACGGGACGTTGGTTGGATTATAACGTAAGACCTTTTTATTATTACTGGAGTTTTGTAATTCAGTCAGGAATATGGACCATTCCTGCATTTGTTGGGCTTTTATATCCATATCTCAAAAACCGGGTGTTTGATAAAAAAGGATATAGATTCACATTAGGTTGGACTTTAGTTTCAGTAATACTTCTTTCTATAATTCCTGAAAAAAAATCAAGATATTTATTACCGGTTTTAATACCTCTGGCACTAAATACCGCTTTTTATATTGAGTATCTCTTCAGAAGGTTTGAAATAATGCCTAAAAAAGAAAAGTGGATTGTCTATTTCAATTTTGGACTTATTGCTATTATTGGTTTGGCATTTCCTTTTGCAGGATTTTATTATTTTAAAGATGAATTTTCAGAAATCTGGTACTGGTATTTACTTACTTCAATTTGTCTGGTCGCCATCGCCATCCTCATACTTTATTATTTAAAAGAAAATAAATTTAAGCCTGTCTTTTATCTTACGGTATGGTTCATTATTTCTATTATTTTCTTTGGTTTGCCTATTTTGAAAAAATTAGATTTGAACCCGGCCTATAAAAGTATTTCTACAGTAGATTTATATTTAGAAAAACAATCCATCCCTCTATACGAATATAGCGGCTTTACTCCTGAAATAATATGGGAATATGGAAAGCCAATTGAAACGCTAAAGAATGGAGATAATTTTGATTTTCCGACTAGTAAAAAATTTATGTTACTGGTGACCGAAGCAGAAACTGACCAAATGAAAAGTGCTTTGTCTGGATTTAAAATCGAAAAAATTGATGAGATAAATATGAATGTACAGCCCGGAACGTACCGGGATAGATTATACAGAAATTTATTTTTAATCAGCAGAAAACAATAAAAGATTTAGAACGTGATTAATTATCCCATAAAATTTAAACCCATATTTCAGGAAAAAATATGGGGCGGAAACAAATTAAGAGATCTGTTAAATAAAGATATAGCAGTTGATGGTATAGGGGAGAGCTGGGAAATTTCTGGCGTGAAAGGTCATATTTCTGAGGTGAAAAATGGATCTGAAGCAGGGAAAAACCTTACCGATCTTATTGGCGAATATAAAGCTGGCCTAGTCGGAAAAAGGATCTATAAGCAATTCGGCAATGATTTTCCCTTACTCATAAAGTTTATTGATGCCAAAACCGATCTCTCTGTTCAATTACATCCTAATGATGACCTGGCCAGAAAAAGACATAATTCTTTCGGAAAAACGGAAATGTGGTTTGTTATGCAGGCAGATAAGGGAGCTAAATTGAATGTTGGTTTTAAAGAAGACCTGGATAAAAAGGAATATCTGCAATATCTTGAAGAAGGAAAAATTACAGAGCTTTTAAATTTTGAGGAGGTTCAGCAGGGAGATTCCGTATTTATAAATACGGGTAAGGTTCATGCCATTGGAGCTGGTGTTTTGCTGGCTGAAATTCAGCAGACCTCAGATATCACTTATAGAATCTATGATTGGGATAGGGTAGATTCAGAAGGAAATGAAAGGGAGCTTCATACCGCATTGGCTCTGGATGCCATAGATTTTAAAAAAAGGGATGATTTTAAATTAACCTATGATAAAAAGGAGAATGAATCTTCAGAAGTTGCTTCCTGCCAGTATTTTACCACGAATTATCTACCTGTAAAAGGAAATATAGAAAAAGATTATTCACGCCTTGATTCATTTGTAATATATATGTGCATTGAGGGTTCTGCAAAAATTACGCTGGAGAAAAACACCGAAATTTTGAAGAAAGGGGAGAGTATATTATTACCCGCTTTAGCCAATGACGTAATGTTAGCAGCAGAAAATGCAGAACTCCTGGAAATTTATATCAACTAAATCCAGAAGTTCTTTATGACTATATAGCTGTTTTCTGGCCTAAAAGATCTTTGGTCACCCTGAATTGATCTTAATCTTAAAAATACCCCGATGGCGCTGCATCGGGGATAGTCGGTTTCAAGAAATTTTTTATCTCCGTTGACTCTTCGATTTCAGTGTCTCAATATTACCTTATTTTTTATTGAAATTAGATTCTAAAACAGATGCAGAATGAAGGTCGTTTTTCGGGTAAAGGTACTTTACAAACAAATTAATAGTTTAAGATCGAGTCGATATCTTTTAATTCTGCTTCGGTAAAATCAATATTATTTATTGCTTCTAGATTATCCATTAATTGAGACACTTTACTCACCCCAACCAGCACAGAAGTGACCCGTTTATCCTTCAACAACCAGGCTACGGCCATTTGTGCCAGGCTCTGATCCCTTTTTTTAGCGATTTGATCTAATTGCTGAATCTGATTCACTACTTGATCGGTTATTTGGGATTTATCAAGATAACTTCCTGCAGTGGCAGCCCTGGAATCCTTCGGGATACCCCCCAGGTATTTTGAAGTTAAAATACCCTGTTCTAAAGGTGAAAAAACGATGCTTCCAATTCCTACTTTTTCCAATGTATTTAACAATTTATCTTCTACCCAACGATCCATCATATTGTATCGTGGCTGATGAATTAGAAATGGCGTTCCCATCTCTTTTAAAAGCTTAGAAGCTTTTAGAGTGTCTTCAGCGTTGTATTGTGAAATTCCTACATATAATGCTTTTCCCTGTCTTACGATTTGATCTAAAGCTCCCATGGTTTCTTCTAAAGGGGTTTCAGGATCTGGGCGGTGATGGTAAAAAATATCCACATAGTCAACTCCCATTCTATTCAGCGACTGGTCCAGACTGGCAATTAGGTATTTCCGGGATCCAAAATTCCCGTAAGGCCCAGGCCACATGTCCCATCCGGCCTTGGTGGAAAGAATAAGTTCATCCCGGTATCTTTTAAAATCCTGCTGAAAGATCTTTCCGAAATTCTTTTCTGCCGAACCATATGGGGGGCCGTAATTATTAGCAAGGTCAAAATGCGTAATCCCTTTATCAAAAGCAGTTCTGAGGATATTCCTTGAGTTTTCAAAATCATCGTTATCACCGAAATTATGCCATAGACCTAAAGATAAAAGTGGAAGCTTTATTCCGCTTTTTCCACATCTTCGATATTGCATTTTTTCGTACCTGTTTTCTTTTGCTTTATAAATAGCCATATTTAAAATTTTATACTGCAATTTACTAAATGCTCGCAGAAAGTAATATTTTACAAAAAAGTAAATGAGGATGTCTAAAAAGTTGGAAGAGCGTCATCCTGATTTATTCCGGGATCTTAACTAATTGAAAATCCAAAATAATTAGAGGCTGAAACGAGTTCAGCTTGAAAAAACAAAAAACTTTGATTTTTGGCCAGAGAGGACAAAATGAACTCATAATATAGGTAAGGCACGATAGCCAAAGGCTTGCCCCGGGGATAGTAAACTTTTTATTCCTTAAGATTGCAATTAATTCTTACTAAAGCTAAGGCTAACCATTTCCTCATTTTCACCTGTTAGGAGGTAAAGTTTAATATCATTTTCAGTAGCTGAGATCACATCATAATTTCTAGTAAGCTCTCCGAATTTTTCGCTTGAAGAAAAGAAAATATTAAAATCTACATCATTATAAGAGTCATGTTCACCTCCCGCATCAGTATTTATTCTCCAGGTACCTGTAATTTGATCTGTAGAAGAGGTTGCGGTAAGATTATTCTCTTCTCCAAATAAAAATAGGTAATCCTTATAATTTGCAGTCCTGTCTGAACCATCCATTGAAAAATGGGATATTTTCCATTCCCCTTGTTGAACAATCAGGTTTAGTTCATTTGCTTCTGCGGTAGAGCGGTCTATGTCATCCATGTCTTTATCACAGGCTAGTGCAATACTAAGTAAGATAAAGACCAATACAATTTTAAATCTTTTCATAGGGTCTGGGATTTTTTTGTTTGGTTTAACTGGAACGTAAATTTAAAAATCCTATTATGATTTTTTAAGGAAATATTAGGAATTAACATTTCGCTGTTTTTTATTGATTAATTTCCATTGAGATTTTTAAGTTATTCAATTACAGGAGGTTTGGTTTTTAGTAGATGATTTTAATTGTACCAAATTTTTAAAGAATAAAATATTTTAAATGCCTGCTTAAAGAGGATAGCCACAACTTTTACGTTAAAACCTCCAAAGTATTTAGTTTAACAAGGCTTTAGGGAAGTTTTGTTTTTGCTTATTTAATTTCCCATCGAATTTCTGAATCGATAGAAATACTGAATAATTTTAAAATTAGAACGGAAGAAGTATGAGGTTAGTGAATATTTCTAAAGTGGAGAATGCTTACCTGATAAAAGCCTCTGTGTCTTATAAATTCCTTGGAATAGAATTCATGGCATCTGATAAATTCTATAAAAAGAAGGAAAACGAAAATGATTGGCATGAAGCTAAGACTGGTAAAAAAGTGCCTGCAAAAAGAAAATTAAAGCTGAATAAATGGCTCAAAGACCACCAAAAATTTATAGAAAAAAAATGAGTTTTGAATTAAAAATATTTTTGCAAATTTCATATTCTTACATTTAGTCTCACTCATTTTCAAATGGTGATTAAGGAGTGCTATAAGAAATTTAAAAATACATGCTTGCTGAAATTTCTGACATATAATTTCAGAAAATAAGCTAAAATAAGTATAAAATTACTCTAAAATCCAACGGAAATAGGGAAGAACCTATTACTTTAATTAAATACGAACCAATCAAATATATTAAAAATGAGTAGTAAGAAAGAAAATTTTGCGCGCTTCGGTATGGCCGCAAAAGGAACAGTATATTGTCTTATCGGGGTTTTAACGGCCCTTGCAGCTTTTGGCCAGGGAGGTCAGCAAACGGGAAGTAAAGGTGCCCTACAGTATTTATCCCAACAATCGTATGGACAGATCCTACTCATACTAATGGGAATTGGCCTATTAGGATATGTGTTCTGGAGGATGTACCAATCTTTTGCAAATCCTAAAGGAATAGAAGACAATACCAAGGGATATGCTAAAAGGGCGGCGTATTTTATTAGTGGACTAATCTATGGAGGACTTGCTTTTTATGCCCTAAAGCTGGCCTTTGGAGGTGGATCGGGAGGTGGCAAGTCTATGATGGGATCTTTAATGTCTGGTTCCAACGGGGATATTATTGCCATTATCATAGGTATAGGAATGGGTATCAAAGCGATTTATGATCTCTATCGTGCATATTCCGGTAAATTTCGTGAAGAAGTTGAGGAAGTAGGCATGGATCCTAAAGAACAAAAAGCTCTAATAAATGCCGGCAAATTTGGACATACCGCCCGGGGAGTTGTATTCGGGTTAATGGCATTCTTTACTTTAAAATCTGGTTTTTCCGGTGGAAAAATAAGTACGCAAACAGATGTTTTTAGCTATATCCAAAACGAGTTTGGTTCTATTGCCCTTGGTATTGTGGCTTTGGGTCTTGTGGGTTACGGCGTTTATATGCTTATAAAAGCGAAATATCCTGCTATGAGTATTGCTAGCTCAAGATAATTTTAAAAGCTTGCTTTTTTAAACACCTTCAGAAATATTTGAGAGATTTCAAATCTCCAGAATTTTTTTAAATTCTAAGTTCAATATATAAATGCAACTCAAATTAAATCATTGGGGGCTAGCCC
>NZ_JAPYPC010000076.1 GCF_029937855.1 Christiangramia sp.
GGGACTGTCTCAAAAACTGTGTAAGTAGAAAATATAGGGGTTTGCAAACCCCTATATTTTTTTAACCTTGCCTGCCTTAGTTCAGGCACTAATATTTACACATTGATGAAAAAAGAAGATCTATTCGATGATGAATTTTTAAAGCAGTTCAAATCAGGAGAAGAACTCAGCAGTTTTCTCAAGCAACTTCAAAAACGTGGATTGGAGAAAATGCTGGAAGGAGAGCTGGATGGCCATTTGGATTACGAAAAGCACCAAAAATCTGGTTCTGGGAATACCAGGAATGGATATTCCCAAAAGAAGGTTCGCAGTTCCTTTGGAGAGGATCATATAAAGGTACCCAGGGATCGGGATGGCTCCTTTAATCCGATGATTGTTCCCAAGCGTCAGAATATGGTTGATGGCATTGAGAATGTTATTGTATCGCTATATGCCAAAGGGATGAGCAACAGTGATATTGAAGAACAAATCTCTGAAGTGTATGGTTTTGAGGTCTCTACTTCTACCATATCTCGAATTACCGATCATATCAGCAATGATATCGTAGCCTGGCAAAACCGCCCGCTGGAGCCTGTATACCTGATTGTCTGGATGGACGGTATCGTGTTTAAAGTTCGTGAGAACTCCAAGGTAATCAATAAAACAGTTTATATAGCCGTAGGACTTAGACGGGATGGCAAGAAGGAAGTCCTTGGACTCTGGCTTGGCAAAAACGAATCTGCAGCCTTCTGGATGAGCGTACTCACCGATATGAAAGCTCGTGGGGTAGAAGATATCCTGATCACGGCTACTGATAACCTGAACGGATTTACCGATACCATTAAAAATGTATTCCCTGAATCGACCACTCAGATTTGCGTAGTACATCAGATCAGGAATGCTTGCAGGTATGTAGTTTGGAAGGATAAGAAGGCTTTTAATAAGGATATGAAGCTCATCTACGATGCGCCAACAAAACAAGCCGCAGAAGCCGCCCTGGAGGATTTTGCCTGCAAATGGAATGATAAATATTCCTATGCCATTAAAAGCTGGCGGGACAACTGGGAAGATCTCACCGCCTTTTATGAGTTCCCTGTAGAAATCAGGCGTATTATCTATACCACGAACCTCATTGAAAACCTGAACGGCAAGATCAGGAAGTACACCAAGAATAAATTATCCTTTCCTACCGATGATGCCGTGATGAAATCTGTATATTTGGCTACCAGGGAAGCCACCAAAAAATGGACAATGCCCGTAAGAAAATGGGGAATTATCCTCAATCAGTTCTTAACCATATATGAAGAAAGGGTTCAACTCTAAATAATAGAATCAAACCCCTTTATTTAAAACTTACACACTTTACGGGATAGTGTC
>NZ_JAPYPC010000008.1 GCF_029937855.1 Christiangramia sp.
TTATTTGCGATGAACCGATGTTGGCATTTCGTTATTTTTCGAAAATCTTGATAATATCATTCCAGTAAATAATAATCTCCATTATAGCAACGACTATAGCTAAAGCAATTCCGATCATTTTTAATTTGGAACTCTTAATTCCAGATTTGGAATCTCCAGAATGTATTGTACTATCATTTACCTCCCCATTGACAAAAGTTACATTTTTGCTTCCTTTTATTTTTATATTCTGTTTGGGCATTTCATAAAGTTTTTGAAGATTTTCATATTCAATATAGGATGAATTATTCGCTTTTAAATCTTTAATCCATTTTTCTAATTCGGATTTTTTTCCTTTTGCTAAACTGTTATTTTGAGAATATGAACTCAGTCTAAAATTAAGTTTTGATATTAATTTTTGAGTGAATAAGAATCTTCTTGCGAAGAATTGCTCCATTTCTAAACGTATAGATATCTCTTGTAGTTTATGTTCAAGAGATGAAAAATTCCCTGAAATTATAAAGTCACTAAGTTTTAAACCTTTTGCTTGGCAAAATTCATCAAATTCCAACTTTGTTTTAAAAAGTTCATTGTTCTCTTTTAATATGTGTTTCCAAACAACCTCATCTTTTAAGGTTACAATTATATCATTATCATTTTGAGTAAGTTTTGACCAAATCATATCAGTCCATCGACTTGTTAAATAATCTGAAGCAATTTGTAATTCTTGGTCTGTATAATCTTTAATATTTAAATAATAATTGCCATTTAGTAAATCTTCCGATATTTTTTCCGCTTCCTTGGGTTCTAAATCTTTTCTCTTGATAATTTGGGAGCGAAAGTAGCTTGGTTTGACTTCAATCCAATTAGGTTTAATAATTAGACCTGTAATTTTTATTCTCTCAACTTTTCCATTTGATTTGGTTGTAACTTCAAAATCACAGTGATTAACCTGAAAAGTACAAGTAGTTTCTTTAGCTATGTTTATTAGATTAGTCACTAAAATCTCTTAAATAATGAATGCCAACGGTTTCGGCTATGAGTAGTTGCGTGGTTTAGCACTTAACTTTGCAAGTACACACCAAACTGAAAATCCGTGAGGATTTTCAGAAGTAGGCGAGAACAAGCAATTACTTATAGCCATTGTTGGCAGTAGTGTTTATTTTGTCAGTCGTTTTGCTGTCATAAATCGGTCAGCTACATTGTCCCAATTGATAATTTCAAGAACTGTATCAACAAAATCGGCTCTTTTATTTTTGTATTTCAAATAATAGGCGTGTTCCCAAACATCAATCACCAAAATCGGAACAACTCCCCATTGTGTTAATTTTTGATGATTTTCGCATTGTAACAATGTCAAGCTATCCGAATAAGGTTGGTAACCCAAAATACCCCAACCGCTTCCTTCTACAGTTTTTGATATTTTCCCGATATAGCTTTTCAGTTTGTCAAATGAACCGAAATCCTTTTCTATCTGTTTTAAGAGTTCAGTTTTGGGTTCAGTTTTTTTATTCGTTAAGTTCGTCCAAAAGATGGAATGAAGCACGTGGCTTGAAAAGTGGTAAGCTAACTTTCGGGTCCACAAATCCACTTGGTCTAAATCGCCCGATTTTAGATGTTCCTTAATTTTAATCAAATCTGTGTTTGCCCCTTTTACTGCTCCACCGTGATGAAATTCAAAGTGCAGATGTAAGGTTTCTTCATCCATATGTGGCTCCAAAAAAGTTTTATTGTATGGAAGTGATTTTTGAATGAAATTTCCATTACTGTCCACTAATCTGTCAATTCCGTTTTCCGTTACATTTTGTGAAAAAACGTTGTTCATTGGTAGGATTGTCGCTCCACCTAAAATTGCCGTGTTTCTTAAAAATTCTTTTCTGTCCATATTTATACTTTTTTCAATTTATCTCGTTTTTCCACATTACTGCCAACTCGTTATATTCATCCAAATATACACTTTTAATCGAGTACGTTCCGGGATAAACGCAGTTCTACCTATTTTATAACACTCAAAATTGCTAGACTTAATTCTTTCAGATTCCTAGGATCACTTAAATATCCTGCTTCAACCGGATTACTCAAAAAACCCATCTCTATCAATAAAGAAGGGGTGCTATCAATAGTTTCCCGCAGTACCTGAAAATCCGAGAATTTTACGCCCCGACTCTTTATACCAGTCCTTTGAGTGACTGATTTTTCAATTTGGTATGCTAGGTAAGTGGATTCATTTAGATTAATGCTATTCCTCCGGGAAACATAAATTTCAATTCCTCTGGCGTTTATAAAAGGGGAGTGGTTGCAATGCAGGGAAATAAATCTATCCGCTTTAAGTGATCTGGCAATTTTAGATCTGTCGCTTAGAGAAATTAAAGTATCTGAATATCGCGTAAGATAAATTTCAAATTTATTCTGGAATACAATTAGATTTAGTTTTTGAAGGTGCAACGCTAATTTCAGCACTACCTCTTTTTCCTGGATCTCATTTACTCCTATGGCTCCGGCATCTTTGCCTCCATGTCCGGGATCGATAACAATAACTAATTTTTCATTTCCTTTCAATTGCGCAGAAATATACTGGGGCATAAGGATTAATCCTGTCAAAATAATGATCCCTACAATTGATCTTAAAAACTGCATGACTTCTGTTTTAATTGTTTAAAAATCAGACAATCAAAACTTCTATTGAGAATATTTCAAAGTTTAACATGAGCTCAAGTTAAAATTTGAACATTTCAATCCATCCCTTCAGTTTCATGATAGATTCGATAAAAATTCATTCATCAAGTTGTCATCAACTACCTGTTATAACTAACAGTCAAAAAACGAAACATCATGAAAAGATCTATTTACACTACACTTTTTTTGTCTCTTTTTTCTATTCCAGTTTTCGCACAGATTGGCGGTATAGAAAATTCTGTAGCGGACATTTCCGACACTATCAGAGCAATTTTTCCCATCATTCTCGGAGTGATATTTCTGGTAGGCTTCCTTTTTAATGCCGGCCATTTTTTTGGTGAAAATGCCGATTTGAAAAAGGGAATCACCCGTGTGCTGGTTTTTGTTTTAATCGCCGGAGCGGTGGTTGGAATTTTTACTTACCTCATAAGCATCGTTGTATAATGAAACAGTTCGAGGTATATAGAAATATTAGAAAAGGAGCCATGATTTGGGGACTTCCCATTACGATGTTCGCATTGATTATGATCTGTATCGTAGGCTCACTTATGGTGATTATTTTCTCCTTCAGCTTAACAATGATCATTGGGGTTTTTATTTGTAATACCGGTCTCTATATAATTCTGATCAGGATATCAAGCAATCCCCGGCTTTTTCAATTTTCAAGTGTCTTTCCAGGTATTATCAGCAATAAAAAATCAAGCCTTTTAAATTATGAAGAAAATTAACCTAGCATCCTATTCACCAATCTTTGATATTCAGGATAATTTGGTTTTTGCCAGTAATGGGAACCTGATTCTATGTTATCAGGTTAGACTTCCCGAAATCTACTCATTGTCAGAAAAAGATTTTGATGAACTGCACAGTACTTTCTTTCAGGCATTCAAGTCACTACCTGCATCCTGTGTTATTCACAAACAGGATGTTTATTTAAAGCAGGAGTATTCTTCAGAAAAGCTTCCCAATAAAACTTTTTTGGAAAAGGCTACCCATAATCATTTTAAAGGGCGGGAGTACATAGAACACCAAAGCTATTTGTTTTTCGTGCTGACAAAAAACAAATCCTTAAACAATGCTAAATATAAAAACCCCTTCAGAAACATTTCAAAAACAATTCCTGAGACACTGGAGGAAAATATCCGGGACTTCGTAAGTACGGTATCAGATTCGGTTTCCTATATCAATAATAGCCGTAAGGTCAGCTTAGTTCCTCTTGCTGAAAATAGTATAATGAGCTTTAGCGATTCTTATTTTAATGGTTTCAATGAAGCTTGTGATACCGATATATTGCTTGATAAATCAGGTATACATATAGGAGATAATTATTTCGATTTACTATCCATAAACAGTGAATTGTGTTTCGGGGAGAGTGTTCAAAGCAGCAAAAGAAATGAACACTTTACCTCTGATGATTTTATTTTTCACCAGGGCTTTATTGATGGTTTAGGCCTGACCTTAAATGAAAACCATATAGTAAACCAGATCATCTATCTGGACGATAAACACAAATGGAGAAAGCTGCTGGACAAAAAAATAGAAGAGCTTAACAAAAGTTCCAATTTTGGATCACAAAATAAGGTGGTTCTCCAAAAAATTCAGCATATACAGGATCAGATTAATAACGACGATAGCTCCAGGATTATTCGCGGGCATTTAAACGTCATCTATTGGACAGATGAGGCCAGCAAGTTGCAGAGAATAGCATCCAGAATAAAGGCTGAATTTAAAGAATTGGATATCATACCATACTATCCGGGTGGTGAAGAACGTAAGAACTATTTCCTTAACAGCTATTTCTGTTTCTCCTCTAATTTTTCGAATGAGGATTTATATGTCACCGATCTCAAGCATGCATTGTGTATGCTTATAAATAATACAAATTATAAATCGGATCCAACCGGAATCATTTTTAATGACAGGGAGTATAATATCCCGGTTTTCAAAGATGTTTGGGATGAGAAAAAGAAGCGGATCAAGGCAAGGAATTTTGCAATTTTTGCCCCAACTGGAGAAGGCAAATCCTTTCTGGCCAATAATATTCTCCGTCAATATTTTGAAAGTGGTGTGCGTCTGGTGATCATTGATCTTGGAGGGTCTTATGCCAAATTTGCCAAATTATACCCTGGCAGCTATGCTATTCTACGCTATAAAAAGGGAACAAATTTAGGTATCAATCCATTTTATATAAATGATCTCAAGGACCTAACTCCCCAGCGTCTGGAAGATCTGGCAGATTTTCTTTTCGAATTGTTCGCCTCCGGTTTGAAAGTAACAAAGGCGCAATCGGTTTCCACTAAAAAGATCTTACTCCATTATTATCAAAATGTTCCTATCCCACATTCGTTGGGCAGTTTTTATCGCTTTATAGAAGAGAATCAAAAAGATCTACATGATCAATTAAAAGTTCATCCGGATTATTTTAATATCACTGATTTCCTTCACATTATGTCTGAATATGTAGGAAATGGAATTTATAGTTTTCTATTTAAAGAAGGATTAGATCTAACCTATAAAATTGAAGATAAAAGGCTTATCGTCTTTGAACTGGATGAAGTGAAGGATAACAAGGAGATCCTTTCGGTAATGCTGAAATTAATTAAATCTGCTATACAAAGGACCATCTGGAGAAACCGTGCTGAAAAGGGAATTATCCTTTTTGACGAATTTGCCAAACAACTGAAATTCGAAAACGTCCTGGAAAGCGTGGAGTTTTATTACCAGGCTATTCGGAAACAGAATGGAGCGATAGGGATCATTCTTCAATCTATCAATCAGCTTCCCAATAATTCCACCTCAGCAAGTATCCTGGAGAATACTCAGGTCATTTACAGCCTTCAAAATGAAAAAGGATATGACGAGTTGAAAAAACGTCTGAACCTCTCAATGCATGATTTAAATCAGCTGAAATCCATTAAAAACAACTTTGTCGGCCCCAGGATATACACTGAAATATTTATAAAGATCGGTAAGGAGAGCAATATTTTCCGCCTGGAAGTTCCGAAAGAAGCTTATGCAGCGTACCTGACCGATGGTTGGGAAAATGAAGAGATTATGAGACTTTATGAAAAATATTCTGATATGGAAAAAGCAATAATTGAATTCACATCTAAAAGATCAAACTATGAAATATCAAACTAAAATTGCAGCGCTGGCGATAGTTATTGCCCTAATCATGCCCGCAAGAGTTGCGAGTCAGGGAATGCCAGTTTATGACAACACCAATTTTATAAGTCTTGCAAAATCGCTTATAGAATCGGCCAAACAAACCTCACAATTATTGAAAACAGTGGATTTCCTTAAACAACAAAAGGAAAATCTGGAGAAAGTAAATAATGTGGTAAAACAATTGAAAGCGGTCCAGGAAATCACGGAAAATAATCAACGGCTATTTGATATAGTTCGGGACGATCTCAGGGAGATCCTGAATTCACCGTATATCAAACCGGAAGAAGTGACCCGTATTTCAGACTCCTTTAATTCTATTATTGAAAACTCATTGGAAGATCTGGATTTTATAGACCAGATACTTTCCAGCGATTATTTAAAAATGACCGATGCTGAAAGAGCGGCCATCCTTAAAGAAAAAGAAATGAATTCTAAAGAAATGGTGGCCGAGATCACTCAGAAGACCCAACGCTATCGCGATATCATTTCCTTTCGGGAAATGCAGGATAAAATCAACAATAGGGAAACTGATTACTAAACGGCTATGGGTATATTTTTAGGAATAGGACTGGAATATGTGGATGCTGTTTTTCAAACTATCAAAAGCAGTGATTTTTCGCAATACACCATAGCCGGGATGAAAAGTCTCGGGGTCATGTTTTTTCTGGTAAATATTCTCAAAAAATATAATGAAGGAATTGCGGACAGGGATGGATATACCTGGGGTTTGAGTCCTGGAGAACTCGCTAAGAATTTTGTGATCGTTCTACTGGTCATATTCTCAACAGAGGTGCTGGGTGTCTTTGATGGTATTTTGGTAGCGATTGAAACCAATTATCGTGATACTGCACCTGCGCTTATACCGCTTCAGTTGCAGGATATTGATATCGAGCAGGATGTAGGTGCCATTGAAGCAGCAAAAAAGGCGATGGCTTTGTTGTATGAGGCATTAGTAACTCCGCTTTACCCTGTAAAAGTACTATCATTTATAATCGGATTGTTTTTATGGGTATTAGACCTTTTTATTTATCCTTTGTTTCTGGCGGAACGCTATTTTCTCCTTGGAATCATGCAGGCTTTTTTTCCTTTGGTAATCAGCCTGGCCGTTTTTGAGAAATTCCGAAGTATGGCCTATAATTTTTTCAGGATGTATGCGGCGGTTTATATGCTCGTTCCTGCTTTTTTCCTGGTAAACATTTTTGTAAATGCTCTCTATGCGGAAATTAATATCAACTTCTGGTCGAATTTGTTAGGATCATCAACCGATAATGGAATAATAAAAATCATTGTAGAAGCCGGGTCTATAGCCTTTATCGTGTTTTTGAAATTTAAATTATACACACGAGCAACATCATTCACATTTAAACTTTTTACAGCATAATGAGAACAGCATATCACAATATTTTCAGTGTTTTAAAGATCAATCGCATTATAGTAATTACGGTGGTATGCGGCGCAGTCGTCACCAGCCTGTTTTCTGGGTGGCTGGTATATAACATACACCGTGAAGCTCTTAACAATGCATTTGCAGTAAGTACAGATGGAGCGGTAATTCCGCTAAAGTGGGTAGATCAGAAAGAAAATTTAAAAGTAGAAGCCCTGGCACACCTGGAATTATTTCATCAATATTTTTATGATATCGATGCCAGTAATTACGAAAAGAACCTTGAGAAAGCACTCTGGTTAGGGAACAGTTCGGTGGACAATGTTTACCGACAGAAAAAAGCCGATGGCGTTTATAACCGCTTACTTCAATATTCCCTAGTACAAAATGTGTTAAGCATAAATTCTGAACTAGACCTTGAACAGGAGCCGTTCCAATTTAAAACCACAACCATCTTTGAAATTAACCGTGGAAGTATTGTTGATACCTATGAACTGATAACCACCGGTAATCTGATTCAGGTGGATCGGAATTTTCCCAATAATACTCACGGAATTTTAATAACCAATTATTTTGAAAACAGTTTAAAAAAGATCGAATATGAAAATAGAAAAGAATAAAGTAGTCTTCGGAAGTATACTGGCATTTGTTATCATTTTTATCGTGTCTTATTCCGTGTTGGTTTTAGGTGATGGTTCTGAAGAATCTGAGTCATTGAAGCAAACTAATGTGCCGGAACTGGAAGAAGAGCAGGAGCAATACAATTCTAAACTCGACGCAATTAATGCACTCAGGGAAGTTAGGGAAACCAATGCTCCGAGTATCTATGACGAAAAACTAATTGATTCCCTGGGGTTTTATGATCCAGACCTTGAAATTAAGGAAAAGGAACGTATCGTTGATAGTATCTATAAATCTGGCAGGATCAATTACAGCGAGAACAGCTATCGAAAGACGAAACCTGATTTAAAAAAGCCTGAAGTACAAATAGCCGATTCCATTATTCCGGAAACAAAGGAAAGCCTGTCAGCTAAGGAAATTGGGCTGGAACACCAGTTATTTTTCGCTTCTCAACCTTTAAAAAATGAAATTGAAAAAGCATCAATCAATACAGACCCATTTATTTACGCAGAAGTAGATGGCGAACAAGTGGTCAAAACTAATTCCAGACTCCGAATGCGCCTTATAGAAAATGCAAAGATAAACGGTAAACCTGTTCAGAAAAATACCCTCATTTACGGGTTTATCAGTTTCAAGCCGAATAGGGCATTAATTGAAATTGAAAACATTCAACATCAACCGGTAAAATTGAAAGCTTATGACCTTCAGGATGGCAGCGAAGGGATTTATGTTGAAAATAGTTTCCGCAACGATGCTACCAGGGAAGTCATAGGAGATGTGGTGGAGGATATCAATGTAGCGGGAGTTCCACAGGTTTCAGGAATTAAAGACATATTCCAAAGAAATAATAAGAATATCAAAGTCACTATTACCAATAACTATAAGCTCATTTTAAAGGCTCATTAATATTCTACAATCATGAAAAATTCACTCATTTTATCAATCATTCTCATTTTTCCTTTTGCAATTGTAAAAGCCCAGATCGGAGCCTTTCACAATTCCAAGGATTCCCGATTGGATACCATTTTTGCTAACGATACAAAGAATGTGGCCCTATTTTTTCCAGAGCCAATCCAGCAGGGAATTGCGGGTTCCGATAATTTTGTATTGACCTATAACAGGGAAAAAGAACAAACATTTGCACTGCTCCAGGCAACTCCCGGAAAAGAAAGTAATTTACTGGTTATCAGTAATTCAGGTGCTATTTTTTCGTATATTGTAAAGTATTCCGAAGAGCTTCAAAACCTAAATTATTTTATTGAAAAATCAGGGAGTATTGGCAATGTTTACCGGGTTGTGGCTAAGCCTGAAAATGTTGAAATTGAGACTGATTCACCTCTCAATACTCAAATTAAACCATCATTGAATGACCGACTTTATTTTCAGAAGTTTGGTTCTTATTTGTTGAATAAAAATATAAAGTCTGGAATGCTTCGCAAGCGGAATGAAAAGGTGGTTTTAAAGTTTGAAAATATCGTATTCCATAACGAGCATTTATATTTTGTGATGGCAATACAGAACAGGTCGGCAATAGATTATGAAGTCAACTTTTTGAAGGTTTCGGTAAAAACCCGAAAAAATGGAAAAAGGAAGTCCATGCAAAACCTGATTCTGGATCCGGTATTCAAATATGATATGCCGAATAAGATTGGAGTGGGGGAAAGCGCTCGGTTTGTATATGTAATGCCAAAATTCTCCATTGCTTATGATAAATTAGTAATGCTTGATTTAAATGAAAAGAATGGCGAACGAAATATGAAAATGAAAATTAAACAGCGCTTCATTAATAATCCTAATTTCTATTAATATGAAAAATTATGTATTTATCCTGATTCTGGCTATTTGTGTTTCCTGTGCTGAATCTCAGATGAGTCCTGCCATGACCGCTCAAAAAGTCGTGGAGAGTTTTTATGCTAAGGATAACTCCCAGTTGAAAAAATATACCACTGCAGCAAGTTATGAATCTTTTCTGTCTGTACAGGATATGTTTGAAGCTCAAAATTCATTGACATCAAATTTCAAAGTGCTTGATGAATCAATAGAAAATCAAACTGCCTGGGTTAAATTCAGCACCAGTTTTGAAGATAATCCAGAGATCTTCAAATTGATACAGGAAGATGGAATTTGGAAAGTTACGGAAAGTGGGGTAAGGGAAACCAGCCCTTTTTAGTCTTCTATCCTAAACCGGTTTTGCTTCCAATTCTACATCATACGGAAATGCAAAATTTGAAACTTCATTTCCTGTGAGCCATGACTGATGATCTGCAGATTTAAGCACCACCGGCATTCGCTTTTTATTATTATGGATTTCACTCATTAACTCATTGGCTTCGGTTGTTACGATAGAGTAGGAGTTTACTAATTCATCATTCTCAGGATTCTTCCAGGTTGAATAAATTCCTGCAAAGGCAAATATTTCCTGGTCTTTAGGGGTTAGTAAATATTTCTGTTTTTCCTTACCTTTTGAATCCAGCCATTGCCATTCGTAATAACCATCAGCTATGATAAGGCAGCGATTTTTGACAGAATTTCTATAGGCCGGTTTTTCTGAAACAGTTTCAATCTTGGCATTTAGGGTCATTTTTTTGATCTTATCATCCTTTGCCCAAAATGGGATTAATCCCCAGTTGAACATTTGGATTTCTCCATGATTTTCATCGGTAATTACCGGTGTTTTCATAAAAGTGAATGCGTTGATCTCATCCATGGGAGAAAACAGTTCAGGCTCTACAAAACGAGCTTCAAACGAACGTTCAATGGCAGCAAGCCTGGAATTCAATTTGGTACGATAGCACATATTATTAATATTTTGAATTTACGGAAATTCTTGCATATAATATATTTCATAGTTATTGGATAAACTATCTCAAGCAATTACTGATGCAATAATTTTTTACGTGAATGACTCCTTACGGTAACTCTGAACAAATATCAGAAGTCCAATATAACCTGTCAAACTCCTCCAGAAATCGGACTGTAAATTCAAATTCCTTTGGGTCAAGTTTTACCTTTACATCTTCGAATTGAGGGAGAAAGGGTTCTATACTATTATGTTCCTGTAACCATTCTGACCAAAAAGTAAAAAAATCCTCTGTTCCTAATTTTTCATTTTTCTTAAGCCATTGCATTAGAGCCGGGGAATCACTTTCCACCTTCTTCAGCAATTCTAACTGATCCTGAAAGTAGGTTTCCTTTTTATGCATTTCTGCTACTTCTTCCAGGCTCTTATAAAAATCAAGGAATTTATTCTCAACCGAATTTAAGGTATGGAAGCATGGTAGTTCTTCAAAACAGGATGCGTTATTCCAGTTTTCCTTGCAGTAGGAGTAGAGCTTATCATGTTTTAAAAGCCACCAGTTAATTTTAGCCATCGAAATACCATCACTGATTTGTAAGGATTTTAACTCTTCAATGGCACTATTAATTCGTTTCATTAATTTTTATTGGAGAAGTTCTATTATTTCTATAGCTCTTTTATCAAACGTATTGTTTGATTCTTCTCGAACGAAACAATTTTTGCTTAGTTGATTTGTTTCGACCAAGTGGATAAGTCTTTTTGCAGTTATTGGACCATGTTTTTTACTTCGCTTTATATAGTAAAATTTAGTATCAAGATTTATTTCCTCGCTTTTATAAGAAAAAGTTTTTGCAGATCCAGACATCATTTTATTTATGACGGCATCAATTGATGATTTGTATTCAGCATCTTCTTCATATCTTCTGTTAGAATCTTCTTTGACTTGATTTTGTAATTCCGCTCTTTTGCGGATTTTTCCGTCTAAATTTTTATCATTTAAATCAACCATTGTAACTGATCTTCCTCCGTTTTCCCTGAAGCTATAGGTTACGTAATTGGGTTCATATGAATTTTTGCTTTTGGAGTTTTTACTTATCAAACCTTTTGATATTTCATAGGAAATGTAAATGGTGATAAATTGTAAAGCTAACAACCAAGACGTAAACACTTGGAAAAGGGTAAACAATGAGATTAAACCAATAGCGGTATTTCTAGCACTATTTCCAAATAGAGAGGAAATTTGAATAATTAGAAAAATTCCAATTTGATAAAATAAAACAGCCATTATATTAATTCCTTATTTACCTGGTAGATTTCCCCATTGATATTTAACTCTATGAAATTCTTCGGATTAACTAATTTTTCCTGGGTCAATCCTTCTTCTAGGTAATTTTTAATGTTATTTATCCAATAATACTGACTTCTCATGGCAAGCTGAGAAGTGTTAGGAACGATATAGTCTTTTTCCCCTAAAGAATTGCGTAGGGTTATTATTACAACTTCCTTATTATTTAAATCCCCCTTCCTGTAGTTAATAAGAATGTGCTTCAGATTTTTATCCTGAAATAATTTCTTATTTGATTCTTCATTTTTTTCGAATGCCTTTTTAAAAGCATTAATATCAAATTCTGATCTTCCCATAATTCAAATGTTTGATTTTTTATTAGGTTATATTAATTTAGACTTTAAATTTTTAATTGATTCTTCACTATTTCGAATAGAAGATGAAATTTTCTCTAATTTTTGATTTAATGCCTTCTTCTCTTCAAGAATCCTCTGTAATTGCACTTCAACCATTTCAGCTTTCGAGAAAACCTTCTCTTTTCTCTTTCTTTCTTCAACAATTTTAGCATTTAGAACCTCGATCTCTTTATTTTTTTCCTGATTTAAGATTATTCTAAATGCACATATTTGAACTATGATCACCGATGCAAGTTCATAATTGCCTCTAACAAAATTTTTTGAAGCTGTAAAAGTAGTCGTGAATTTATTTGATATACTTTCTAAACTCTCATTTCGTATGGAGTAAGCAAAGGCTCCTATTCCAATTGCCCAACCTACCGGTCCGGTTACAAAAGCTAGGAAAGAGCTCATGCCTGTATAGAAAGCAAACGGGAGAGTAATTCCTAATAAACTGGTAAGGCCACCAACCAAAGTTGAGGCCATAATATACAAACCCATCCCCGAGAGTTCTGCTAAAGCAAGCGCTCCCACTGTACCTAAGGAGGCTAATTGGGAATTTTCTAGATTTTGATTTTCAAGCACTTTATTGAGTTGATCCTGGAACTTCTTTTTTTCCTCCGGAGATAGTTTATCATAATTTTCCTGGAATTTATGTAGGAGTATTTGCTCTTCCATCTTTTTAACTGATGAATTAGTACCTGGTAAATTATAATGTTTAATTATTTTTTGGAGAATTTCCCCGTAGGTGAGTTTTTTCTGAAACATGCCCTTTAGGGGCTTGATTATAGCAGATAATTCCTTTTCAATATCAAAAGACTCACCAGGTTTTTTATTTAAAAGCTTTTGAAAAACCCTTTTTTGATCCGCATTGAGGTTATTAAATAATTTTGTAGGGTATGGCGCCCATTGAGTAAAGCCTACATTAGGAAAATCATCATCTATTGATGAAGAATAGGTTCTTGGCATAAGGTTAAAAATTTAAGGGATAGAAATTGTGTAGGGTGAATTTCTATCGGATAGCATCGTTAAGTATATAGAAAAAATTAACATTCCCATTTTCTTGTTTATCCTAAGTAAGAATTGTATAATTAAATCTTAATTAAATTGACAACGATCTCACCCTACTTTATTCATTGTCAATTGAAAACGATTAAACAGATCTTGGTTTTTGAATGCTGAAATAATGAATCCTGAAAAATATGACTTCGCATATACTTCATCTTCTCTACGATTGAATGAGATGGTGCTTGTAGGTGAGCATATTTTAAATGGGACCGAGCCTGATTATGTAAATGAATTGGGAGCAGGAAAAAGCGCAACTGGTAAACGTATTTACAGGGAGGTTAAAAAACGCCTGGTGTTCCTTAATGAACAGCAATTGAAGTTGCTGGTTAAAGGGAGTCTTGAAATTCAGAAGCATATGACGTTTTATGCGGCTTGTAAAACCTATCTGTTTATCAGGGATTTTACCGTTGAAGTTCTACGGGAGAAGTATCTGATATTTGATTATGAGATCAGCGAAGGAGATTATATTTCCTTCCTGCGTAGAAAGCAAGAGCTACACCGTGAAATAGAAGAGCTTTCTGAAAGTAGTTCAAAAAAAATCAAGCAGGTTACCTTCAGAATTCTGGAGCAGGCTGGTTTGATCAACAATACAAAAGAAAGGATAATCCAACCTCAATTACTCCAGCAGGAAGTTGTTGATGCTATTAGCAGGGATGATAAAGAATGGTTGAAAATATTCTTAGTCAGTGACATAGATCTGGAAAATTATACTAACCAATTATAATGACCAATATAAACGAAAAGTTCGATCATCTGTTTAAGGTGATCTCTTCTTCTAATTTCCTGAAAAAACAAAGCCTGGGCGGGGAGATCCCGTTCTTTATTTCTACGTATGAAGCGGAGGAAGAAAACGAAGTAAAAATTAATATCAGGCTTCTTCAGAATAAACTTAATTCACAGGGCGTAAAGGTTCTGGAATTGAATCTCTACGATATTGCCTGTGAAATTCTGGAAGCTAAAGGAGGAATTGAAAGAATGTTCAGGGTGGAACAGCGTAAATCCAAAGATAAATTTTTAAGGGCCTTACAGTCCTCTCTTAACATCCATCAGGTTCTAATGCCTAAAATCAAGGAGATGATCGATGAATCTGAGGCCAAGGTTTATTTTCTCACTGGAATAGGAGCCTGCTATCCTTTTATTCGGTCACATAATGTGCTCAACAACCTTCAGAATGTTGCCAAGGATTGCCCTACGGTTGCTTTTTTTCCGGGAGAGTATAATGGACATTCTCTCAATCTATTTGGATTACTTAAAGATGATAACTACTACCGAGCTTTTAATATCAATACAATCAAAGCCTAACCATGACAATTAAAGAATACTTTTTAAAACCTGTAGATCGACCTATTGAAACGGTAATTAAGGCAGATGACAGGGATCATATCTCTACCGAAATTGCAGAATATGTAATTACCGATGAAATTTCAAAGAAGATCCGTGAGCTCTTTCAGGCTTACAATAATTACAATGGAGTAAATGGAGTATGGATATCTGGTTTCTTTGGTTCTGGTAAATCTCACCTACTTAAAATTCTATCTTATGTTCTAGAAAACAAGGAAGTTGATGGTTATAAGTGCGGTGAGTTATTTGCTGAAAAAATTGAAAATGATGAAATGCTTAAAGGAGATGTTCTCGCTGCAACAAGAATTCCTTCAGAAGCTATTTTGTTCAATATAGATCAACAGGCTCAAATAACTTCGAAGGCAGATGAGAATGCCATTCTTTCCGTTTTTTATAAAGTATTTTTTGATCATTTGGGATATTATGGTTTTCAACCTCACGTAGCAGAATTTGAAATGTGGCTTGATAAGCAGCAGAAATATGCCGACTTCAAATCAAAATTTGAAAAGCTGCACGGACAGCCCTGGGAAGATGCCCGGATAGACTATTTCGACCCCATGGTTACCGATAATGTTGCAGAGGTTTTAAGTGAAATATTTGGCAAGGATGCTTCAAAATACGAGGATATCCTGGACGAGATGGAAGATAAACAAAAGCAGTCCATTGAGGATTTCAGTCACCGGGTAAATGAATATATCAATACTAAACCTTCAGGCTTTAAACTCAATTTTTTTGTTGACGAGGTAGGGCAATATATTAGTGATAATACCAAGCTAATGCTTAACCTGCAAACCATTGCCGAGTCCCTGGCAACTAAAACAAAAGGAAGATCCTGGATACTGGTTACTTCTCAGGAAGATATGGAAAAGGTGATTGGTGATATGACCAAAGCCCAGGAGAATGACTTTTCCCGCATCCAGGCCAGATTTAAATTAAAAGTGCCTCTTACTTCAGCCAATGTAGACGAAGTAATTGAAAAAAGACTTCTTAAAAAGAAGGATAACGCAAAAGAGCATTTAATAACCTTATACAAAAAGGAAAATGCTCATTTAGAAACCTTATTGTCTTTCTCCGAAGCAGGAGTTCAATTCAAAGGGTTTAAGGGACAGGAAGATTTTGCCAATAAATTTCCTTTTGTCCCGTATCAATTCGATTTGTTTCAGCAATGTAGAAGAGCATTGTCTTCCCATAATGCCTTCCAGGGGAAACATTCTTCAGTTGGAGAAAGATCTATGTTAGGAGTCTTTCAGCAGGTAATACAGCAGATAGAGAATGGTGATGAGCGTACTCTGGTTAGTTTCGATAAAATGTATAGCGGAATTAAGAACGAGCTAAGAGGTGAAATGCAAAGCTCAATCAATCTTGCTGAGAAAAACCTTGACAATCCTTTTGCAGTCAAAGTCCTAAAAGCATTATTCCTGGTAAAGTATTTCAATAACTTCAAGACCACAAAAAGGAATATTTCTGTACTGATGCTTGATGATCTGGATGTGGATCTAAAAGAGCATGAAAGAAAAATTGAGGAGGCTCTGAATAAACTGGAGAACCAAAGTTATATTCAACGAAATGGAGATAACTATGAATTCTTAACAGATGATGAAAAGGATGTAGAGCAGGAAATAAAGAATACCGATGTAGATGAACAACAGGTAACCCAATTACTTCGGGAAATACTATTCGATGAGATCATTAGAGATAATAGGATAAAATACCTCGAAAACAAACAGGATTACGACTTTACCAGCAAGATCGATGGCGTTATTTTGGGTAGGGAAAAGGAACTGGAAATTGAACTGATTACTGAAAATTATCCCGAGTATTCTAATACAACCTATCTGCAATCTCAAACAATGGGAAGTACGGGGATGAAAATGGTTCTTCCTCCAGATTCAAATTTTATCAAGGATTTGAAGATGTATTTGAAGACCGATAAATACGTAAAACAAAACCGTTCTACTTCCAACCGACCAGAAGTCAGCAGAATTCTAGCAGAGAAAAGCCAGTTAAATGTCAGGCGAAAGTCGAATTTAAAAGAGCTCGCCAATAAATTGCTATCTGAATCCACCGTCTTTCTGAATGGAAACAAGCATGAGATGGGAGCAACTTCCGATGGTAAAACCAGGGTAGTAAAAGCCTTCCAGGATCTTGTAAAGAATGTGTATTCCAACTTGAGAATGCTGGGCAGTACCCAATTCAGTGAAGACACCATTCGAAGTGTGGTTAGAAATCCTCAGGATGATCTGTTTGGAACTGATGATTCTACCATGTCTGAAGCTGAAAATCAAATCTTCAGTCTTATCAACAGAAGAAAGAAAAGATCTGACAGGACTTCACTTTCAGATATTAAAGAGGTATTTACCAGAAAACCTTATGGCTGGTATCCTAACGCGATCTGGACGGTAGTTGCAAAGCTATATCGCAGAGGGAAAATTGAACTAAAGCAGGATTCAAATATTCTGGAAGATCAGGATGTTATCGATTCTCTAATCAATAGCTCCTATCATAACAATACGCTTCTTGAGCCTCAGGAAGAGATCGACCCAAAACAGATCAGGGCTCTAAAAGATGCTTATCGTGATGCCTTTGACGAAACCTGCTCTTATAATGAAGGTAAGGAAGTAGCCAAAGCCTTTAAGGAGAAGCTCCAGGGAATGTTGGCGGAAGTTAGTCAGTTACAGGTACAGGAAAATCAGTACCCTTTTCTTGCCAGTTTGAATGCATTTGCAGACAATTTAAAAAGATGGACTAAGAAAGATTATAATTACTTCTTGAATGACCTGGATGATTTTGAGGATCAGCTTTTAGATACCAAGGAAGAGCTTCTGACCCCCATTAAAACCTTCATGAACAGTGACCAGAAGGAGATTTATGATGAGATACGTCAACTTGTTAAGGGAGACACATCTAATTTTCTATACGTGGAAGGAGAGGAGCTTGATCAGTTAAATGATCTGATCAAAAATAATCCGAAACCATACCAGGGAAATTCAATCAGGGAAGGAAAGGAAGTCAAGGATCGCTTAATTGAAAAGCTAAAAGATACTTTTGAAGCTGAAAGGAAAAAAGCCAGTTCAAAAATAGATCAGCTGGTATCTGATTTCCAATCTAAGGAAGAGTTCTCTCAGCTGAGTGAAGAACAAAAAGAAAAGGTATTAGATCCTTTTGAAAGGGCTAAAGAGGAGATAAGGAAAGAGAGATATATTTCCCAGATAAGACATATTAGCCACAGGGCCGAAAATTATTATTTTGAAAATCAGCTGAATGAAATGCTGAAGCTGGTTGCTGAAGAAGATTCTAAGGATGGAGGTGCCGGAGATCCGCCAGCACGATATATCAAAAGATCGAACATCAGGGTGCAGTTTGATAAAACTGAACTTAAAACAGAAGAGGATGTAGATGATTATGTAGAAACCCTTCGTAAATGCTTAAAACAGCATATAAAAAACAATAAAAGAATCTCGCTTTAATGAATACCAACCGACTCAAAAAGTTTGCTCAGGAGGCCAGGAGAAAGTTATTGCAACAGGTAAGTTCCAGAATGGAACTGGTATTAACGACTGACTCTGCTGAATTAAGGGAAAAGGCAGTAGCTTTGAACAGCCTTAAAGATGCCATTAAGAATACTTCCAAAGAGCAAATAATAGACAATGTAGCCTATACCTGGTTTAACCGGTTGATGGCACTTAGGTTTATGGATGTAAACGAATACCAGCCCACCGGGGTGAAGATCGTCACTCCAAAGGATGGTTATACCTTACCTGAGATACTTGAAGATGCCAGGCAGGGGCATATTCCGGACGAGCTCCCGGTAAATAAAGAACATATTTATGACCTTTTGGACGGAAAGATACCAAGTTCGAATGCCCAGAATGAAGTATATAAGGAGTTATTAATTGGAGCCTGTAACCAACTGCATTCCGTATTCCCATTTCTTTTTGAAAAGATCGATGATTACACCGAGCTATTGTTACCCGATGATCTAACCAGTGAATTCTCCATTATCCATGAATTTATTGATGGGATGGTGAAAGAGGATTGTCAGGAAGTTGAAGTTATTGGTTGGTTATATCAGTTTTATATTTCTGAGAAAAAGGATGAGGTCTTTGCTTCCAAATCCAAGGTTAAAAAGGAGGATATTCCTGCGGCAACCCAGTTATTTACCCCCAGGTGGATTGTTGAATATATGGTACAAAATACCGTTGGAAAATTGTGGCTGCAGAATAACCCAAAATCGGGTCTTCGAGATCATATGGAGTATTTTATCGAATCTCCATCTGTGGAAGCGGAAGATTATCTAAAGATCGATTCTGTTGAAGAAATTACACTTTTAGACCAGGCTTGCGGTAGTGGTCACATTTTGGTGTATGGTTTTGAGCTGCTATCCAAAATATATGAAGAGGAAGGTTATAACCCTAGCGAAATTCCACAATTGATTATTGAAAAAAACCTATTTGGTTTTGAAATTGATGAACGGGCGGCTCAGTTGGCTGGATTTGCCCTGATGATGAAAGCCAGGGCTTATCATAGAAGGGTTTTTAGAAGAGATTTGAAGCCAAATATTCTTCAATTTAAAGATGTGAGCTTTACTAAGAAAGAATTATCCAAAGTATTGCCAAAGGTATTCATGGATAAATCAAAAGAATTTCAGCGGGATCTCGAGCTGATCGAGAGCGCCACAAACTTTGGTTCTCTAATTCAGCCCGTAAGCTCTCTTAAGTTGCTTAAAGTTGGATTGAAAGAAATTGAAAATCAACTCGAGAAGAATTCAGATATTTTCCTTCAAGACTTGTTGGTAAGACTTAAAACTGCTGTAATCCAGTTAACGAATTTAGCCAGGAAATATCACTGTGTAGTAGATAATCCACCTTATATGGGTAGTGGTGCTATGAATAAAAACCTGTTAGCTTATGTAAAAAAGCATTTTCCAAAGAGTAAAAAAGACTTGATGGCCTGCTTTATGGAGGCTGGTTTAGAGGCGCTTAAACCAAAAGGATTGCTTGGAATGATAAACCAACATTCCTGGATGTTCTTAAGTAGTTTTGAATACCTAAGAAAAGAGCTTTTAGAGAATATTTTAATAGACACTCTTCTTCATTTAGGGCCTAGAACTTTTCCTGAAATAGGCGGCGAAATTGTGCAAAATGCAGCTTTTACTTTAACTAAAATTAATAGTACTGAAAATGGAATATATTTTCGGCTAGTTGATTATGATAAATCGGAACAAAAAAAAGAAAAATATCTTGAAGGATTACAAAATGAAAAATGTGAATATAGATATACTAGTCAGCAACTAAATTACCTAAAAGTTCCAGGAACGAGAATTGGATATTGGTTAACTAAAAAGGCTCTAGAGAATTTCGAGAAAAGTGAGCTTATTGGGGAACTTGGAGTAGCTAGAAGAGGATTACAACCTGGTTTGCCAGATCTATTTAAAAGGCGTTGGTTTGAAATCGACCAGATTAAAACACAATTCGGCTATCAGAGTAGAGAAAATAGTCTTAACGAGAATAAAAAATGGTTTTTATACAATGATGGTGGAACAAATATTAGATGGTTTGGCACCTTAAATTATGTTATAGATTGGAAGAACAATGGTGAAGGGATTAAAAGAATAGAAAAAGCTATAATTCCTAATGAAAAATTATATTTAAAAGAAGGAATTACATGGAGTAAAATTTCGTCAGGTCCTATAAAGGCTAGGTTTCTGAAGCAAGGTATTATATCAGGTGATGCAGCGCCATTTTTCATATCAGACAAACCATACTTATATATAGGTTATTTTAATACAATCATTACCTCGGAAATTCTTAAGTTGTTAAGTGCTACTACAAATCTTACCACTGGAAATATGGGTGAAATTCCTTTTCCAAATTTAACTCAATTCGAAGAGGAAAAAATTGAAAAATTAACTAAAGATGCAATTGGAATTGCAGAAGAAGATTGGAATCAAAAAGAATATTCCTGGGATTTTTCTTCTAATGAACTTATCAGTCATAAAACAAATGATATAGAAAAAACACTTTTCAATTATAAAGAATATTGGGAATTACAATTCCTAAAAATCCATTCTATTGAAGAAGATTTAAATAGGATCTTTACTGAAATTTATGGTATGCAGGAAGAGTTAAATTATAAAGTACCTCTTGAAGATATTACCATTCTAAAGGATGAAGCGAATGTTGTTAATGGGCAATTAATTTTTGATCAAAAGGAAATTTTTTCCCAATTTATAAGTTATGCAGTTGGTTGTATGTTTGGTCGTTATTCTTTGGATAAAGAAGGACTAATTTTAGCCAATCAGGGAGAAACCCTCGAAGAGTATTTAAGGAAAATTGGTAAAAGAGAAGCTGATGTTGCTTTCCTACCAGATGATGATAATATAATCCCAGTGCTGGATGATGAATGGTTTGAAGACGATATCGTTGGCCGTTTTTATGAATTTTTAAAAGCTTCTTTTGGAAAAGAAAATTTTGATAAAAACCTGGCTTTTGTAGAAGAGTGTATAGGGAAAGACATTCGTAAATATTTTGTCAGGGATTTCTACAAAGACCACATTAAACGCTATAAAAAGCGACCTATTTACTGGATGTTCTCTTCTCCAAAAGGTTCCTTTAATGTGCTTATCTATATGCATCGCTATACTCCAGATACGCTTAATAATATCCTTAACGGTTATCTCTTGGAATACCGGGAGAAACTCAAAGCCCGTATCGAGCACCTGGATCATATCATTGAAACCGGTAGCTCCACAGAGCAAACCAAAGCAGCCAAAGAGAAAGACAGGCTTAGAGCTATTCTATTGGAACTACAGGAATACGAAAGAGAGATATTATATCCCCTGGCTACGGAGCGTATTTCCATAGACCTGGATGATGGGGTGTTGGTGAACTATAACAAGTTTGGAAAAGCGATCCAGGAAGTAAAAGGTTTGAATGATAAGAAGGCCAAAGCTAAAGTGAAGAAGTTTGACTGGATAGATACTGACGCAATTATTTAGAATATGGATCAATTAGATTTATTCGGTGCTCCCGAGGAAGAAACCCAAACTCATTTTGAAATTCGAAATGGAGAATATATCCATATACCCGGCTTTTTCAATAAACCTGAAGCAGATCAATATTTTCAATCTCTTTTGAATAATATTGAATGGAAGCAGGAATCCATGAACATGTATGGGAAGGAAATTAAATTTCCGAGACTTACTGCCTGGTATGGAGATAACGATAAGCCTTACAGTTTTTCAGGTATCACACTTAATCCACATCCATGGAACAAGGAACTTCTTGAAATCAAGAAAAAGATCGAACCAGAGGCCGAGGTATCATTTAATTCGGTATTACTGAACCGTTACCGTGATGGCAACGATTCTATCTCCTGGCATACAGATGCAGAAAAAGAGCTGGGTAAAAATCCTGTTATCGCATCGGTTAATTTTGGTGCCGAAAGGAAGTTTCAGCTAAAGCATATGGAGACCGGAGAAAAAGTAGATATCGTTTTAAAACACGGGAGTCTACTGATTATGAAAGGAGAGCTTCAGCATTTCTGGAAGCATCAGGTGCCAAAGACTAAAAAAAATGTATCAGAACGAATAAATTTAACATTTAGAGTAATCAAATAAAATAACCACCACGGCCGCCCTACCAGCCTCTTAAATTATTATTTAATGCCATATTATTTTAATTTACCGGTAATCACGGAACTAACGATTGAACAACAGGCAGTTTTGAATGAGCCAGCGGCTATAGCGGTATCTGGAGGTCCAGGCACAGGTAAGAGTGTAGTGGCTCTTTGGAGGCATATTCGTAATCATGATTCAGATACAAGACATAGTTTATTGCTTACTTACACAAAATCGCTTGAACTATATCTTTCTTCCTCGGCGAGAACAATCAATCAAGATGCAGGAGATCATGTGAATAGGACATACCATTGGACGATCCATGAAGCTTCAGCAGAATATGAGGAAATAATAATAGACGAAGCTCAAGATGTAAATATTAATAAATATTTCACGATTAATCGTTTATCTGATATGGTTTCTTATAGTGCTGATAATAATCAAAGCTTGTATTCAAACGGCACTAAAGAAGAAGATCTGGAAAATTTATTTCAAAACCCTCATTATAGGTTGAGAAAGAATTTTAGGAATTCAAAACAGATATCGCAATTCGTTAAATCAATGTTTCCTGATTATCTAATTCAGTTTGGGAGCCAAGAATCTATGGTGCCTAAATTGATTTGTTCTAATGCAGATTTTACTATTCAGGATAAAATTGTATTTGATATTTTAGAATCTTTTGCTGAGGAAACTCATAATATAGCAATTCTTGTACCTTTTCAAAACAGTGTACAATATTGGTATGACAAAATAAGGGAAGAGGGGTACACTTGTAGTAAATATTCAAACCACGATGAAGAAATAGAGCGTATCGAGAATATCCATGTAACTACATTTAAATCTTCTAAAGGGTTAGAATTCGATACAGTAATTGTTCCATTCTTTAACCAATTTCAATATTTTATTGATAACTATGATATCGTTGAAAAGAATGATTATTATGTGGTTTTTACCCGAGCTCGAACCAATCTTTTCTTAATAGATAATAGTGCTTTAAGTAATAACAGAACATCTCTTGATTTTATTTCGATACCATTATCTCGAAACTTATTAGAAGTGGATTACGATTATATTTTTAATAATACAACAACCAATACTTCAAGGCAATATATAGAGGAAGAAGACGATTTGCCATTTTAAAAATTTTATTATGATAGATACTTACTATTACCATCTCGATTCGGAAAACCTTGCCCAAATAATTGTGAGTGCACTAATATGTCCTGTTACTTTTATTTCAGAGAGGAAGGAAGATCTACAGGATTTGATGCCGGATCAAATGTTATTGTCAAAGAAAAAGTGGCATAAAGACTATGATACTTCTATAGAATTGGTATTGACTGCAAGAGAAAAGGATTCTTTGAGGGAAGTTTCAAATGATTATTTTGTTTTAGATGGTTTCCTACCTATTTCAAGGATTATTAAAATTTATTTTCCTAATGAAGATAAATTAAAGATTATTCATTGGAACATTGAAAATGGAGCAGGGTTCGTACCTTCAAATTGGATTAGTGTAGAAGGAAAGGAACAAAATGAAGTGTCTTTAGATATACCGGAGAAAACATATTACCCAACTTTAATGGATAATTCAAATGTTCTCAAGCAAATAGGAGCATTTAATAGATTATTGGGAGGACTGGCATTTATGCGGATTGCCTTAGTTGATAATGAAGATGAATTAATTAACTATCCTATTAATTACATTTCTACATTTTCCTTTTTTAATAAAAAAGTTGAGGAAGAGTTAAAGGCCAAAAAACCAGATTATAAAAAAACCTATCACGAAATATTCCAAGGAGATACTGAGATTTATAAATTTTTACATAAAAAAATAACGATCGATATCCTTGGAAATATCGCAAGGGAGAGAGGAAAGGAATTAAAAGAAAAATTTAATATCGTAGATCCCGAACAATTTAGAGGTGATCGTCTACTTTACAATTTATCTATACTATATAATTATGGTGAGGGAAAACCGAAAAAAACCGTAGATCTTATAGGATCATTTATAACCAAACAAAACTGGAGAGTAAAGGAAGAAGTTGGACTGATTTATGGACTTCATTATGGATATAAAAGTCTAAGAAACCTATATAAAATTGGTGGTAATGAATGGGAAGTTAAATTTAGGATGGATCAAAAGCTAGATTTCTATCTTTTAGAGTCAGTTTATCAGTTCGTACTAGATAAGAATTCTTCGCAATATGAATTTAGCTATTTAGATCCTATAGTGCCAAGGCAGAAAGGTGAAAAAGTCCCATTTAATTACGAGGCTTATAATATTCTTAATACACTTATTATTACCAAAGAAAACAGGTATCAGGAAGGTCTAATTAAAATAATAAGACAATTATCTAAAGAACTTATTTCTTGGTTTCCGAAAGAAGTCTTCTCGATTAATCAAAAGGAATTTGAGAAGAAAATGAAAAAAAAGGTAAAAAATGATTATGCAGATATAATCAAAGAAGTACAAGGTGATATAATTGAGAACATTAACCTAAATGAACTATTGAAAGAGGAAAAATATGAGGTAAAGAATTTTTCTATTGATCCTGAGAAGTCAAAAACCTCAGATTTATATCAAGATCCGGAAGAAGAGAAGTCCGTAGTTAAAACCTGGGATTTGTCTAATGCCGAAATTAAAACCGAGGAAGAGGATATAGGAGCGAAGAATAATCCTAAGTCAGAAGAAACCGTGAAGGAACAATCTGAGAACTTAAAGAAGGTTGAAGAAAGTATTTCGAATGATCAAGACCTTGGTGGATTGTGGGCCCAAAATAAAAATGTTAAGGTTGCTTCCCATGAATCTGAAGGTAATTTTAATCGAATAGAAAATTTATCTGATTTAACAGTAAAAGACCTGAAGAAGATTGCTAAGGAAAGGGGGTTGAAGGGTATTTCTAATTTAAAAAAGGATCAATTAATCGAAAAGATTAAAAATAACCTAGAATAATGCTACTAGAAAAATATAGGTCAGCTCTTAATTCAACCAACGACCTTTCTAAATTTATTGAAGAAAATGGTGATAAACTATTTGATTATTATGGACTGATTAACCATAAAGAATTAGAAAAAAGGCGTAAAGAGTTTGAGAAAATTATACTACGATATCCAATTATCTCTAATCTTGATTTTTCTAATCAAGTAAATGAAGCTTATCTTAATTTACTTTTATTAACAGCTATAAGGCTCGGAGATAGATTTGTTTTTGAACGTTTTTACAATCTTCTTTCTAGTAATAATCTAGAAAAAAGCTTGATTATTCAGGCTTCTTCTAAATATATGTATAGAGTAAGATCACGTCAGGAGCTTGAAGAGGCTCTGCCGACTGTCCTTGATCTATTGGACAAAGCTTATATAGAAGAATCTCATTCAGACGATGATGTTATAGCTTGTTTAGTAAATTATTACGCACTATTTATAAAAGACTTTTTTGAATTTTCTCCTCATAGAGTTCATGCAATCAAAGACAGTATATTAGCTTCAATAGATAATAAAGAGTATTCTTTTTTAGCCAATGGAATATTAAAGATAGTTTTCAATATAACCCTGGAGAATGAGACTGATCTTTTTTATACTATACAAGAACACCTCGATGAATTCTTAGGTCGCGATAGAGTATTTAGCTTTTATGACAGTGGGCTTCTACTTGAAAAAGACACTTCTTATTCTGAAGAAATTTTAAAAATGGAGTTTTCATTAGAAAATCTTTTGAAAATGAACCGTATCCTTTATTCTGAAATTAGAGATGATAAATATTACGAGGCCCTAGGCAGAGGTGTCAATATTTTAGATAAAGAGGAATATATGCTGGCCTATATGTATGCTTATGGTAAAATGCACATTGCTAAATTGAGATTTGCAATTTCGAAATTACCAGATTATATAGACAATTCCTCGATCATTGATTGGGGTTGTGGACAAGGTTTAGCTTCCATGGTATTAGTAGACGAAATTGGTACTGAAAAAATTAATTCAATTTGTTTAATTGAGCCTTCGAATGTCTGCCTAAAAAGAGCAGCATTACATCTAGTTCAAAAATTATCTTCAATAAAAACTATTAATAAAGATTTTGACTCCTTGAATGGCGAAGATTTGGAAGCTGTATCCCAAGGTGAATCTTATATACATCTGTTTTCGAATATACTTGATGTTGAAATGTATTCCATCTCTAATCTTATTCAACTTATAAAAAGTAGATTTAAAGGAACGAATTATTTTGTTATTTCAAGTCCATATATAACTAGCTTAAAAACAGCTCGAATAGACAGCTTTATTAACTCATTCGCAGAAGACTTTGAAGCAAAAGTTTTTTTTAGAACTGAAAAGCGAAAAGGTGAATGGAAGAATAACTGGTCAAAAGTAATTAGAGTAATAATGGTAGAAATTGAATAGGGTATGGAAAAAGTTTCAGAAGCGCTTCAAAAAAGGTTTAAGGAAAATAGAGTCATTTTCTGGTATGATGAAAAACAAGAATTTACCGAAATCTTTGAGAACCTGGCGATAGAGCAGGTGGAGAAACTCGAGGTAAGTGGTAATGAATTTGAAGTAAAGTATCGAATCCTAAAAAATCATCCAGACACAAAGTTTCTTCTTTATCTCCCTTTTGAAAAACCAGTTAATGAATATAATTGGCTATTAGATCTGGAATTAGCCAATCATGTTTTCCATACAGATCAGGAAGCGATGTTTCTTCAGGAATTAGGTCTTGATTATTTCTTGAAAGAATTGGTAGCGGAGCACATAGAATTTTTTAAATCTAAGGAACGAAAGCAGAAACTTAAGGCTTTGATCACTAAGGATGATGAACAGCAGAAGATACGATGTAAAATGTTATCTGTCGTGTTTAATACTGAAACAACAAACCTGGATCAATTTGTTCAGGCATATTCTGCTCAGGTAATAAACAAATCAAAGGACTATGGTAAGCTTCTAGATCGCTTCAATCTGAATAGCTTCTTCTGGAGCGAGATTGCTAAGGTCTATAATTATCACTCAGATAATCCTTCAATCTATGATTTCCTCTTAGATCTTTTCCAACATAATTTCGTCCTGGGAGAGAAGCATAATTTGAATATTGAATCGAGATTGATTTTAAGCACTTGGAAAAACACAATTCCATTTCGGGATTATTTTGGGGAAATTTCAGAAAGAATAGCTGGCGATATCCAGATTGAGGAGAAGTTGAATTCAGCCCAATTAGATGAAATAATTTCAGACGACATTTTCAAATTAACTGACCAGAGAATAATACATGAACTAGTTTCTCAATTAGTTGCGGAAGATCTTAACTATGAAAAGGTTGCGACCTTTATCAAGAGGCGCGAAAATAAATTCTGGTATCCAAAATATTCAGAGTTCTATAATACAATCGAGTCAGGAGCACAATTAATAGACCTGGTTAAAAAATATATAGACCATCAGTTTAGTAGTTTTGAAAATGGAATTAAGGAATACACAACTGAATTTTATCAGGTTGATTACGCCTACAGAAAATTTATCTGGAATTACCGCCTTTCTAAAAATAATAATGTCCTACAGGAATTAGCTGAGAAGGTAGAAAGGATCTACAACAATTCCTGGTTATTGCCTTTTAATGACAACTGGCAAAAAATAATTGATGGTATAGAAGTCTGGCCCACTAATAGACTTGATAGTCAACAAGGATTTTTTAAACACCATGTAAAACCTCTCCTGGATAAAAATCAGAAGCTATTTGTAATTATTTCAGATGCTCTGCGCTTTGAATGTGGGGTTGAACTACATGAAATGATAGTTTCAGAAAATCGGTTTGAGTCTAATTTAGAATTCATGGTAGGTAGCTTGCCTTCCTATACCCAATTAGGAATGGCATCCTTGCTTCCTCATTCCAAATTAAAGGTTAAGGAAGGTGGCGACAGTTTAATTGTGGATGAAATGTCCGCATCTGGTTTAAAGGGTCGTTCTAAAATTCTACAATCAAATTCTGGGGTTCGTGCCACCGCAATTTTGGCAGAAGATCTAATGAAAATGAAGACCAAATCTGGTGGAGAAGGAAGAGAGTTTGTAAAGAATCATGATTTAATATATATCTATCATAATCGAATAGATAAAACTGGGGACGATAAAACCAGTGAAGGAAAAGTTTTTGAAGCTGTAGCAGAAGAATTGATTTACATTAAAGATATCCTGCGTAAAATATCTGGTTTAAATGGTACCAATGTATTTGTAACAGCCGATCATGGATTTATCTATCAAAATCATAAACTCGATGAAAGTGATTTTAGTTTATCTGAGTATGAAGGCGATTTATGGAAGGAAAACAGAAGATTTGTACTTGGACAAAATCTTCGAGGAGATGATAAATCAAAGAAATTCAGTGCCTCAGAACTAAATTTGAATAATGACGGTTTGGAGGTTTTAATTCCAAAATCTATCAACAGACTTCGAATTAAAGGAGCAGGAAGCCGATTTATTCATGGAGGAGCCTCTCCTCAGGAAGTAATAGTTCCGTTATTGAAAACAGCAGTGCGGAAGCGAACTGACACCGTGAGTCAGGTGAGTATTGATATTATTAAATCGACCGATCGCATTACAACCAATATTTTACCCGTCTCATTTATTCAACAGGAATTAGTAGGTGAGAAAATATTAACAAGGCAGATCAGGGCTGGACTGTATGCGGAAGATGGAGAACTTTTAAGTGATCAGTTTACTTTTAATTTTGATATAGAAGAAGGAAGTGAAAGACAAAGGGAGGTTAAGCATCAGTTTCATTTAAGTAAAAAAGCAAGTGGGAAATATAAAAATCAAAGGGTAAGACTGATTTTAGAGGAGCCACTGGAAGGTACTAACAAATGGAAAAAATATAAAGATTTTTACTATACTTTAAATATAACTTTTTCGAGCGATTTCGATTAAAACGATAAGATATGGAAGAACTGGATCAAAAGCTTAATCAAAGTTTTGGAGGAAAGGTGGTTCGAAAGGATCTCACAAAACTCGTTAAGGGAAATGCGATTGTTCCAACATACGTTCTTGAGTATTTATTAGGACAATACTGTGCTACTGATGATGAGGAAACCATAAACCAGGGAGTAGAAACTGTAAAGAATATTATTTCGAAACATTTCGTGCATCGGGATGAGGCTCAAATCATAAAATCTACAATTAGGGAAAAAGGCTCACACAGAATCATTGATAAAGTTTCTGTAAAGCTAAATGATAGAAGAGATAGGTATGAAGCAAGTTTTGCGAACCTAGGTCTAAAACAGATCCCAATATCTGATGAAATAATTAAAGACCATCAGAAACTTCTTTCTAGTGGGGTGTGGTGTATATTAACCCTGGCTTATTTCCCGTCTGATGAGAGAGATCATATTCCATGGCTGATAGAAACATTAAAGCCGATACAAATTTCAAATGTAGATGTACGGGAATTCAAAGAAGAGCGTGCTAAATTTTCGAAAGAAGAATGGATTGACTTATTAATGCAGTCCATCGGATTAAATCCTGGCGAATTTACCTTAAGAACAAAGTTGCTTCAACTGATAAGACTAATTCCTTTTGTAGAAAACAATTATAATCTGATCGAATTGGGCCCAAAAGGAACTGGGAAATCTCATATCTATTCGGAGTTATCCCCGCATGGGATATTAATTTCCGGGGGAGAGGTGTCTAAAGCAAAACTTTTTGTGAATAATAGTACTGGAGATATTGGCCTTGTAGGCTATTGGGATGTTGTAGCCTATGACGAATTTGCAGGTAAAACCAAGCGTTCAGATAGAGGCCTGGTGGATATAATGAAAAACTATATGGCCAATAAATCTTTTTCCAGGGGAACCGAAGTATATGGTGCTTCTGCTTCAATGGCTTTTGTAGGTAATACAGATCATTCTGTTCCTTTTATGCTTAAACACAGTGATCTTTTTGATGCTTTGCCTAAAGACTATTATGATTCAGCTTTTTTGGATCGAATACATGCCTATATTCCCGGATGGGAGATCCAGAAATTGAGAAATGAGATGTTTACTTCCAATTATGGTTTTATAGTAGATTACCTGGCCGAAATTCTAAGGGATTTAAGACGTGAAGACAGAACTCATGAATATACCCAGTATTTTGAATTATCTGATTCAATAACAACTAGGGATAAAACTTCTATTGCCAAAACTTTTTCTGGGATGGCTAAGATTATTTATCCCAGTGTAGAAATGAAGGAGGAGGAAGCAAAAGAACTGCTTGACCTGTCAATTGAAAGTAGGAAAAGGGTAAAGCAACAGCTTCAGAAAATGGATGAAACTTTTGAAGGAGTTGATTTTAGCTATACGATTAAAAGCTCAGGTCAGAAAATTGAAATCGAGACTCTAGAAATATTAGATTTTGGTGAGACTCTTATTAAAGAAAAGAAAACCAATTCAGAGGAAATTAAAGAAGTTCCCGCTGATAATGAGGCATCGGGAAATTTAGAGCTGGAACCCAAGCAGAAAATTATTAGAGATAATCAGTCAGGCATATCCTATGAAAATCTCTTCGGAGCTTATTTAATAGGCGCGACAGAAATAAAATTAGTAGATCCATATATTAGGATGCCTCATCAACTAAGAAATTTTATGGAGTTTATTAAACTTCTCGTTGATAACAAAGATCCTGAAAAGGAAATAAAAGTTCATCTCGTAACCACTTGCGATGAAGAGTATCTAGAAAACAATCAGGATGCCTTTAAGAATATGGCTCTTTCTGTAGAAAGTATGGGCGTAATTTTGACTTATGAATTTGATGACTTCATACATGACCGTTATATAGAAATGGATAATGGCTGGAAAATTATATTGGGCCGTGGGCTAGATATCTGGCAAAGAACAGGAGGCTGGTTTGATATAAACGAGTATGTGCAGGAGCAAAGGACTTGTAAAAGTTGTGAGGTCACGTTTATAAAATTAGATTGATGTATCTACTAGACGTGTATAATACACAAACAGAATTTGTTTGGGGGTATTTTAAAGAAATAAATTATTTTAAAATTTAACTGAACTTATGGAGCCTGATAATAAAGAGCTTGCATGTATAGAATATGTTAGGAACTACTATTCTTCACCACAAAAATGGTCTTTTTTTAGAAAACTTTTCAATTTGCGACCCCGAAAACTTAAATCAGATGACGTAATTGTTTCAAAAAATAAAACATTTGCTCAGTTATGGAAAGACCACGGATTAGCAGCTAATTATTCTGTAGATATAATGCAAAGGTATAACGACAAAACAACATGTATAAAGTTTTGGGCAGAAACCTTGTATTCTCATGAAATCGACATTGAAGGTATCCATGATTCCATAATTAAGGAAAGGACTAAATTTGCGGAAGAAACAAAAGGGACAGGTCTCCGTATGATTTATGCAGATCCAATAGATGTTGTTCCGAATAAAATTGATGAAATGTATGGAAATTACAAAAAAGACTTTGATTTGAAATTTTAGAAAAAAGTATATAAAAATGTTATATTAATCCTTATAAACTCTGAGCCTTTTTACAATTTTAAACTAAAATGTTTTCGGTCTACCTGGCCCCGATTGAAATTTGAGAATAATATTGCTGTTACTTCTCCAAGTATTTTATAATACATATTGATTTTGCTACCGGCCAATGATCTCTAGTTAATTAATAACCGATTGTCAAGCTTTTTTCAATTTCTCAGTATCCAGTTCAAATGGTATGTCGTCTTTAAGGGAGAGAATAGCATTTGCAATTAATGCGCCCTTTTCTAGTAGGTTCACTCTTTCGTCATCCACTTCAAATTCATATTCTTCTAAACATTCAATTGGTGAACTTTTCCCACGTAGAATAGAAAAAATTCCATTTAATATTTTCTCGTCCTCTTCCTTAGAAAGGTTTATCTTTTTTTCGCCTTCAGGAGTAGAATTAAAAAATTCCCATTTCAATATTTTAGTAGACTTAAGATTATAATCTGAGCCTTTTAAAGTAATAACGGCAAAAACATCAGGACCTAAAGCCTTCTTGATTAGGTTGTGAATACTCTCATTAATTAAATCAAATTCCTCTTCCGTACCTTCTAAACTGTAGTTGTAGTCTTCTCCTTCATCTTCCTCCTGGTAGAATATGACCTGTATCGAAGATGCGCTTGCGCCATTGTTCTCTATGATGTTCCAGGCAATACTATCCAGATGTTCCTGCAGGTCGGGATATTCGAAGTTAAAACTGGAAGCCTCCAGTGTTGAACTGCGTAGCTGTGTATATTCTATTTCCACCTCACCTAAAACATCTTCTCTGCATAAATAGTTTACTAGATCGAAGCTGTTTTTAAATTTTTGTATTGACATAGTTTTTCATTTTATTATTAATAAAGCGCCCTTCATAATTACATAAAGATCTTAAGCTACACAGTTATTAGATGTCATTAATAGAAAAAAAATTAAAGTTTTACCTATTCATTTAGAATCTTTCGAATAGCCTCTATATCCTTAAGTAATTGCGGGTATTCTTCTTCCGTGACATAAAATCCTCCGCTAAAACCCTCCATTTCATCCACCACTTTTACTTCTGAGCCATCAGTGAATTGGATATGCTTATTTTCACCATTTTCAAAATAAGTTGATTCTTTTATTTCTTTTTCTCGTAAGTCTAGCTCTGAAAAGATGGGTAAATCTATTCCCCAGAACCATTTGGCAACTCCCATTTTTTTATGGCTTTTCTTAAAAATTTCATAGAACTCTTTACCAAAATTATCTACAAATGTTTCTGGGGACTCATAATATATATATTCACAATAAAGTAGATTTACCAGAATCTCGGCGTAATCATCACTTCTCGCCAATTCCTGCCACTCTATCAAACTTTGATACTGGGGAGGAGACATGCCCAAGTCTTCAGGATAGGCAGTTCCTATGTAAACATACTTTTCGAATTCATCTGAAGAATCTTCCCGATATAATATTTCTTCCATTTTTTCTTATTCCAGTTTATTAATTAAAGCAGCAATTATTCACTTGATTGCTTGAAATCGATTCCGGGATCCAGTTGATCTTTATCTTTTTCCAGCATAAAAGTTTCATCGTCAAATACGACTACAACTCGATTTTGCTCCAGGGCGTTCATTAAAATTTCTACCAATGTCAATATGCTTTCTTTAAGTTTTACTTCATCGTATTGAAATTTAGGATATTGAATAAAGCTGATATCGACAGAAGGTTCATCCTGACCAGAAAAAACAATATCACAATTAGCAATTTTAGTACTCAAGTGTATATTGAATCTTCTAAAGATCATTTTTTGAACTGCGACCAGTTGCAATTTAAATTCCTCCAGACTAATAAAGTCCTCACGGTATCCCCTTTTTAAACCAAAGGTAGCTACTGCCCTAAAAGTTTTGGATTTTTTGATATTCATAAATGCAAATGAAATCTTTAGGTGAATAAATTAAAAAAGCAATAAAAACAATTAATTTTTGGTGAAAAAATTTTTTTTTGGTATATTCCAGACATCATTACGAATCTCATAAAAGAGATAGCAACCAGCGATAACAAGCAACGGTGCTTAAACAATGAGCCTTATCAAAGGAAATAAAATGTTACTTCCACAAATGATTAAAAGCTTCGGCGTAATGATGTTAATTTTAAAATAGCATCAATGCTGAAAAAATTAAAATATACAGATGAGGAAAAATTGCAGATCACATTTTCCTCCATTGTCTTCAATGTAAAAAGTATCAATGAAAAGTTTGGAAGTCTGGTCATTTTCGCTAAACAATTTGATCTGTACGGCGAGACTAATGGCAGGCTATTCTATTTATCTGAAAAGCTGGGGCCTCCCCATCTTCTTTATGAGAGAATGAGAAAGCATTTCCAGCCACTGGGTTTGACCAAAGGCGAGGATTATTTTTATGTAATTAAACATTCCGCCTCTGATAAAAAGATCGAACATCCTTCTTGCGGGAGTATTGCCTGGCTGGGAAGTGAAATAACTCCTGAAGGAAATTTTATGTGGTATAGAGATACAGCTGGAGACTCGTCCTTAAAAGATAAATTCGCAGTGAACATTTATGAAAAACCTAAGATATTAAACCAACAGCATCTTACCTTTAAAATCCTGGATTCCATGGATCCAAGACCTGGTTTCCCCGCAAGTCGTTTCATTGAGGTTCCCTATGACAGATTCATTCAATTTGAGGAAAACTGCGTGCCGGTATTTATTCCGACTGCCGCAGGAACATTTCCGGAGGAGATAATTCCCGAGGCTTTAGAGGGGCAAAAAGTAGCATTCTTCTATTATAATGATTTACCTATTACAACAACAATTTTTCAAGTTGTAGATGGGAGGAGAACACTCTTTCAAAAGATTTTGATAGAGGGTGAAACGAGCAACGAAACCCTTAATTAGAACATTCATGCAGGATCATATAAAGTTTAAAATGCTCACCAGTGGATATCCAGGTTTTGATTTTCCGGAGGACCTCTTGGAGGAGGTGGATCTTTCTACTTTTTACGAGATTGAAGAAGATCGTTTTCCCCTGTTTGTTGGGACACAATTTGGAACCTATCCTCTTGATTTTCCCTTAGATACATTTGAAGGGAAAAAAATTGCAATCCTACACAAGTCATTGCTGTCCGGCCACCAATCAGGTCTATCAATCTATGAGATCAGGAAAGGAAAAAGAAATGAGATCCAGAAGATAACCCTGAAAGGCCCAATATGGGAGCCCGAAAAATTAAAAGAGTATCATAATGAACCTCTAGACGAGCCTAAAATTAAGATACCCGAATTTTACGCATATGAAATTTGGTTTTACTTTGAATTAATAGGAAGCAAGTACAGGGGTTTTTCTCTACCTGAAGCTTATCATCAGGCAATTTCTACAGCATATAGAGATTTCGTGAACTTTGGTCATGAGAACACGGATAGTGACTGGATCAGCTTCCTTAGATTTGAACAGGCAGGGGATCACCAACATCTTTTTCGCCTTTTGGATAAATGTATAGAAGATCTGTACCCTGATTCAAAAACTCTTCCATTACCGTTGGAAAGAGAGCTTCAGTTGTTTAGGAACATCAGAAATCCATACCAAAGACGATGCAAAAGTTATGCAGAGCTGCCAGCGGAGGAGGATGTTCTAATACTTTCCGAACTAGGTCTATGCGTTTACTATAATAACTTCATCAACATTAACTCGCATGAAGCGAGAGAAACACAAAATGAGATCATTCAGGAATTCAGACACCGAAATTTTTATATAAAAAATGAAAACCTTTTTAGAAATCAAGCGAATCCTATCCAGTGCAATGTTAACGGTAGCATTCCTGTACTTCAGGTAAATAATGCTGTAGATTATAGGAAAGAGAAAGATATTCCTTCATTCGAAAATGGTGTTGTCAATGCTCAATTATTATATGAAGGTTATTACGCGGTGTATAATGAACTCACAGATATTCAGGTTGTTGATGTGCTAAATAAGGAAATCGGGATCAAATGTTCGGGAATAGGAAGGGCTGCTCATCTAAGAGCTATAAAGGCACAGTTCAAAAGTCGTGAAATTGATACAAGCGCCATTTCAGATAATCGGTCCTTTACTTTAGCGTATTGTGTGGTGCTGAAAAATAAAAAGTTGGTCAGGCTCGGAGAACTTGGTCTGGATCCTATGATGTTAATCCTCAGGAGTTATTTTAAAAAGTGTTACCCGTCTCACGACCTAAATAACACTAGGATCATCTATCATGACCTGGAGAAACTGGAATTGGTGAGTTTCGATAATAGCTCGATTTATGTAATACCGATCAATGATCTCCTGAAACAGAAGGGAGAAATGAAAATTATTGGAGATGCCAGAGAGCAATAGTTTTAAAAGTAATAATATAAAAGCCGATATAATATGGACAGTCATTTATTAACCGCCTATAATAATACATCCTATAATGTTTTTGAGCCGGCACTATCAATAAAAATAGGACAAAGGAACCCGGAACTAGATACCTTTTTGAAAAGTATGAACCACAAGAAATGGGCATTTATTACGGCCTGCAATCCCTTTTCGAAAATTGTATCAGACCGGGAAAATGAGGAACGTCATCACCAACTTAAAGAACAGATAAAAGAATATCCATTTTTTGAAGGAGAAGGAAAAGGTATGGATACATCCTGGAAGCCGGAGAGAAGCTTTCTGATTCTGGGTATTTCAGAAACAGATGCAGTTAAACTCGGGAGATACTTTGAACAAAATGCTATTGTTCTTGGATCTTTAAAAGAACATGCGAGACTATTGCTAGTGTAAAGTCAAATCCTTATTGAAATGAAAAAATAAAATCATCGAGATGAAAGAAATTAAAGAATTCAAGAGAAAGAAGAAAAATGATTTTCCGCCCGGGTATGGGAAGTTTCCGTATGTGGTGGTAAAAATAGGATATGCCAGATATCTGCAAATTCCTATTCACAGGACCTCAAAGGAAGAGGATTTTTCCTTGAAGGGAATATTTATTTCCGAAGAAAAGGAACCGGATATCAAGCTGAAGAAAGAACATGATCTTTATGCGCTAATGCAGGTTCGCAAACAAAACTATCAGGAAAAAAATATCTATTTACCAATGTGCCTTGTAGAAGGTCCGGAAGATGCAGTCTATATAGATGAGCAGGGAAATACTTCAGAGAATTCTTCTATTCCTAAAGGAGGGGTTTTATTAACGGCAAACCATGACATTATTTCAATGGAGGGACCACATTATTACCTATTCAATGAATAATCCTAATTCATCTAATAACTCTGCATTTCTGGAAATTCAAAGACCTATAGTAAAAGGGTTCCAGGAGTTAAAGAAAGTAACAGAAGGGTTAAGTTCCAGAACTAACAAATTGGGATGGAAACAGCGAAATGTATTAATTAGTCACGTCTATTCAGATTATCAAAAGCACCATCAGTTAGAGTTTGCGAGAAAAGAGTGGGAGGAGGTATCCTGGAAATATAATGTGCACCTTAAGCTGTATGAACTAATGCGGGAATATAGAGACATCTATGGTTACTTTCCTGAGTATGTGGAAATGTTCAGTCAAATAGATGTAATTATTGATCTTGCAGGTAAGCAGGATGAATTTGAAATTGCGCAAATTCTGGTGAATTGGAGGAAGAGGCTTTCACGGTAAAACGAAGTAGAATGATAGGATCAATTATAGGAGACATAGTAGGCTCAGTTTTCGAGCACAGGAATATAAAAACTACAGATTTTAAGCTATTTAATTTTGGTGCAAGGTATACGGATGATACCGTATTGACTATTGCAATTGCTGATGCCATACTTCATCATCTACCCTATGATCTTGCGTTAAGTGAGTGGGGACAGAGGTATCCCGGAAGAGGCTACGGAAATAACTTTGATACCTGGTTATATTCAAAAGATCCTCGGCCGTATAACAGTTGGGGGAATGGTTCTGCAATGAGAGTTAGTCCGATAGGTTTTGCCTTTGATGATATGGAGCGGGTTTTAAAGGAAGCCAAAAGATCTGCTGAGTTTTCACATAACCACCCCGAGGGAATTAAAGGAGCCCAAGCTATAGCTGCAGCTGTTTTTCTTGCACGAAGCGGCAGTTCTAAATCTGAGATCCGGGATTTTATAACTAATAAATTTGACTATGACTTGAACAGAACTGTTGAGGAGATCCGTCCGGGTTACAAGTTTGAAATCAGTTGTCAAGGCTCGGTTCCCGAAGCTATTATCTGTTTTTTGGACAGCAATGACTTTGAAAATTGCATACGATTGGCAATTTCAATTGGAGGAGATAGTGATACCATAGCTTGTATGGCTGGAGGGATTGCACAGGCCTACTATAGATCTATAGGACCAGAAATAGTTTCTACTGCAAAAGAAAATCTAGCGGAGGAGATGATCGTTGTTTTAGACAAATTTGAGGGAATGTATCCGATTTTTTGAGAAAATAACTTGTAGCATTGTAAATTAAAGGCACAGATAGAGCAGTGTCTATATAATGATAAAATTTAAGATCTTTTTAGATAATATTTCTTCTGAACTAAATATTTAAGAATGTTTAAACAAAATAGTGGATGTGGAATTTATGGGTTGATTTTTTGTTTATTAGGTGGATTTATTTTAGCTCTTGAGGGAAATTTTTTATACCTGATTTACCTGATCTGTTTTATTACCATCCCACTTTTATTCATTTGGATGATGAAGTCCGCTGAAAATAAGGGTATTCAAGAACAGGAAAAAAAGGAAGGTATAGGTAAGCCTTTAACCAATAGAAAAAGCAGAAAAGAGCAATTCACCATTAAAGAAGGAGAATTAAGGGGAGCACTTAATGAGAGGGAGCTGCCTGAAAATATTAAGAACTTGACAGATTTAGAAAAAATACATTTGACTACGCTCTACCCCATTGAACTCTCAAAGTTAATTAACCAAAATTCAAGGCTAAGGTATATATCATTAAGCGGACCCTTCTGGTTTAAGAACAATATCGGACCGGGAATTCAAGAGCTCCTTTTATATGATCATGATAACATTGACAAAATTTTAAATAAGATTGACCAACAAAGATTATATACTCTTGTTGTAAGCTCCAATAGGATTGATGTACAGGGATTAATAAGATTTGTGAAAAATTTGAATAGTTTAACTATCTCATGTGGCTTAAAAGAATTTCCTTATGAACTATTGAACCTCAAGAAGCTCCAATATCTTGACCTTTCAAAGAATCAGATTAATAACATATCGAAAAAAAGTCTTCAACGCACGGATATTCAAGGATCCAACTTGAAGGCCCTGTATCTTTCGGAAAACAATCTAAAAACATTACCTCTGTCTTTTTTTTACATAAAAACTTTAAAGTATGTACATTTAAAGGGTAATCCTTTAAAAAAAAGGATACTTAAAGAACTGCAGAGGAATTTTTCTGATAAAGTCATTTTAAGCTATAGTCAGAAAGAAATGGCGACCCGTACTTTTCATCCCCGGATCTGGTTTGCTTTAAAAGTTCTTTTGTCCCTCATAATAGTCTTATTCCCTATTATTGTCTTTGGAAGTTTTGTAGGCTCAGTTCTTATTGGTATCGTTGTTTGGTCTGCATGGAGGGTCTAAAACTTAACACACCTGGATTCGATAAGAGAAATTTAAGCAGCTATATTAGTATTATTATTTTTATTAAAACCGAGTTGTTGTTCACCTATTTCCATGGAAGGGTCTTCTGACTCCTATTTTTCAAAAAATTTTTCCTGGCAAGGGTTACCTTTTCTTCCTAGTGCTATAAATGGTTAAACAAACAATAACCAATTTAATTATAAGCATTATGGAAACACCAGCAAAAAACCTTTCAATTGTACCCCCTTCTTCTCAGGAAGAAACTTCTTCTACAAAAAGAATAGAGAAAATTAGAAGCTTCGCGAATTATGCCCTTCAAAAAGCAGGATTAAATAACGGAGACGCTACTTCAATGAAGACGTTTTTGAAATGGATCAAGGACGGATACATCGTTGATGAAGCATATAATGAAAAAGAGCACGAGACCCACAAACGGAAGATCCAGGTTCTTATTTCGGAAAAAAAAGAGGAAAGGGAAAAACTGGAATGTGAAAAAAAGACGATTCAGGATGTCCGTCTCAAAGAGGAACAACAGAAGGTAGAGGATTATGAGGAGGAAATTCAGCAAACGAAATTAGATCTTGAACAAAACAAGATCAACACCGGTTATAGTAGTATTAAATTCTTTACTTATGTTTCTCTGGTAATCCTGCTTTCGGTTTACCTCATCCTCTTCTACGCATCGGCCATTTATGCTTCCTTTTTTCGGAATGCCGGCACTCTTATTCAGACTGCGGGAGATGACATAGTACTCTATTTAGATAATATCTTTGATGTACAGGGCATTTTTCAAGCTTCCCCAGCCTTATTATTTGTATACCTCGGAGCATTCCTGTTTTTTGCCATTGGCTTGGTTCCCCACACTATGGGAGGAAAGTACAAAAGTCTGAAGATCGGGGCTGCAGTACTGGGAGCGCTCATCGTGGATTCTCTGCTCGCCTATAAGATCGACTCTGGAATTCATGAATTGAAGGTTATGGCGGGTATTGCCGATGCGGACTGGAATTTCTTAACCAGTATCAATTTCTACCTTGTTCTTGCTTTTGGTTTTCTGGCTTATTTGGTTTGGGGTTATCTGTATGAGCTGATGCTCAAAGAGAAGAATAAAAAAAATGCAGGAATTACTGCCGCATTGGTGATAAAGGACCTTAAAGCTAAGATCAGAAAACAGAAGGATCTCATCGCTGATCTAAAAGCCACTGTGCTTGATTTAGAATCCAGGGTAAAGACGCTCGAGGAGAAAATGGAAGAGCTTAAGAAAGAACTGGATAAAGCCATGCTAAATCCCGATCTGCTGTCCCAAAACCTTACCAGTTTCTACATGGGATGGAGACAATTCCTGAATGGTTCCCCCGACTTTGATTCCAAAAAGGATGAGTGTGAGCAGGTATATAACGACTTTATGGAAACTCACTTTAAGAAGATACCATCCCTCAATTAATCCTTCACCACTTTACTAATATCAAACTTATAAATCATGAAAAAGATAATAGTTATATCCTTTTTATCCGTGCTAACTTTTGGCCTTAGTATTTCAAAAGCATATGCGGAGGCCAACTCCAACAGCAAACCTGTCAATTATACAATTGTCCTGGATTTGAGTGACAGGGTTTTAAATGACGATCAGTTGCAGAAGGATTTTAATCTCATCCGGAAACTATTTCAGGAATTTGAAACTAAAGCCCGACGGGGGTTAATACTGACATCCAAAGACCGCTTCGCTGTAAAGATCATTCCTCAGAAAGGAAGTCCGCTGGACATAGCTTCTTTTGAAGATAAGCTTCAGCTCAATCTCGATGAGGTCCCGGTGCAGAATAAGAACAAAAAAATGGAAGAGTTTGTCACTTCTTTTGAAAAGGTGCTGGACCGTCTTGAAAAACAGTCTTTAATTGGAAAAGATTCGAATGACTTTTTTGGAGTGGACATCTGGGCATATTTGAATGACAATGCTGACAGCTTCAGCAAATCTGGATACAGGAACTTAGTCTTGATAGCCACAGATGGATATTTCGATTTTGAAAATCGGTCCCACGTCATGAGGACAGGGAACAGGTACACCAGCACACAGTTTATGGCAGAATTAACTGATTACGACTGGAAAGAAAAAGCTGAAGCCAAAGACTATGGCTTGATCCCCATCAAACTAAAAGCAGACATTGAGTGGGTGATCTCCGGAATCTCCAGCAAGGATGACCAGGATATCCTTCAAAATAAAAAGATCATTTACATCTGGGAAAAATGGTTGCGGGAATCAGGTGCAAACAAATACCACTTCATCCTTAATAATTCCAGTAGTCAGATGGCATCCAAACTATTAGCTGTTCTGTAATTGTTGTTGTTTGTTTTGAGGCTGCCTCTCTTTGTAGGGGAGGGGGGTGGTCTCTTTTTTTAAAACTTTAAAATTATATCATGAAAACGATCTATCTAACCATTTTATTAATAAGTCTAAATGTGGCTTCTGTTTTTGCACAGGATCAGGACCTCATCGTACTGGATAAGTTCATCATCCTTGATGCCACTGAGAATGGGGTGGATATAACGCCCCAACTTTTAGAAAATGAAGCTTTTCTTTCCTTCTTTGAACTAGCTGACGAGAATCATATCTACTTCGCTAATGTTTGGCCAGTGGCCGAAAGTATGAGCCATGGGGTGATCTATGATGCTGAATTTAAAGATTTTGAAGAGACGGAGGAAACATATGCACAGCAAAAGATCACTTTCACCTGGAAATATCAGAACTCTTATGACGGAATTTCCGGGAATGCAAAAGTTAAGATCAATAAAATATACAAGCCTCAGGGAGTTTATTTCGAGGCGGTTATCATTCCAGAAGATCTTGATCTACTGGTATACAAAGGCTATATAGATGGAACTCTTGATTTGGCTGTTTATGATCAATAGCAGTCTAGTCTATTCTGAATTACACCTAATATTCTTAATTAACCTTAAACATAAAAAAAATGAAAACAAGACACCAGGTTCACAATTTAATAATCCTTGATGAGAGCGGCTCCATGTTCAGTATCAAAGATCAGATCATCCGCGGATTCAATGAAATTGTTCAGACAATAAAAGGCGTTGAAAACAAATATTCTGAGCAGGAACATTTTATATCTTTTTTGACCTTTAATGGCTTAGGTATAACAGAACATCTGTTCAACCAGGCAGTAAGGAATCTGAAGCAGATCGATAACGAATGCTATAGACCAGGAGCTAGTACTCCTCTCTATGATGCCATTGGTTATGGAGTATCTAAACTAGAGAAGATCATTGGAAATAAAAGAGATTCGAACGTTCTGGTTACGGTCTTTACTGATGGAGAAGAAAATGCATCCAGGGAATATTCCAGGGAGGTAATAAAAAATAAAATTGAACAGCTTAAACACAGAGGTTGGACTTTTACCTACACAGGAACTGATCATGATGTTTATAGTGCTGCCAGCGCGCTATCTATTAAAAATGTAGTGAAATTCGAAAGGAACGAAGCTGACATGGAAAAGATGTTCCTGGATGAAAGAGAGGCGAGAATGAATTATAGTGCTTATATCAGATCTGGAAAGGACATCGGCGATAAATTTTACAAAAGAGATCTTGAATAGAAATATGGCTGGTCCAAAGAGGTGCGAGCTTCTTTAGACCATCTTCTTCTAATGAAGATAACCTATATTTCATGGAACTTATAAAAAGCATACAATGGAAATTACTTCTAGAGATATTCAAGACCTGGTTAAGCTTGGAAGAACAGCTGATGTTGATCCTGATCAACTACTAAAATTTGAACATCGTGATATCATAAACCGTCTACATTGGAATACATGGGAAAAGGTGGTAGACAATCTCTCAGACCTTGAATTGATCTCGGTTTACAAAGCACTAATAATACTGGAACGGGAGTTCAGATGGATTGGCGGGTCTGTTGCTGGTGCGATCTGGATATATAGGATAATCAACAACAGAAGGCTTGATGATAAATATGATCTGGCAGATTACGGACTGCGAAATAGCATCAACCCTTATGTGCCTTTTGGGAGCCATTATAGTGGAGTACGAAATATCCAGGGATATTTTCTCCATCAGAAGGAGAGAGCCAGGAGGAGAGCACTGAAGTTAGAAGAAGATAAAGCGTTCCGGGAGAGGGTTCAAGATCGAAAAAAAAAGACGGTCTGCTGCAATTGCAGAATTGAGGAAACTTTCTTTTGAAGAGCGAGGGTCAGTAAGAGCTAAATATCTTGAAGAATATAGATCTGCAACAAATCAGCAACGTCTGGAAATAATTGCTTCAGATGAAAAATATCCCCCGGAATATTATCCTCCAGAATGGAGCTGCATTAGTGAAGAGCAAATTCGGGAATTACCAATTGATCTTGTAAAAAAACTTTACGACAAGTTATCCACTAAGACAAAAGGAGAATGGAGGAGATTCTCTCAAAAACTTCAAAAAGTTGAGTAGGTTATATAAAGGATTTTAATGTATAATTAAGATGGAGATTTTAGGGTTACTTTTTTGCTGAGCTGCTATTAATGGTTATAAAATAATTTTTTATAAAACTATAGACAATGAAAGTAAAGGTAAGATCATTTAGTAACCCTCATAATTATGAATTTGATTTTCCGGAAAAGGAAATCTTAATGTACAGCACAACTGAGGCGCTGGCTTTTGCCCGAAAACAAATCGCAAAGGTGAGGGGAACCAATACCTTTTTGGGATTCAAGATCATAACCACTAAAGGAGACTTAATGTATAAGCTTCCTAGCTATTAAATCGGGCCAAGGAATTTTTCTGTGGTTCTTAATAATTTCTTAATTTGGGTGCATTAAGCAATAGCCCGTGGTATGCCCAACCAAAAGAAACTCCTGCAGCTTCCCGACGAGGAATTAATAGCATTAATAAAAAAGGAACCTGATCATATTAGCGTAGTTTATAAAAAAACCAAAGATTATTGTCTGCGGTTTTTGTACAAGAAGAGTGCGGGAAGTGGTGTCAAGGAGGATGAACTGGAGGAGATCTTTCATAAGGCTGTGATTACTTTATATGAAAAGATCATCAATGAAAATTTTCAGTTGACCAACAATGCCAGCATCCAGACTTACTTGAATTCCGTCTGCAGGTATCAGTTACTGGATAAGTTCAAAAAAGTCAACAAAGGATTTTCACTGGAGGACACAGAACCAAATCTGAAGGAATTGCAGGTAGATCCTGCAATTGAGGATGAACTTCGGCAATTGAAGATACAGGATGAGAAACTATACACTGCTCTGTTGGGAGCTTTAGAGAAAATGGAATCGGCAGGAGGACTTTGTTACGAGATCCTGACGCTTTTCTGGTATCACGGGAAGTCCATGGCCGAAATAGCCGGACAATTAGGTTATGCAAATGCCGAGACCACAAAACAACAGAAAGCACGTTGTCAGAAACGGCTTCGGCAAATGGCTCACCGAGAATTAACGACTGAACAATGAAAACGGATGTAACTATTATAAAGGAACTTTTTCTTTCTCATATTGAGAAAAAGTTCTCTTTTAATGCTGAGCAAAACTTTATGGTTTCTCGTAAGGAAAAACCTTTAAACGTTGAGCAGAACGATTCGGATTACTGGAAGAAGTTGGCAGTAGATCTTGTAGATTATGAAAATGATCCCAAACCGGTTTATGAGGCTGTGTATCGGTTGGAGCCTGAGGATCCTGAAAGAATGATCAAAAAGTTGCCTCGGCTTTATAAAATCTATCTTGAGGAGCTGGCAGAACAATATGTTCTCGGGAATGAATTCCCGCCCACAACCAGGCTCCTGAAAGAGAAAAATGCCAGCTTCCTTGGGGATGTGGTTTTTTTCCGGGAGTTGAAGAATGCGGCGACTACTCTGGAACGCACCCGAATGATCAAGAATATGCCTTCTACCTATGCGGCACTTTCAGAGGAGATTTCTGAAGAAGATATTCAGACTGCAGTTAAAAAAAAAGGACGGGAAGAGCTATTAGCTAAGTTCAAAGCCTGGGACCAAGAAATGGAGGTGGAGAAAACTTCAGAAGAATCGGCAGTAGAGGAGGCGAAGGTGGTGCCTTCCGCCCAGGCAGAGGAGGAAGAGCAGGAGTTGCCAACCCTGCAAACTGCAAAACCGAAGCCTGGCATATATTCCTATTCCTGGCTCTATGCTGTTGCAGCTATTCTGTTGATCGGATTTTTTATATGGCAGCCAACACAAAAATCCAATGAGGAACTTTTTAATTCCTATGCAGGGAGCCAACAGGTAATTTCAAAAATTGATTTTTCTGAACTCGGTGATACCGAAAATGCAGTTGTAACAAGAGGTGGTGAATATAGACTCCCTGGCCTCACGCAAAACGAATCTGAAAAAGCTCTCGAAGCAATAAATTATATTCGGCAGCAGGAGTTTTATAAAGCTAAAAACATACTGGAACAGCTTGCCCCTGAAGAAAAGAATGCTGAAGTTTTATTCTTTCTGGCTTTGACACAATTGAATACAGGGGAAATAGAACGGGCAGTAGAGAACCTAAAAGTTTTATCAAAAAGAAGAGACAACATTTTGCAGAAAGAATCGCAATTTCAGCTCGCTTTGGGGTACCTCGCACAGGATGATAAAGCCAGTGCAAAAAAGCTGCTTCGTAAACTTGAGGAGGATCAAGGTAAATATTCAGGGGAAGCTTCAGCGATTCTTAAGGATATGAAATGGTTTTAACTTAGGAGGCGGGGTATGAAAGAAAAATTCAGCAACTTTTTGTTCTTTGCCGGTCTTGCCCTGGTTCTGTATCTGATTGTAAACGTAATTCATGTTATCTGGTATATAGCCGATCCTGAAGGCTTCTGGGGGTTTGCTTATTTCACAGAACTGCTTAGGGTAGGTTTTCTTGTAGTTGTCATTCTTCTGTTTGCTCTTTTTCTGATTTTTGTCTTCTTTGGAATGCTCATTTCGTCCTTTAAAAATGGGTTTAAAAAAGGAGATTTCTTCAAGCTGCTAGGGATGTTGGCTTGCGTCCTCATAATGCCATTTGTCAATTATCTTTTCTCAAACGGAATCTCCCTGTATATAACAAAGCAGCTGGCAGACAAATATGAACATCTGGAGAGAACGGAGGATCTTGTGAATAGGGGAGAAATTCTCAAAGCCTGTAAATATGCTGAAAAAGCTTTCAATAAAGAGGTGAATAGAACCCCTGTTTCCTTCCTTTTCTTTCTTTCGAAGTTATACTCAAATACAAGATTTGATAAAACACAGCGCCTTACCACCAGATATGGTGCTTATCTTAGTTATGCCCATTGTTTGAAGAATTCCGGCAGTTCAGGTGAGGCGGAAGAACTTTACAAGCAGGCAATGACTTTGTCCAATTCTGATCTTCTACAGGAACAGAAAGCTTCCTTCCTTTCTTACCCGCTACTGGCACTGGCTGAATTGAATCTGCAGAAAGGTGAATATTATAAAGCTGAGCAATATTTTGAAGAGCTGGAGGAATTACATGAGGAATTAACCGTTGATGATATATATTATCAGATCCAAGGCCGAATGCTCTTTTCAGATCGTGCCTTAAGAGTGGGAGATTTCTCCAAATCTGCCCGCATAAACATGGAAACTTTAAGAATGTACGAAGACAGTGGCTTAAATACAGAATCTCGGAATTATCTGGGATTATTACTTATTGCTACGCTTACTGAAATGCATATGAACAGATTTGGATCTGTACAGGAACTTTTGAAAAAAGCCCAGATAATAGCAGAGGATAAAAAAGACACTCCTCTTTACTTTAACTTCCTGATCGTAAAAGGAAATTTTTTGACTTGGGCAGCCGAAAATGATTATGAAGCTTCTGTGTTAATACAAAGATCCTGGTGGGACAACATAAGGGCTGTTTTTGAAGAAAAAAAGACATTAAAACTACAATTGCTTCAGGAGGCAGAAAAATCGTATTCAGCAGCTTTGGACGTAGTGATCGACAAAGCAGGAAAAAACAGTTATCAATATGTCTCGGTTCTCCGGCAGTTGGGAAATTTCTATTACCAGATAGGAGACAATAAGAGAGCAGGAGAATTAATAGAGGAATTACAAACAATTCTGTCCCCTGTAAGGAGCGAGAACAAGGATCTATATAATGATATTTTGTTGAGTTCCCTTGCATCCCGGAAGGAAGTTGAGGAGGAACTTCTAAATGAGATAGAAGACCAAATATTTGATCAAGTTGCTTCTAATTTTATTTTTCTCACAGAAGAAGAAAAGGAAAGCTTTGTGTCCAAAACTGAAAAGCGAATAATTTTCTTGAATAGTTATTATGTGAGTGAAAATGGTCCAGAGTCTGCAAAACGGCTGTACAATAACATATTAGCGACAAAGCAGCTAGCTCTAAATAGCAATCAGCATTTACGGCGCTTCATTTCCGGAGCTCCAAAAAATATTCAGACAGAATATCATCAGCTCTTGAAGAACAAAGAAGAGATCCTGTACACAACAAATGAAGAAAAATTAAGATCCACCAGTTCAGAAATAACAGAAAAGGAAAGGGAGTTGAAGTTGAAATTAGTGACAATGAATTCATTTTCACCTTTTGATCCCAGAGGTGTAACTTGGGAACAGGTAAGAGATAGTTTAGAACCTACTGAAGTAGCCATAGAGATCATCAACCTTCCTTTAAAGCTATCTCGCGAGGAGGGTGAAGAAGTGAACTATTTCGCACTTGTATTAAAGAAAGAGTCAGAATATCCAGAGTTAATTCATCTCTTCCGGGAAAAAGATCTTGAAGATTTTATGAATAAAGAAGGCAATGTCCAGGAGAGAATGGATGTGATGTATGGGTCTCAAAAAACAGAATTTTTAGACATAATATGGCAACCTCTTTCTCATGAATTAGAGGACTCCTCGAATGTATACCTTTCAATTAGCGGTTTGCTTCATATGGTATCCTTTCCTGCTTTACTGCTTGATCAACCCTATGAAATGCACCTTCTGGGAAGCACTCGGGATTTAATCACTCCTAATCCTACAGAAGGACAGGAAAAAAAGAACCATATTGCCTTATTTGGAGATGCAGCCTTCGGATCAATAAACAAAAGCGATGTTCGGAGTTTTTCTTCACTTGATAATCAGATCAAAAAAGGTTTGGAATCAGGTCTCTTCAATGATTTGCAATACACCAGACAAGAAGTGGACACCATTGAAAGGATATTTAATTCTGCAAATGGAATGGTTTCCAAGTGGGTCGGGGAAAAAGCCTCTGAAAAAACGTTTAGAGATTTGAACAAGGACAAGTATAATATAATACATTTAGCTACTCACGGCTTCTACTTTAAGAAAAATAGTTCAGTGTTTTCAAGCACCTTTGATATGATGAACCAGAATTTTTTAGAGGACAATTCCATGTTCAGAAGTGGCATACTATTGTCCCGGGAGGATGTTACTGGGTCGGTTAAGGAAAGTGACGGAATTATTACAGCCTTTGAACTTTCTAAAATGGATTTTGGCGGGGTCGATCTAATGGTGCTTTCTGCTTGTGAAACAGCGCGGGGGGATATATCCGGTGGAGAAGGAGTTTTTGGATTGCAGCGAGCTTTAAAACTCGCAGGTGTAAAAGATCAGATCGTCAGTCTGTGGCAAGTGCCCGATAAAGAGACTTCCATATTATTCAAGATCTTTTATGAAAACCTGATTAACGGTCATTCCCCGTATAAGTCATTAAATATAGCTCAGCGTGAAATGGCTTTGGAGCATTCCCCTTTTTACTGGGCAGGCTTTGTGCTCCTGGAGTAATTTTCCAAGCCCTTTGATGACCTAACAGTGAGAAATTTAAAGATCAACGTAATACAATTCCAAAAATGTAGGTTACCTTTTCGATTTTGTTCTATAAATGGATGATCACCAATAATTCATGCCAAATGGAACAATACCTTTATTACCTCATTGAACTTGTTAGACAAAACCCATTAACAGCCTTTATCATTGGATGCTTGTTTCTCATGTGCCTGTTAGGATTTGTCCTGTTGGTGCTAAGTCTCAAAAAATATATAATTCTGAAGAACAAAAATCCGGGATGTGGTTCAAAAAAGATATATAAGATCTTCCTGACAATAGGATGCTTATCTGTAATGATAGCACTATTTAGTGGATTCGTCGGAAAGCAGTATTTACCAAAATGGATTTTCTCAAATAATTCAACCTTCTTTATCGGAAAAGAGAATACATGGCTTTATACTTCTGAGAAGAGCTTCGGAATTGATATATCCCATTATCAGGGAACAATAAATTGGGATGAGGTCAATTCTTCCGCACATCCCATAGAGTATGTTTTTGTACGAGCAACAATGGGCTCTGATGGAAAGGATAAGCAGTACGAAAGAAACTGGAAAGCGACCGCAAAAAGCGGCTATGTTCGAGGGGCATATCATTATTATCGGCCTAATGAAAACTCTGTTCTTCAATTCCAAAACTTTGCACGCACTGTGGAATTGTCAGCTGGTGATTTTCCACCTGTTCTGGACATAGAGGAAATGGGAAAATACGGAAAGGAAAATCTTATTACCGGGGTTTTAGACTGGCTGAGACTCGCCCAGGAGCATTATGGGATCAAACCAATCGTATACACCGGCAGCAATTTTTACCATCAATACCTGAAAGGTCATATTAAAGATTACCCTCTATGGATCGCTGCTTATTCAGGTCCACATCGATTGAAAGGCATCAATTGGTCTTTTCATCAGTTCAGCGATAAAATGAGAATCAAAGGTATCAATTCTTTTGTTGATGGAAACTCCTTCAAAGGAAAAGTATCTGACTTTGCACATTTTCGTATTCAGTGATGTCAGGGCTGGGTGCTTTAGTCTTAGAAACAGATGCTGAAGCTATTCGGGGTAATTATTAAAATAAAATATTATTAAGCTATGTCCTTTAAAACATCTGTACCTATTCTCTCTAAGGAAGAAACCGAGAAATTTATTAAACAAATAGATCTGGCCTGTAGGTTATTAGATGCACAGGTTTTGAAATGGGTTGTGGAAAAATTTGATCTCCATAAACTAGAGGACTCACCTGAGTTTCTAGAAGATGCAGTAGATAAACTGGAGTTTTGGAAAAAGAAGGAATCACCGGTGCAAATAAAGACAGTTGGCAGCTTTGAAACAAAGTGCATAGCCTGCTTTTTCGGTAAAAAGGTTAATGGTTACCTGGTTTCCTATTACGAAGAAAAACCCGAGGGTTTTAAGGTTCATTACGAACGACAATTCGCAGTAAACTTTCAGTTGAAAGAGGGGCAGCTTACAGATTTCGGCTGGTGTCATGCCTTTTTGTACAAAGAAGAAGTGGATCAAGTCAAACAGTGAGGCAGAAGCTAAAAGAATATTAAATTGAGACTGAATGAAATCAGCGGCCGATGGTGAATGACTTAAGAATTAAATTTATTTCATGAGAAAACTACGCATTATTCTATGTCTTACCTCTCTAGTCTGGTGTAATCTACTCATTGCACAGGTTAAGGTCTCCTCCTGGAATCTTCAGAATTTTGGAAAAACCAAGTCTGAAGCTGAAGTAAATTTTGTTGCTGATGTTTTAAGAGATTTTGACGTAGTAGCCCTACAGGAGATAGTTGCAGGTTATGGCGGGACCCAGGCCGTGGCGAAACTGGCCGATGCTTTAAACCGCAGAGGGGCTAAATGGGATTACCTGGTAAGCGAACCAACAGAGAGTACACCTTATGCAACGGAACGCTATGCTTTCCTATGGAAGACCTCAAAGGTCAAAAGGTTAAAAAGAGGGTGGCTAGAGCAAAACTTTGTTCATGAAATTGATCGTGAACCTTATCTAATCAATCTTAGCTACAACGGAAAAGCTTTTACTCTGGTTAATTTTCATGCCATACCTAAGAAGAAACAGCCAGAAACAGAAATAAAATACTTCAAATTCCTTCCTGAATTATATCCTGAAAATAATCTGTTATTCCTGGGCGACTTCAATGTTCCGCAGAGTCACACTGTTTTTAATCCGTTGAAGAAAATTGGATTCAGACCTGTAGTCCGGGACCAAAAGACAACCATGAAAATGGATTGTGTTGAAGATGAATGTTTGGCATCTAAATATGACAATATCTTTTATAATTCCAATGAAGTTCGACTTTTGCACTCAGGAGTAGTGCACTTTTATAGAAGTTTTCAGGGTATGGTTGCGGCTAGAAGAATATCCGACCATGTTCCTGTATGGGTAGAGTTAGATTTCAGGAAAGGAGGATGATTCTAATTTTTTTAAATCGTTTATTAAAAAATAATATTTAAACTATAAACCGAGTTTAATTTTTTTATTGGATCTATCAATCCAATTCTTTATTGCGTAAAGGAAATAATTAATATCCTTAGCTGAAGGTTGATGGCCATAAGTTGATGTTCTTAAATGTAATACTACAGTTTTTAGAAAATTGGTAGCTCGGGGTCAAAAATATTATAGTTTTCTATTGTAATTAATTTTCGCAGCATGGATTCTGCCTACTCAAACTAAATCTCATTGATAAAGAATAATTATTACCGGATGGTGGTAAAGATGAATTTTTAATAACCAGGTAACATGTAAATTAAATTAAGTTTTCACAATAATTACCTCATCAAGTCGGGTTGAATATCTTCTAGAAAGTCTTTCCCGCTTCATTTTCCAGGTGCGGCCAAGATCCTGGCTACCAAATTTTATTTTTCCGTTTTCTGATTTATTTAAGTGGTCAATGGTTTTCATTAAGATCTGATGTCTTGGATCTTCACTGGTAAATAAATCTAATTGCCTTTGGTTTTCAGGGGTTAGCCCCATTACCATAATCCCAGCTTTCTTGTATTGATATCCCTTCCTATAGATTTTAGATAGTCCAAGCAAGGCAGTTTTTATTAAAACTATACTGGAATTAGTAGGGAAGGGGGTATGTAAAGTAATATTTGCTCGATACTGCGGCAGATCCATTCGAAATGGATTGGTGAGTAAAAAAACATGTATTAAAGCACAGTTGGAATTCTGGCGGCGAAGTTTTTCAGCTGCTTTAACGGCGTAAGTAGACACCCGTTCTCTTAAGTCATTATAATTTGAGTACATTTTCTCAAAAGCCCTGGTAACAGCGATATTTTTTTTGGTTGAAACCTCCTCCAGAGCTAAGGTGGGAAGACCCGATAAATCCTTTTTAAGCCTTAACCCTACAATACTCATTTTTTTCTTTACATATTCATCTGGCAATTGGGTGAATTTATAAGCATCATCAATATTCAATTTTAGCAGTCGTTTTTCATGTTGTCTTCCAATTCCCCATACATCACCTATTTTAGTCCATTTCAGGGCTTTTATCCTTTTTTCATCAGTGTCTATAACATACACTCCCTCGGTGCGGTCTGAGAATTTCTTTGCGATTTTATTTGCAACTTTTGCCAATGCCTTTGTTGGTGCTATACCGATACTGATAGGGATCCCAGTGGAGCTTTTTACTTTTCGAATTATTTCTTTACTGTATTTCTCCAAATCAAAATGTTCACTAAAGCCTTTGAATAAAAGGAATGCTTCATCTATGGAATAGATTTCAATATCGGGTGTGTAGTTAGAAAGAATATTCATTACACGGTTGCTCATATCCCCATAAAGCGCATAGTTTGAGGAGAAAACATGCACATTGTTCTCATTAAAAATCTTTTCATAGTGAAAGGCTGGTGCACCCATAGGAATATTTAGAGCTTTTGCTTCATTACTTCGGGCTATTACACATCCATCATTATTCGAAAGTACCACCACAGGTTTATTATTTAAATCAGGATTGAAAACCCTTTCGCAGGAAGCATAAAAGTTGTTGCAGTCTATCAAAGCGTACATTAGAAATATTTTATCACGTTGGTTACTATCCCCCAGATAAGAAAATCATTATCCTTGTTCACTTTAATAGGGGGGTAGTGCTTATTCTCAGCAATTAACCAGACAATTTCCTTTTCTATTTTGATCCTTTTTACGGTAAACTCTCCATCTATAAAACAAACTGCAATCTTTCCATTTCTGGGTTCTAAACTTTTATTTATGATAAGAAGATCTCCATGGTCTATCCCGGCTTCGGTCATGGAATCACCTTGAACCCTTCCAAAAAATGTAGCGTCCTTATCTTTAATCAATTCGATATTAAGATCTATGTTGGAATCGAGGTGATCATCCGCAGGCGAAGGGAATCCGGCAGTTATTCCACCAATAAAAGGGCGAACATAAGAAATAGGGAATAATGAAATTTTAAATATCTCAATCATTCCACAAAGTTATTAAAAGGATATTATCCATAAAATAGGAATAAATCCATATTTTATTATTATGAGCTATTTTTTAATAGGTTTTTCATTCTTACACATGTGTCGAACCTCCCGGTATATTTTAATGTAATTTGCATTGATTTCGTCTTCTGAATAAAACTGATCATTTTCAGGTAGTTGCCTTTGAATTTTTTGATGTTGGAAATAAACCTTTTCATCTTTTCCGTCGGCATAGGTAACAAATTCACCCTGTTTTAATCCAAAAAAAGTGTTGGCGCGAACTTTATAAATCTCTTTTTCACCGGTAGAAATTTTGGTGTCAAAATCTAATCCCGTGCCGCGCATCACCGTTTTTGTTTCATCTTTTATAATTTCAAAAAAACGTTCATAATATCTGGCGGTATCGGGATCGTTTACTTTACCGAAGAATTGATAGGATAAATTGCTCAATATCGCTTTGCTGGCTTTATCTCCATACATCATATCGTTTTGTACCTTATCCTGCATCACATAAATTGTTGCGATGTCATAACTCCTTAAGGTGGCCGGGACTCGATGCATGTTCAATAATCTTATGGTGGGAGCTTCTTCAATTAGAAGGAAGGAAGATTGGGCATGACGAACGCTCATCTGCTTTACGACGGTGTGCATAACCGTCGCAATAATAGGCGAATAAACGGTATCATATTTTGGATTGTTCACCAGGGAAATTATTGCCGGATTCTCAGGGGCATTGATATTGAGCGGGATATCATCGGCTGCAAGTGCCATGAAAATACGTTTGCTGCTAATCTTCATAAGAGCGTTGGAAAGTGTACTTTTTACTCCGGCAGTTTGCCTCTCGGATTCCTTTCCGCTAATAAAGGCATCTGCAAAAGCCCTTGAAATTTGATTGGATTTTAAAAAATTAATAAGCTCATCGGTATTTAGATATTGATAAACTGCTATAAGATGGGGTAGGGTACAATATTGAGGAAATGAAACCTTTAGTTTCCAAATCAAACCGCTAATCAATCCCTGAGCGGCATCATTAAAAAATTTACCTGTTCCTGTAGCGCCTGTTTCCTTTTGTTCCAATAGATTTTCCAGAAGTACCCGGGACACTTCATTGATATCCTCTTCATTTTCTATATACTTAGGTGCGATGGGGTTTACACGATGAAAAATTCTGTCAAATGATAAAATGTAAAATGGGATATGGGGATTTTTGAATAGGGGGTAAGCCATTTCTGTGATTTCGTAATCCTTATAATCGTGGATCACCCCACAAAAGAAATGCTTACTGAAATGTTCCAGCAAATTATACACAACGCTCTCTGTCTTGCCACTCCCTGCAGCGCCAATAATAGAAACTCCTCGCTTTATATTTCCGATTTTAAATTTTGATTTCATTGTTTTGAAATGAACTTCATATTTGGCAGGGATATTCGTATTCTCCTTTTTAGGCAGGAATACATACATTATCGTATTGCCCAGAATTAAAGGGCAACCTAAATAAAGTACTACTTTGGCTATTTCATTAAAAGATGGAGTAACGGTTAAAATTACCCAAAGCAGAATACCGGTAAACAAAGTATTGATGATGAAAGCGTAAGCAGATATTTTAAAGACACCATAAAAAATCATACTTACAGCAGTAAGTAGAAAAATAATTGAATAGAGGTTAAAGGTTTCCATAATTGCCTGAATTAAATTCCAATTGAACCGGATCTTAGTGCAACGCCAATACTTTTCTGTAAAGATTTGATCAGTTTTACTGTTAGCTGAGCCTGGGATACGGGAATGACGGGAAGCATTGGCAGGCCACTTTCCCGGAGCATTTTCATGGCCAGGGCTCTTTCAGAAGCCGGAAGACCAATTACCGCTGAAAAATATAACTTGGGATTTTGGATATAGGTTTTACGGGCCTGGTAAGTCTCCACAAAATTACGCTGGTATCCGAAATTCTTATCAAAGGTCTTTTCTGCCTTCTGAAAAAACGCATCTCTGTCAAAACCTCTTTTCACCATCTTACCCTTTATTTCAACTTCAGAAGATTTGTATTTGCTACCCGGTGACAGGCTGACTGAATTAGAAACATCCTTTCGACTTACGATAATATGGATATGGCTTTGATTACCTTCTTTGAACATTCCCTGTACAATTCGCTTTCCGTTCTTTTGATGAGGAGCCGCCTTTTCCAGCCGATTAATTTCCAACTCAATTTTTTTGATATTTCCTTCTTTTTCACCTCTATGAATTTTCTGGATTTCATTTTTTAATTGAAGTATTTTAGTAGCATAAACCTGATTCTCCTTCACTTGGAAATCATTTCCTTTAAAAGTGCGATGATGTTCGACCTTAGCATAATATTTTATATCGTTAACACTAATTGGGCGACCATTAATTTCACGGTTAAAGCAGGAAGCGTAATCTTTCATAAGTTCCCTTGTATAGCGTTTTAAAGCCTCGCTATCGTTTTCCAGTCTTCTAAGCTCATATTGAGATGGATTTACGGTAATCGAGTAAAATTTAGGTTCAATTTTCTTTAATTTAGAAGTATTTGCATCTATTTCCTGTATCACGTCTTCCGGGCTTATATCATCGTTATACTGGTTAAAGAAATTTTCAAATTTTTGACTTTGTTCTCGTTCGGGCATCTGGTTCTCTTTTTCCAAATAATCCACATAGTCTGCTACACTTGGTGAATAATTCCCTCCTAATTTTTGTGCTGAAATAGTGATATACATAATGAATTATTTGTAGAAATCGGGATGAGTATCATCTTCTTCATAATCCCTTATCTGATTTTTATTTTTGGGATCGGCGGCTTCCATAAGGGATTCCAAGATTGCAAGTGTAGGATTTGCTTTGTTCTTTTCTACATCCTTCATTATGGCGATTACTGCATTTATTCTTTTCTTGAAAGTATTTTCAAGCCTTCTTCCTGTAGGACCGAAATTTTCTTTTGGGGAGATTTCATTGTAATAGAAAAAGTCCAACATACCCGCTAAAGTTTCAGTGTGGGTTCTGTAATGTTTTTTAGAAAACTCCTTAAAGCGTTCTGCAATTTTCTTCTTTATCCGAATACCTATAAACTCATCCATAATTTTAAATTTGTCACATTTAAATGCCATTTTACTGTGGTTTTGGGCCCATTTGTCGCAAATAGCAATGATTAATAATTCTGAATAAATTTTAAAAAATTGATAATCAATGTTTTAAAAATAGAAAGGCATGCTTAACCTCGCTTTGCGGGTTATCCTCTTGCTTTGCCTTTTCGTCCCGCAGGGACAAAAATTTCAAACTATCAAACAGAATTTAATAGCCTTTGAGCAATACGAATAATGAATTGTATTTTTTAAGAGGCAGAAGTTTGTCTTCTTAAATTAATCTTACAAATGGGGTAAATTGATTGCGAAATTTTTAAATAAAAACCGGGCCTTAAAAATTAAGACCCGGTTAAGATTCTGCTTTTGATTGTTTACAATAGACCTTCATCGGCAAAACTAAAATAGTCGCCATCTGGAGTTATTATAAGATGATCAAGGACTTTAATATCAAAAAGGATCGCTGCATTTTTTATTTTTTCGGTTAGTCTTTTATCAGCTTCACTTGGTTTTAAGGTTCCAGACGGATGATTATGGGCAAGTATCAAATTCACCGCCAATGACTTTAAGACAACTGCAAATAGGATGCGTAAATCTACTAGTGTTCCGGTGATTCCGCCGGTAGAGACTTCAAATATTCCTTTTACTTTATTGGCATTATTTAAAAGCATAACTTTAAAACATTCCTGCAGCCCTATTTGATCCTTGTTCCAGGAACAGAATAAAAGTTCGGTGGCACTTTGGGAAGAAGTTACTTTAGGTGCCTGGCTTATTTTAAAATTCCCCTGATATTTTATCGATATTTCATTAACTTTGGTTTTCATATTGATCTTGTTTAATTGGATTAATAATGAAAAGAGGGCGAAACTTTGAACGAGGTCGCCCTCTTTAATTTTAGAGATTAATTGCTGCCATTACTGGCATTTCCTCCCAGCAAAAGAATTTCACTGGCTAAAATTTCTGTCACATATCGTTTCTCACCATTTTCAGTTTTATAGGTTCGGGAAGTAAGCTTTCCTTCGATAGCGATTTCTTTTCCCTTACCAACATAGTTTTCAACGATTTCTGCAGTTTTGCCCCATGCGACAATACTATGCCATTGTGTGTTTTGCACTTTCTCACCATTGGAATTTTTATAAAATTCGTTAGTGGCAATTGAAAAACTGGCTACTTTTTTGCCGCTTTCAAGGTTCTTGATTTCGGGAGCGTTACCTACATTTCCGATTAACTGTACTTTGTTTCTAAGTGTACTCATGATTAAAAAAATTTTAAGTTGAAATATTTATGTTTCCCGCTTTCACCCACGGGTAGGTTAAAAAATTTACTTATTGTATCCTGAGCGTTTTCCTTTTTTGATTTTTTAACTTTCTTTCCGCTTCAGTTTTATGGATTTGATACGATTTCATGATTTCTGATTTAAAATTTACTTCCCGTAGAGCCGTCGCTGTTACCTTTTTTGATGCCAATACAGTTTCATGATTTAGAATTAGAGAGGAGTTATAAAAGGGAAAGCGTAGCCGACCGGTTATGCACTCCGGCTAACTTCTAAATCATGGTATTTTGCATTATAAAAAAGGTGAAACGGGTAGGCTGGGATGGAGTTTTAATAAATTATGAGAAGTAAAAAGAAGTTGAAGTGGAAGAAAGATTATTATAATATACCAATCTGGCGGACTCCGTTCCTTTCCGAAATTTTAAGATGGCTAAACTATTTAATTTGTAATTCTGAATAAAGAACGTTTCAAAAGTTTTAAAGGGGAACGGTGTCCAAGATTTTTTTTGTGAAGCTCTTTGCCCGGAATGTAGTGATAACGAAATGCAGGAAAATGTGCTGAACTACTTAAATCAGAAACTAAAGAATAATTTTCAGTTTTCATTTATTATGAATAAATATTGCGTGAATAGCTGTGAATACCAATATTCTTTCTAGCTATAAAACACTAATGATCATTTGCAGATCATTCGCCAATTTCATTCAAATATTAGTCATTTTCCGATTTTACGAAAGAAATGTAATCAAATGCATTGATTTGATATCAATTAATATAAATAAGAAAAATTGCTTAAATGTTGTACCTATGTTGTACCTGGAGAAAAAATAAAGGCTCCCGATTTCTCGAAAGCCTTGTTTTTACTGGTAGCGAGACCGAGATTTGAACTCGGGACCTCCGGGTTATGAATCCGACGCTCTAACCAACTGAGCTACCTCGCCATAAATTCTGCAAAGCTTTAAATCCTGCATGAGTACTGAGCTTGTCAATCTCCCTTACAGTTTTTGCTAATGCGGGTGCAAATATAAAAACAATTTGATTTGGCACAAACTTTATTTTCCGAATTATTTATTTTGATTTCTTTTTATCTTACTAATTAATATCTATATTGCCCGAAACTAATTAATCAAGAATGGAAGAAAAGATCAAATACGAAATGGAGTTTCCTATTCAAGCTTCTCCTTCATTACTTTACCAATATATTTCAACTCCCTCAGGTTTAAGTGAGTGGTATGCAGATAATGTGAATTCCCGGGGGGAATTTTTTACTTTTATATGGGAAGGTAGTGAGGAAAAAGCAAAGCTTGTTAGTAAAAAAAGTGATGAGCGTATCAAATTTAAATGGGTAGATGATGAAGACACTCCTTATTTTTTCGAACTGCGTATACAGGTAGATGATATTACCAAAGATGTGTCCCTTATGATTACAGATTTTGCTGAAGAGGACGAAGTAGACGAAGGTAAGATGCTTTGGGATAATATGGTTTCAGACTTAAAACAGATTCTAGGATCAGCCTAGAATTCTTATTATAAATAGTAACTTTGCCCCGTCTAAAAACGGGGTTTTTTTATGATCAATTTAAATGGTAAAATAGTTAAAAAAGAGAACGCGAAATTATCGGTTGCAAATCGGGGCTTTTCTTATGGAGATTCTGTATTTGAGACTATTCGTGTAATTAGTGGTAAAATTATGTTCTGGGAAGACCATTATTTTAGATTAATGGCTTCCATGCGAATTATGAGAATGGAGATCCCTTCTAGTTTCTCACCTGAATTTCTGGAAGCTGAAATAAAAGGTATAATTGAGGCCAATGATCTTTCAACTTCTCCGTGCAGAATTAAATTCTCAGTCTATAGATTACAGGGAGGTTATTATACACCGGCAACCAGAGATATTGGTTACGTGATAAGTGCCGAGCCTATGGAGAATTCATTCTACCTCTTTAATGATGATCCCTACGAAATTGAGCTTTTTAAAGACCATTATGTGACCAGTGGTTTGCTTTCTACCATAAAATCTAATAACCGGGCGGTAAATGTGCTTGGAAGTATTTATGCAAGCGAGAATGGCTATAATAATTGTTTACTTATAAACGAGAAGAAGAGTGTAGTGGAAGCTCTTAACGGAAATTTATTTCTGGTAAAAGGAACTACTGTAAAAACACCTCCGTTAAGCGATGGGGTCCTTACTGGGATAATTAGGAAGCAACTTATTAATATTGTGAAGAAAACAGAAGGATATAATTTAGAAGAATCTTCTATTTCTCCCTTTGAACTACAAAAAGCTGATGAACTTTTTATTACGAACGTTGCGTTGGGAATTCAGCCAGTGAGTAAATATCGTAAAAAGGATTTTTCACATAAGGTTTCAAAAGACCTATTGAGCAAACTAAATGTGAAAGCAAGATTGGGTTAGTTATACGTTGGATTTTCTGGTGAATTAGACCAAAGCACATATTCACCACCTAATTCTAACATTTTATCCTTCCAGAAGGAATTGTAAGGCTTTTCAAGCAAATCTTTATTATTTTCATTTTCTGTAATCACCCACGAGTGTGAATTTAATTCTTCATCCAGTTGATTTGCGTCCCAACCAGAATAGCCTAAAAAGAATTTTATTTGTTTATCATCTATAAGTTCTTTTGCAATTAAATCCATAACGGCATCAAAATTTCCGCCCCAATAAATTCCATGGGCTATTTCAATACTATCCGGAATGAGATCTGGAACCTTATGTATAAAATATAAATTGTCCTGTTCCACGGGGCCTCCATTATATACTTTGAAATTGCCTTTTACTTCGGGAATAAGGTCTTTAAGGGTAAAATCGAGAATTTTATTCAGAATAAATCCAACCGATCCATTATCTGAATGGTCGGCAAGCAGAACGACAGAACGATTAAAAGAGACATCCCCAATAATAGATGGTTCTGCGACTAATAGATGCCCTTTGGTTGGTTTCAACGCGATCATTGTAGCAGTCTTTTTAACTAAACTAATTATTTATTGTATTAAAAGCAATACAAAGCTTAAAATTTTACATAAAAAAAGCCTTCCCTGAGGAAGGCTTAAATTTTTCACTAATACAAATTATTAGTTCACAGCTTTTTGTAAATCTGCTCCGGCTTTAAATTTCACTACATTTTTAGCAGCAATCTTAATAGTTTTTCCGGTTTGTGGGTTTCTTCCTTCGCGAGCAGCTCTTTTAGATACAGACCAGGATCCGAATCCTACTAATGATACTCTATCTCCTTTTTTAAGGGATTTTTCTACGTTTTCAAGGAAAGACTCTAATGCTTTTTTTGCTGCTGCTTTTGAAATTCCAGCGTTTTCAGCCATTGCATCGATTAAATCTGTTTTGTTCATAATTTGAATTTTAAATTAATTGTTGGTTAAACATTCTGTTAAACTGGTATACAAATTTATACGGATTTCTTGTTCATGCAAGTAATGACAAGGGAAAAGCCCGTATTTGTTAATAACTTGACAGTATTGTTAATAAAGATAATTGTTTTTTATTAAAATGCAACAAAATCAGTGTTAATCAGGCTTTAGCGCATTTTAGCATCTGGAGCAAAATTAAAACCATTTAAAAGTGCTTTGGATGGCATTTTTCTTTTCCCGGGAAGCTGAATTTCATTTACCAGGATATATCCATCTTTTGCAGCGATCTTAATTTTATTATCTGTAATAGTCACTGTGCCATTTGGCAGGTGATGTTCCTGAGTAATTTTTTCAATATCATAAATTTTGACCTTTAATTCTTCTGAACTGTTCTCTAAATAGCACCATGCCGCCGGATAGGGGTTTAAGCCCCTAATGTGGTTGTATATCTGTTCTACTGAAGCGTTCCAGTCTATTTTCGTATTCTCTTTGGAAAGTTTTGGAGCTTCTTTTAAAGAATTAGATTCCTGCTGGGGTGTTGTTTTCACCTTATCTGCCGCAATTATTTGAAGCGTTTTAACTACCAGTTCAGCACCAATTTTCATGAGACGATCATGTAAAGAGGCTACATTTTCGGCCTTATTAATATTAATATCTTTCTGAAGTATCATTGCGCCGGTATCTATCTTTTCGTCCAGAAAGAAAGTAGAAACACCTGTTTTGTGTTCTCCATTAATAATAGCCCAGTTTATTGGAGCAGCGCCCCTGTATTGGGGTAACAGGGAGGCATGTAAGTTAAATGTCCCGTATTCGGGAAGATCCCAGACAGATTTTGGAAGCATTCTAAATGCTACCACAACCTGCACATTTGGCTTTAAATCTTTCAGTTCTTCCTGAAATTCTTCAGATTTTAGGTTGGTTGGTTGAAGTATTTTCAGATTTTTAGACTGGGCATACTCTTTTACCGCACTTCCTTTAAGTTTTCTCCCGCGGCCTGCTGGTTTATCTGGAGCAGTTATCACGCCCACTACATTATACCTGGCTTCTAAGATAGCTTCCAGGCTTTTTACAGCAAATTCCGGAGTTCCCATAAAGACTATTCTAAGGTCTCTCATTTCTTTAAGATTTTATACTTATTATTTTCTGTACGAATAAGTACTTCTTTTTCACAAAGAAGACCTAGTACTTTTAATACAGAATCTTCTGGATAATTTAATTTCGCAACGATTTTCCTTGAATTCTGAGGAGTATATTTCAGAAATCGCAAAATACCCAAATAGATTTCATTCATATCATCCCTGGATAATTTTTCAGCTTTTTTATTACATACAGAGCATTTACCACAAGGTTTAGGAGCTATTTCCCCAAAATATGTTAATAGCTGAACCTGTTTGCAAATTTCTTCGTTTTCTACAAACTCAAGAACAGCTTCAATTTTAGCTTTTTTAGTATTGTTGTATTCTTTTATAAATGCTGAAACAGGATTTATGGTAGACTCATCTTCCCTCGGAAGCAAATAGATGATGCTTGCGTCATGTTTGGATAAATTAAACTCTATAATTTCTTTTTCATCCAATTCTTCAAAGATCTTTACACATTCTTTTTCTGAAAGATTTGCTTTTTCACTTACCGAGGATAAATTAAAGGAAACCAAATTTTCAAAAACACCACCATAATTTCGCAATATAGTTCTCATTAGAGTGGCGTATCTTGGATTCTCGTCAAGATAATTATCCAGATAATTACCCGAAAGCACTATCTTTATTTCGGTTTTCTTCTGGTAATTTTGCGATAGCCTTAAAATACTGCATCTATCCAGCAATTGCAACGCGTTAAATGCTTTATGTGAATTGAATTTATATTGATTACAAAAATCGGCGAAATTAAAATCATATTCGTTGTTTTCCCCTTCTCCAAAGGCAATTCTGAAATAGGCGTTCAATTTGCGATATACCAGTTTTACATCTTCCACAGAAGCCAGATTATTTAAAAACTGATTTTTTAGAACAGGAATATCCCCGGCATTTGTTAAAATAATCGCCCGTGCTGGTTTAGAATCTCTTCCAGCTCTTCCTGCCTCCTGAAAATAACTTTCCATACTTTCAGGGAGATCTATATGGATTACAGTTCGTACATCTGGTTTATCTATTCCCATCCCAAATGCGGTGGTTGCTACCATGACGCTAACATTATTCTGAATCCATTGCTGAAATTTGGCCGATTTATCTTCCTTTTTCATTCCACCATGATAGGCAGCAGCAGTGATTCCATTTTTATTCAAAAACCTACTGATTTCCTGGGTAGCATTTCTGCTTCGAACATAGATAATAGCCGACTCCTTTTTTAGAATTTGAGTGAGCCTAAAATATTTGTCTTCCGTTTTTATAACGTCGTACTGAAGATTGGTTCTTTCAAAAGATTTTTGATGAATTACAGGTTTCTCAAAATGGAGTTGGGCACCTATATCTTTTACAACTTCTTTGGTTGCGGTAGCTGTGAAAGCTGCGATAGGTATTTCGGGTAAAAATTCTCTTATTTCAGCAATATTTCTATAGGCAGGTCTAAAATCATGTCCCCACTGTGAAATACAATGAGCCTCGTCTACGGCAATAAGATTGATGTTCATTTGTTTTAAACGCTCACGGACTAATTCCTGCTGAAGCCTTTCCGGTGAGAGATAAAGGAATTTATAATTTCCGAAGATACAGTTGTCCAGGTTCCTGTCAAGATCGGCATAAGAGATGCCGCCCGTAATAGCCATTGCTTTGATATTTCTTTGCTGTAAGGCATTCACCTGATCTTCCATTAAAGAGATTAAGGGAGAAACCACGATGCAAATACCTTCCCGCATCATTGTAGGCACCTGAAAACAAATAGATTTTCCCCCGCCGGTAGGAAAAAGAGTTAGTGTGTCTTTCCCTTCCAGAATAGAAGAGATTACTTCCATTTGTTGAGTTCTAAACTCATGGAAACCCCAATGTTTTTCTAATATCTTTAAAGCCTCTTCCTGCAAATTTATTCTATCTTATCTAAAATAAAATTAGTACGATCTTCCACCTTTAACTTTGGAACTTCAATCGGCTCATAACCGTACCTCTTATAGGTAGAATAAAGATAAGACGAAATTTTTAAGGCTTCTTCGAAACTTTCATAGCGCTCATTGTCGCTAATATAAATTTCCTTCCAGGGTGGAAGTATAAAGACCTTATCATAGCGATTGTTTTGACAGGTTTTCTCAAAAACTTGAGGATACTCTGTATTAAAATAATCCATATAAGCGACGACATCTGGTAAGCCACGATCTAAAAATATATGGTCTGATCCAAATTCTGATGCCTCCGTGTATTGTTTCAGCCGGCCTTCTAACAGTTTTTCACTGAACAGTAAGGGTTTTTCTAGAAACAACTGGGCAATTCCTTCTTTTTGCGCTTCCAGTGTAACCTGCCTGGAGATTTCATGAAGACATTTTTCACCCTTTTCTTCCAACTTATGGATAATGGATGATTTTCCTGTTCCCGGTCCTCCGGTAATGACAATCTTTCTGTTTTTCACGCAACAAATTTCGACAATTGAATTTGATTATAAAAATGGGATCATTCCTTGTATCTTTGCCAGGAAAAGAAGGAGAAAAATTATGAGTGAATCAAAGAACCCGGAAGAATTTTACGCAAACCTTAAAAAGCAACTTCAGGATACGGCCCTGTGGCCCTCAGAATATTTATACAAATTCATTGTTCCTACCAAAGGAGATAAGGTAGATGAAGTACAGGCTATTTTTAATGATATGGGAGCGGTAATAGAAAACAAACAATCCAAGAAAGGTACTTATACCAGTGTTTCCATTAATGTTAGGATGAAAAATCCTGATGCTGTTATTGAAAAGTATAAAGAAGTAGCAGAAAAAGTTGAGGGCGTCATCTCTCTTTAACTTGTGTATAAAAGAACCTTTTTGTTGTGCATCTTTCGTAATATTTAGTATTTTGCAGGCAGGAGTAAACTTCAATAAATTACCTAATTAAACTTCAATTTTGACAAACGCATTAGAATATAACTCTGAAAGGAGTAAACTGATAATTCCCGAGTATGGAAGACATCTTCAGAAAATGGTGGAACACACTGTGAGTATTGAGGATGATAAAGAAAGAAATAAGGTGGCAAATTCCATCATTGCGGTCATGGGAAATATGAATCCGCATTTGCGAGATGTGCCCGATTTTCAGCATAAACTTTGGGACCAGTTATTTATTATTAGTGATTTTAAACTCGATGTAGAATCACCCTTTCCAAAACCAACTAAAGAGATGTTGGCAGAAAGACCAGAAATGCTTGAATATCCGGAAAACAATCCTAAATACAGGTTTTACGGAAACAATATCAAGCGCATGATTGATGCTGCTAAAGATTATGAAGAAGGCGATTTTAAAGAGGCGCTTGTGCTCACTATAGCAAATCACATGAAGAAGTCTTATCTTAACTGGAACAGGGATTCTGTAGATGACGAAGTGATCTTTAATCATCTTAAAGAGCTTAGCAATGGTAAGATTACCGTTAAGAATATAGATGAAGATCTAAGTCAGGCTTCAGATCTAATTCGAGGAGGAGGAAAGAAAAAATACTCCAAAAGCAAAAAGAATACTGGCCGTAAAGGAGGTCGCAAACGCCACTAAACTCAAGAAATTTTAATGGGAACTTTTCAAATTGAAGGCGGTCATCGTTTGAGCGGGGAGATTCAGCCCCAGGGAGCAAAAAACGAAGCACTGCAAATTTTATGTGCCGTTTTGTTAACAGAAGAGACGGTGACGATCCACAACATTCCGAATATACTTGATGTAAATAAGTTGATCAACCTTCTCAAAAATCTTGGGGTAAAGGTTGAAAATACAGGAAAAGGCAGCTATACCTTTAAAAGTGATACACTTGATATGGACTACCTCAATAGTGAGCAGTTCAAAGTAGATGGCGGAGGTCTTAGAGGTTCTATAATGATTGTGGGCCCCATGTTGGGAAGATTCGGAAAAGGTTTTATTCCTAAGCCCGGGGGCGATAAGATTGGTAGAAGAAGGCTGGATACACACTTCGAGGGTTTTATGAAACTCGGTGCCGATTTTAGGTATAATAAAGAGGAAAGGTTTTATGGGGTAGAGGCGCCAAACGGGTTAAAAGGTGATTATATGCTGTTGGAAGAAGCTTCGGTTACCGGAACAGCGAATATTGTCATGGCTGCTGTCCTGGCGAAAGGAACTACTACCATTTATAACGCTGCCTGTGAACCTTATTTACAGCAATTATGTGGTATGCTGAATTCTATGGGGGCTAATATCAGTGGAGTAGGCTCTAATTTACTCACGATTGAAGGAGTAGAAAAACTAGGTGGCTGCGAACATACGATCTTACCCGATATGATCGAAATTGGCTCATGGATAGGGCTGGCTGCAATGACCAAAAGTGATATCACGATAAAGAACGTCAATTGGCAAATGTTGGGTATTATTCCAACAACTTTTAGAAAGCTAGGAATTACAGTAGAAAAGAAAGGGGATGATATTCATATTCCTGCTCATGAAAATGGTTATGAAGTACAAAATTTTATTGATGGTTCTATTATGAATATTAGTGATGCTCCATGGCCTGGGTTTACCCCGGATCTTTTGAGCATTATGCTGGTAGTGGCCACGCAGGCCAGAGGTAGCGTTCTAATACATCAAAAGATGTTTGAAAGCCGATTATTTTTCGTGGATAAATTGATTGATATGGGTGCAAAGATCATACTTTGTGATCCGCATAGAGCTACTGTTATTGGTCACGATTTTAAGTCGCAATTAAAGGCTACTACTATGACTTCACCAGATATTAGGGCGGGTATTTCCTTATTGATAGCAGCACTCTCAGCTAAAGGAACTTCTACTATTCATAATATTGAACAAATAGATAGAGGATACGAGCATATCGTAGAGCGCTTGAAAGGAATTGGAGCGAAAATTACAAGATTGGATTAATTTCTATACTTCAATAAATAAAAAAAGCTGCTATTTAAAGCAGCTTTTTTAATATTCATATAACTCTAAGCTACACTTCTTCAGTCTTTGCTTTCGCTTTATTTTCTTTATAATGAAAGAGATTTTTATCCTTGATCATTGCGGCTGTTTTTTCAGGCAGCATTTCTTCCCAGCCTTCTTCTCCCTCAGAAATCATTTTTAAAACCTCTCTGGAGTATACATTCAGGGTGTCAGGATTATAATCTTCAATATCCTCTACACGTCCGTTGTATTTGAAGAATTTATAAAGTTCCTTCATTCTAGGATGTACTTTTAAGCTATCGCTTGTGGTAATTTCTCCCGTTTCAGGATCTTTAAGAGGATAAAGGTAAACTTTCAGATCTTTAAAGAATAGTTTTCCAAAAGCTTCAAGAATGCCTCCACTTAAGTGTCGATAATACTTTTCGTCAAATACATCTATCAAATTTTGAACCCCCATGGTAAGACCCATTCTCTGCTTGGAATATCTTGAAAAATATTCTACCACTTTAAAGTATTCCTGGAAGTTGGATATCATAACCGTCTGTCCCAGTGAGCAAAGCAATTCAGCACGATCCATGAAATCCCTTTCATCAATTTCTCCTTCGGCTCTTAAATTTGATAAAGTGATTTCAAAAATGATTTCAGTATTCTCTTCAGAAACCTTGCTTTCATTTAAAAATAATTCCTTGGAGCGCTGGTACATATCCATATTCACCTTGGTAACGGGTCTAAAGCTACCTCTCAAAGCAAGAATATTCTTTTTATATAGGATCTTTGCAGGAAGCACATTGTTACCATCAGGACCAAACATCACCGCTTCGGTCATTCCGTTTTTAACCAACTGAAGGCTCATAAGCCTGTTATCAACATTTTCAAATCTTGGACCTGAAAAGTTGATAGTATCAATTTCAATTTGGTCTTTATCTATATGATCGTATAGATATCTAAGTAGTTTTTTTGGATTATCGTATTTGTAATAAGCACCATAAATTAGATTAACACCAAGAATTCCCAGGGTATTTTGCTGGTGCCTTGCATCGTTCTCGTGAAACCTAATATGGAGTAATATTTCATTATAATCTTCTCCCGGTTCCACCTGATATCGAATTCCTACCCAACCGTGGCCCTTATATTTTTTAGCAAAATCTATGGTTGCCACAGTATTGGCATAGGTGAAAAATAATTTATTAGGATGTTTTTCACGGGAAATCCTTTCTTCTATAAGTCCTGTCTCATGAGACAGCATTTTCTTGAGTCTTGCTTCAGTAACGTAGCGACGGTCATTCTCAACTCCATAAATCGCGTCACTAAAATCTTTGTCATAAGCGCTCATAGCCTTGGCAATAGTGCCAGAAGCACCTCCAGCACGGAAAAAGTTACGGACCGTTTCCTGGCCTGCCCCAATTTCTGAAAATGTTCCGTAGATATTTTCATTTAAATTGATGCGAAGCGCTTTGCTATTAATTGAAGGAACATTTTCAAATTCCTTATCGCCCATTATAGTAATTGGCATATTTTTCCTTTTAAATCAACAATTTAGTTTGTGTCCTTCAAAAGTACTAAAAGCGGTAGGCATACAAAAAAATATATTTACTTTTGTGCTAAAAATAACACGGCTTGGACGTAACATTTTTAGGAACAGGAACATCTCAGGGCATTCCAATCATTGGAAGTGAACATCCGGTATGTCTTAGTGAAGACCCAAAAGACAAAAGGCTTCGTGTATCTGTGCTTATAAGCTGGAAAGATTTAAATATTCTTATAGATTGTGGGCCCGACTTCAGGCAGCAAATGCTGGCAAATAAAGTAAAAAAACTGGATGCTATTTTTTACACCCACGAGCATAACGATCATACCGCAGGACTTGACGATATACGGCCTTTCTTTTTTAGACAGGGGGATATCCCGGTATTTGCCCATGCAAGAGTTTTGAATGCTTTGAGAAAAAGGTTCGATTATATTTTTACCACAGAGAATAAGTATCCCGGCGCTCCCGGTGTCACTGAAAATATAATAGAAAATAAGCCATTTAATTTTCATGGCTTAACGGTCACGCCGATCGAGTTCATGCATAATAGGCTTCAGGTGTTTGGATTTAGAATGGAGGATTTTGCCTATTTAACTGATTTGAAGACCATTGAACAACAGGAAGTGGAGAAGTTAAAGGATTTAAAGGTACTTGTGATAAGCGCCCTTAGAATCGAACCACACCATTCTCATTTCAATTTAAAAGAAGCTTTGGAATTTATAAAAGAGGTGCAGCCGGAGAAGGCTTATCTCACACATATAAGCCATATGCTTGGGTTTCATGAAGAAGTGGAGAAAAAGCTTCCCACAAATGTGCATCTCGCTTACGATAATTTAAAAATAACGGTTTAGAATGCGTAATAAGATATTGATGTATCTGTTTATTTTTACTCTTTTGTTTTGCATTTTCATTTATGTGAACGATAAAAGGATACTTGATTCGAAACAGGAAAAGATAGAATATCTTCAGACAAAATTAGCAGAAGCAGAAGCTAATGCTGAAAGTTCCGGGATTAACTCAGAGAATGAGGATTATTTCAGTCTTGAGAATAACGAAGATGCCATAAGCTATTTTGAGAATAAAGAAATTTACACAGAAGATCTCATTCTTAATATTGAAGATGCCATTATTAGTAAGAATAAAGTAGGAGAAGATAATCCTCTGGTGCCGATGGACGGAATGGAAGGGGATATGCGCATTAATAAAATAAAAGTATTAAACCATAAATGGATAATTGCTGATTTCACCGACGGCAGCTTTTGGGGAGAAGTTTTTTTAAGTTATGAGATTTCAGATGAGGGGGAAATCCAATTTTTTCCTGAAAAGTCGTTCTTGTATCCGCAGTTCTAAAGTCGTTTCATAAGCCATTGCCTTAACTCAAAAAAGTTTTGTGGGGCAACACCATGGCCTACAGGAAATTCTGAATAAGAGTTTTGAATTCCCAATTGATCTAGAAAAGGTTTGGTCTTCCTTGCCCAATCTACCGGGATCACCTGATCTGCTGAGCCGTGGGAGCAATAAAATTTCAAATTTGAAAAATCATTATTTTCGAATCCTTTTTTGATAATTCCCTGATTTACATACCCGCTTAAAGCGATCACATTTTTGATCTTTTCAGGATAGGAAAGCGCTACGGCATAACTGAGAATACTTCCCTGGCTAAATCCAAGAAGATTGATATTTTTGCTATCTACCGGATATTTTTCAATAATTTCATCTATAAAATCCCGTATAGTTTCTCTGGAAGCAATTGCCTGCACATCATCACTGAATTTACCATCATTATTGTCCCAATGTATCGCATACCAGGCATTACCGTAGGGCTGCATTGTATAAGGGGCCTTAGCGGAAATAACAAAAAGTTCCTCCGGTAGTTCTTCAGCAAATGAAAAAAGATCATTTTCATCACTACCATAGCCGTGAAGCAGTATTAAAACCGGTGCTTTGGTGATTTCTATTTTTGGTTTTCTTATTATGTGTTGAAGGGAAAATTCTGTAGTCATTATGAAATTGTACTAAACCATTTTTGAAATAGAGGGCCCAGAAAAGGTACCTCCCGTGTTTCTCCTTTAATTGCAGTTATAAGACCATAACCCCATAAAACAATAAAACAGAGATAAAAAGCACCAATAATAAATGCCTGATCAAATAAGCCCATCAGGGCTCCAATGAGATAAAAAGTAATATTGATACCAAAAGCCTGCCTTATATGAAAACTGGCAAATCTTTCTTTCGTATCCAGGTTCATAAAATAAGCGATGATAGTTCCTATAATGGTGATATAGGCGACAATAGCAGTAGTTTTTCCCTGTGAGCTTACTTTCATTGTATACTATTTATTTAAGCACGGTCCCTTGTTGCGTGATCACTCCAATAGACCTTCCTTTTAATTCCTTGTTTAAAAATATACTATTCTTAGAAGATGAAATGATATCTTTTTGGGTGAAAGTATAGGTTTCACCTGGAACAAATAAGCTGAGATCCACCGGTTCACCTTCCTTAATTTCGTATTCTTTGATATTGAACCTTTTTTTACCCTTGGCTAAAAAACTTACGGCATCTTCAGTATCAAATATTTTGCAAAGGGCACCAAATGCCGATTCCAGGCCAATGCTTCCGTAGAGGGCATTATCGAATTCTACTTTTTTATGCTCCACGTCTATTGGGTTGTGATCTGTGGTTACCATATCTATAGTTCCATCCTTAAGTCCTTTTATAAGCGCTTTTACATCTTTTTTAATTCTTAGTGGCGGTAACACTTTTGAGTTTGCGTCAAAGTCTTTTAGTTCGTCATCTGTCAATACCAGGTTATGGATAGCTACGCTACAACTTACATCCAGACCCTTTTTCTTTGCTTCTTTGATCAGCTTTACTGATTTTTCGGTAGAAATGGTAGGAATATGAAGTTTCCCGCCGGTATACTCCAATAAATACAGATCCCGGGTGATTTGAAGTTCTTCCGCAAGATTTGGAATACCTTTTAATCCAAGAGAAGTACTATTTTCCTGTTCATTCACCATCCCGTTGCCGGCAATTCTGTTTTCCTGAGGAAAGCTTTGTATAAGCGCATCAAAATTCTGGGCATATTGCAAGGCAATTTTCAGTAGATTTGGGTTGCGCAGAGGCAGTTTATAATCACCAAAGCTTATAGCTCCAGCCTCTTTCATATCCAGCAATTCTGCCAGGTCTATTCCTTCACTTTTAACACTTAAGGCACCTACAGGATAAAGTTGTACAGGATGATTGGCAGCTTTTGCTTTTACTGCTGAAATACTGCCGCTATGGTCTAAAACAGGATAGGTATAAGGATTTAAGGCAACACCCGAAAAACCAGATTTACCGGCTGTTTCCAATCCGTTTGCTATGGTTTCCCTATCCTCATAACCAGGTTCTCCAAAACTTACACTACTATCAAACCAGCCCCGGGAAACATGAAGATTTTTAATATTAATTTCCTTATCTGCATCCTCATTCAGGTTTTTTCCTATTTTTTTAATAATTCCTTTATCTATAAAAATATCCAGTTTCTTCTTGTGGAAACCTGATGTTTTATCAAGGATCGTAACCGATTTTAAGAGTAGCTTCATTTGAAGAATTTTATAAGTAGCATTTCAATTGCTATAAAAATCAGGGCAAAAATAACAAACCATTTCCAAAGTGCCGTAATTTGTACTGCTGCATTTATTTCAGAAAAATACTCTGCAACAGAATTATAGATTTTCAGATTATTCTCTTCAGATATTTCGGTATAAGTGAGGTTGCTTTCACTTCTGTCATAGTTCAAACTAATATTTGCAATAGGAGAGGAGCTATTGGTTACCGCATAATTTCCCGCCTCCAGGGATATACTATTAAGCTTGATCTCTACCCTGTTGCTAAAGTTTTGTTGTTGCGGGATAATATCAATGTCCTTCTTTGTGATGTGTAGCACATTATCTTTACCAATTTCTACAGCGATATCTACGGTGGTTTTTTGGTCTGTTTGGTAGTACAACCGATTATTTTTCAGTGCTTCGAGTCCAATTTGATATAATACCGGTACGATCAATGGCGAATTGATAAAGTTGGAGTTTTTATTATTCAAAGCTGCCGTAAATAAATATACCTGATTTGAGCCGATAAGAAAGGGATGGTTATCCTGGTATCTTAAAATAGCATTGGTAGACGCTGAGTTGAAAGACGAGAGCACTAGGGGATAATCAAAGTTCTCTGTCCTTTCTTCAAAAACGCCCTCCAATAATGGGTGATCGTAGACGATGTTGGTAATTAATCTTTCTGTTTCAATTTTTTGGCTTAACAAGGGCAAATCAAACTCATTTAAAATCTGGTTGTAATCATTGGCTTCTTCAGGCGGAATAATAATCAGGGAGGCCCCATTATCCCAGGTATTTTTCAAATTAATTGTAAGCGAAGGAGAAATTTGGTCAATTTCATTTAAAATAATCAGGTTTGCTGAATTTAATTTATTAAAATCTATTTGATCTGAAGTGAAAATAGAAGTTTCAAACTCAGGTTCCGTATAGATCTTTTTGAGAAATTGTGAATTTATATCATCTGAAATAATCACTGTTTTTATGGGCTGATTTTCAGCGATATTGAAAAAAAGTTTATTGTCATAACGAAGTCCTGCATCTTCAATTTCTATCCGGCCATTACTGATTTTTTCATTTTGTAGTCTGAAATTAATAGTTGCCATGCCGTCTTTAAAATTCTCTATCGCACTACGACCGAGCAATTGTTCATTATTAAATACAGAAATACTCACTGGATTTTTTATTGTCCCGTGAGATTTTAGCTGAATGTTTAGAGAAAAACTTTCAGGATTTGAATCTCCTATATAGGCACTATCCAGATTTACATTGGGTGTTGTTGGAGGCTGTGTATGAATAAAATTATGATTAAAATCAGCTTTATTTATTTCTGAAGCTACACCAAGCCGGGTTTGAAAGTCTGAGATGATAAGCAGTTCATTTTCAGTATTTTTTTTATCCCTGAAATAATTCTCGGCTTTTAAATTTATCTGTCTTAGATCAAGCTGTTTATCTGTAAATTCAATTTCCTGAAGATTCTTTTTTAGCTCTGATGTAGAAAGGTTAAAATAGTTTTGATCATTAGTGAAAAATCCGTAACTATTTTCAGGTTTTAGATGCTCTAATAATCCGTTTACAGCATTTTGTAGCAGGGTGTTTTGATCAGAAGCCTGCATGCTGAAAGAATTGTCTAGGTATATTAGCGTACTGGAGTCCTTTAAAGCCTTATTGCTAGCAGGAATATAAGGTTGCGCGAAAGCGAGGACAAGGCAGGTAATTAATAAAAGACGGGTAATAAGGATCAGGAATTTCTTTAACTGCGAACTTTTGCGTGTTTCCTGAATGACTTTTTTCAGAAACTTTACATTGGTGAAATCTTCTTTCTGAAATTTTCTAAGTCGGAATAAATGAACAATCAGCGGAATAATCAATAGGATCAACGCATAGAGTAATTCCGGATGTTCAAAATGCATATTCAGAAATAAGGTTTCTCAAATATAGAAAATGAAAAGAGAATGCGTACTATAACCTTTTTATATGAAATTTAAAATTGCTTCCTTTTCCAGCTTCCGACTCTAAAGAAATACTTCCACCCATAGACTCGATGAGTTTCTTTACCGTGGCAAGGCCTATCCCGCTTCCCAGGTTTCCATCCCGATCTGGAGTTTCGAGAGTAGTAAATAAACTAAAAATCTCTGTAGCTTTTTCTTTAGGAATACCGTTGCCGTTATCTTTTACCTCAAAAGAATAGTATCTTTCATTTTTGGAGAATCTAATGTCTACTTTTCTCAGATCCTTATTGTTATATTTTAAAGCATTGCTGATTAGGTTCATAAAAACCTGGGATAACGCAGCTTTATTAACATTGTGAAGCATAACATCATCTGGATAGGTAATTTCTATGTCGTCTGAAACCTGATAAAGATCTATAATTCCTTTTAAAAGCTTTCTGAGATCTACGTTGGTGTAATCCTTTTCCATTACATGATCACTGCGATAGAAGCTTAGAATTCCATCAATATAATTTCTGAGTGAATAGGAGGATTCTACTAAAAACTCGAGATATTGTTCAGTGTCTTCATTCAACTTGCCTTTATTTTCGTCCTTTAACAGTTCACTTAAAGAAATAATATTGGCAAGAGGTGATTTAAGATCATGCGAAACCATACTGGCGAATTTTTCAAGTTCCCTGTATTTTTCTTTTAATTTCTTCTGTACCTCGTATAGTTTATTTTTTTGTTTCCTAAATTCAAAGAGTTTTAAAGTTTGCTGGGCTAAGGCCTTCAAAGATCGCTGCTGTTCTTCTGACAGTTTTTTCTCTTCAGTATCAAAAATGCAAAAAACTGCGATAGCATGCCCTTGAGGATTATAAAGGGGTACGCCTGCGTAAAAAGAAAATTCACGGTCATAGATACCTGTAGCTTTTTTAAAAACTTCTGGATCTTCAGAGCGATTTAAGATGAGTATAGGTTTTTCGCTATGGATAGCCTTGTCACAAAAGGAATTTTGCCTGCAGATTTCTTCAATATCAGCACCAAATACAGATTTGTTCCAAATCCTGTTCTTATCTACGATACTAATTTTTACTACAGGAACATTACAAATAACAGAGGCAAGAAACGTTAGATTATCATAATCTTCGTCTGGCCCGGAATTAAGGATATTGTACTCCTCCAAAGCAGCTCTTCTAAGCTTTTCATTGAAGGGAATTAATTTATGTTGCATGCCCCAATAGAATATTTTTAAAGTTATTTAAAAAAAAATAACTTTTACCTAAAAAAATCCTAATCTACTGTCGTGGGACGTTTTATAGTGAATTCAAAGATGGTTCCCTTATTTTCTTCTGAAGTTAAATTGATAGTCCCGCCAAGATTTTCAATCAATTTTTTAACCGTAGAAAGCCCTATTCCATGACCTTTCTTGCCTCGTCTATCTTTTTTCGCCGCAGTGGCAAATAGTTCGAAAATTTTATTTTGCTCCTCTAGCGGGATGCCTATTCCATTATCTTTTATACTAAAGTTGAAGAATTCACGGTTTTCTGTGCAATCTATATCAATAATAATATGTTCATTATTATTATACTTCAGACTGTTACTTATTAAATTCATGAAAATCTGCCCCAGGGCGGAGCTATTTCCGTAAAGTTTTAAATTATTGTCTGGTAGATTAATTTCGCAGTTTTCTGCTATTTGTAGTAGGTCTATAATATCTTCCAGCAGGTCATTTAGGAAGAAGTCTTCATTATTGAGAGTTTGGGAACTATTGCTGGAATAATGATCTAAAATTCCGCTTATATAATCGCTGAGGGTAAGTCCGGAATGTTTTAGGTAATTAATATACTCAAGCCCTTGCTCATCCAGTTGACTGGCATATTTAACTTTCAGCATATCTGCCGTCAGGATCATATTAGCCAAAGGCATTTTAAGATCATGGGAGACTGTACTGGCGAATTCAGCGAGAATTTTATTATTCTCCTTTAATTCATGTTTTAGCTCTTCTAGAATTTTATTTTTTCTACGCGATTCAATTAACATCTCTACCTGTTTCCCAAGTGCTTTTAATGCGATCTTCTGATCTTCGTCTAAATGATGTTCTTTAGAATCGTATACGCAAAGGGTTCCCATAGGTAAACCTTTATTGTCTAAGATTGATATTCCTGCATAATATTTTATAGACGCATCGCTAGTCACAAACGGATTATCCTCAAATCTGGCATCTTTGGTGGCGTTTGGAATCTCCAGGAGCATATTGGGCTCTAATATGGTATGTCCGCAAAAAGAATCTTCCCTACTTGAACCTGCAAGATCGGTTCCATGTTTAGATTTAAACCAGTTGTGTTCTGAACCTATAATATTTACAACAGCGATGGGCGTTTCGCAGATATAACTTGCAAGTTTGGTTATATTGTCATACGCCTCTTCCGGTAAACTATTAATAATGTCTAATTCCCTTAGGGAATCCAACCTTTTTAATTCATTAATAGGTACAGCAGGATTGATCATTTAAGATAAAAAATTAAAGAGAGTAAAATAACTTAAATTTTATGAGAATTCCAAAGTCTAAAAATTGCCCTTTTCAAAGACACCCAGCCCAAAGAGAGCAAAATCGTATTTTACAGGGTCACTGGCATCCATTCTTCTCAAATTGTTATCTAATTCAGCTAAAGCTTTAGAATCGTTCATTTTTCGATTCAGTATACCCAATTTCCTTGCCACGTTTCCAGAATGAACATCTAGAGGACAGGAAAGTTGTGCTGAAGACAAACTATTCCACAATCCAAAATCGACTCCTTTTTTATCATTTCTTACCATCCATCTAAGAAACATATTAATGCGTTTTGCTGCTGAATTTTTTAATGGATCACTCACATGTTTCTCGGTTCTTTTTTGATGAGGCAGTTCAAAAAAAGCCTTTTTAAAATGATGAATAGCGGGTTGTAAACTGGTTTTACTAGCATTTATATGGAAGATATTTTCCAATCCCCTATGATTTAAATAAATGTTTTTTAAAGCCTGAATAAAATATTTAAGATCTTCAGCATTGAAAGTTCTATGTACAAAACCATCCAGGCTATTTAAATCGCTCTCCTGATGGTTTATAACGAAATCATAAGGACTCATATCCATTAAGTCCATGAGTTTCCTGGAGTTTTTCAAAATACTTTTTCTATTACCCCAGGCAATAGTTGCGGTCAAAAAACCAGCGATCTCAATATCTTCTTTTCTGTGGAATAAATGTGGAATTTGTATAGGATCTGAGGTGATAAATTCAGGAGTATTATATTGTTCTACTTTGAAATCGAGGAAGTTTTTTAGTTCAGATTTGTTCAAAAAACTCATTTTTTTTCAGATTAAACAATTTCTCCGTCTACCATGGTAAGTTTTCGGTCGGCCATATTCGCAAGTTCTTCATTATGGGTTACGATAACAAAAGTCTGATTAAACTCATCCCTTAACCGAAAGAATAATTTATGGAGGTTTTCAGCAGATTCACTATCCAGGTTTCCTGAAGGCTCATCAGCAAAAATGACCGCCGGATTATTGATAAGGCTTCTGGCAACCGCAATTCGTTGTTGTTCACCACCACTAAGTTCCCCGGGTTTATGGGAGGCTCTGTTTTCAAGGCCAAGAAAACTGAGCAATTCCATAGCTCTTTTTTCTGCTTCTTTTCTGGAAGTTTTATGGATATAAGCAGGAATGCAAATATTTTCCAAAGCGGTAAATTCTGGTAATAATTGATGGAACTGAAATATAAAACCTATGTGTTTATTCCTGAATTTTGAAAGCTCACGCGACTTTAAACCATAAATATTGGTTTTATTGATTTCTAAAGCAGAATCTTTTTTCTTTGATGGTTTATCCAGCGTCCCCATTATTTGGAGAAGGGTGGTTTTACCAGCTCCGGAGGCACCGACTATAGATACGATCTCACTCTTTTTTATATGAAGATCTACCGATTTTAATACGTGCAGGTCTCCGTAATATTTATGAATATTCTTGGCAACGATCATTTATGAGAAATAAGAGCACCGAAAATAGCCAAATTAGAGAGATTCCCCAAGTTTAACTATGGAATAAGTTCTTAAGCCTGTTGTAATCTATAAAATATACCACACGAAGGCTTAGATTATGCCTTGCCGGCTGTGCGAATAGGTTATCCAAACTTTCATCGAAGCCTAAATTACTTAGTTTATCTTCGTTAAAAATGGAATTTCTATATAATAAGACGGCTTCGCTTCCCGGGGCGAAACGCCATCTATAACTTAGATCCAGGTTCCAGATATTAAAATTGGCATCGGGATCATTATTAGCAGTTACCGTGTAATCTATTGGACTCAGTTTTCCCTGGTTTTTCAATTGGCTGTAGCCGTTTTCTGAAAAACTGGCGGTAGACCAGAAGTGTCTAAAACTTAGATTTAGACCCTGCCTGGTATTGAAATTATAAGTGCTGTCCAGAGAATTCTCAATACTTTTTTGATCCCTGAGTCCGAATATTATATTATCCCTGTTTCGGGATACAAAACTTGATCTGTCATTTTGATATGAATATTCAAATTCATAGATCATATTAAATTTTTCACTAAAACGATACCTGGGTTCTATACTAAGATTAAATTCGCTCTGAGAAACTTTATAGTACTTTTCAAAGTTAAGCCTAACATCATAGGCAAATGTTTTTCTATAATCTGTAGAAATAAAACCACGAACACTTCCAAAAGGTTTATAAATAACATAGGTGTCTGCTGCCCGTGGTTCAAAATAATCCCTGAATTCAGAATTAATATCCATGGAGCCGCCAAAAGCAAACCTTTCTTTGGTAATAGCAAAAAATTCTCCGCCAACTCCAGTGTTTACAGGAACATCAGGTTTATATCTTCTTAGATGTTGCCCGTAAAGACCTATTCTATAAGTATTATAATTTCCCGTAGGTTCAAAAATCCGGTAAGAAGTTGACCAAAAGAAGTTATTGTAATTAGTGGTGAAATTTATTCCAAGGTCATTAATATCGTAAGTTTCGTTTGCAAATTCATTCGTAAGTCCATATCGAATATTTCCTTTGGTTCTTTTTACGGAAAGGAGGGAGGCAAAACCGGTTTTATTCTGTTGTGGTAAATTAACATTACTCATTTTCGCCTGGCCCTCAAAATTGAAGGAGTTCTCCTTATTATATATATCAAATAAAAATCCAGTAACATTTCCATCCCTAAAATGACCATTTCTGGTCACGTTGGTATTGATCATTGTAATAGAAGAATTTTTATTAAATCGCTGATCCAGAACTAGAATATTATAATTCGCAAAAGATTCGGTTACTTTTCTTCTGATATTACCTGTGATAGTATCACGGAATATAGCTTCCTGTTTATTGGTAATTGCATTAAAAAAACCAATTCCAAGGCCTCTGTCTGTTCTACCGGATATTTTCAATGCATTTAATAAATCGGTCCTATCGGGGTTTTCAACTATTTCCTCATTCTCCAAAATTTGCGCCTGTGCTTTATTAAAACCAATGGGAGTGCTGCCAACCCTTCTGGAATAAAAAAGATCACCTTTGTTGAATAACTCTGTACCTTCAGTGAAGAAAGCCCGATTCTCTCCGAATACCTGCTCAAATGGTCCAAGGTTCAAAACAACTTCATCATAAGCCGTTTGTCCGAAGTCTGGAACCAGCGTCATGTCTAAAGTAAAGGAATCATTGATCCCGTATTTAAGATCCATGCCGGCGTTAAAATTAAAATCTGTACGGCCATCAAATTGATCTAAAACCAGAGAAGTGAAGGGATACAAACTCAGGCGTACAGGTGGGTCTATATTTGAAATACCTTTTAAAAGTCCAGTATACTGGCTAAACTGTCCAACAGATTTATTAACGTAGTTCCATACATACGTGGAATTTAAATGAGTGATTTCCCGGGCAAATTGAATTCCCCATTGTTGGTTTGGTTTCTCTGGAAACCTGAGTGCTGCGTATGGTATTTTTATTTCTACATACCATCCATCCTTATCTTCTGAAACAGCCGATTCCCAAACGAGATTATATGCAAAATCTTCGCTATTCCCCGTCATTCTCGCGTCGGCCTGGGTTCCGGCAGAGGTAACAATAAATCTTGTTTGGTTCTCGCCATCATCGTAAGTGTTAATATCCAGTAAAAAGAATTCAGATTGATTAATATTATCACGCTGCGTGAATTGTCTCATGATCTTCTCCGGCTGACTCTCTTTCATAAATGCTGCCACATAGATAGCCTCATCATCATAAAGTATTTTTGCAGTTGTCGCATGAGATTCAGGAATTTGATCACCATCGCCCGGCTCTAGCATAACAAAATTGTCTGCGCTTTCTACTTTCTGCCAAATATCCTCATTCGGAATTCCATCAATCTTTGGCGGAATTTCGATCTTTTCGGTAGTGTAAAACTTTCTTTCCTGTGGTAATTTTTGGGCATAAGAGAAAAAGCAGGAAATAAAGAGAACATAAAAAAAGATTCGATTTGTGGGCATTGATTGTTGAATTGTTAATTTAAAACCGACCAAATGTATTATTGTTATTACTAATGGACAAAATATTTCTTTAAAAACAAGTTAAACAGGGGTGGCTTTGTTTAGTAAAAAACTAAATTTGATAAACAAAAAAGAAATTGCTTTTATGGAAGATTTGGAATTGAAAAAAGCGACGCTTGCCGGAGGATGTTTTTGGTGCACAGAGGCAGTTTTTCAAAGATTGGAAGGAGTAGAGAAAGTGATCTCAGGTTTTACCGGTGGATCTATTAAAAATCCTGCATATCGTGAGATAATTACGGGAAGGACGGGACATGCGGAAGCGATAGAAATTGAATTTAATCCTACAAAAATAAGTTATGAGGAATTACTCTTAGTTTTTTTCTCCACGCACGATCCTACGACCCTTAATAGGCAACAAAATGATGTTGGTACCCAATACCGCAGTGCCATATTTTATCATGATGAAGAACAAAAGCTAAAAGCTGAAGAGGTTATTGCCCTTCTCGAAAAAGAAGAAATGTTTAAAAATCCTATTGTTACTGAAGTAAGTGAAGCATCAGCATTCTATCAAGCAGAACAGGAGCATCAGGATTTTTACAACCAGCATAGGCAACAACCCTACTGCCAGTATATAATTGATCCTAAGATCAATAAATTGAATAAATTATTTTCTGATAAATTGAAATAAAACCACATGTCTTACAAATACTTTGAAGAGTATAACCAGAAGGTTACCGATACTATGAAAAATAGTTTCCATGAAATCATTAAAGGGGTTGGAGAAGATCCTGAAAGGGAAGGAGTTGTAAAAACCCCGGAAAGGGCTGCTAAAGCCATGCAATTCCTTACGCAGGGATATTCCATGGGCGCTGAAGAAATTCTCAAACAAGCTGTATTTGAAGAAAGTTATGATGAAATGGTTGTAGTAAAGGATATAGAACTCTATTCGCTTTGTGAACATCATATGCTTCCTTTTTTTGGTAAAGCCCATATAGCTTATATCCCAAATGGAAAAATTATAGGATTAAGCAAACTGCCAAGGGTGGTAGATGTGTTTGCACGAAGGCTACAGGTACAGGAACGCTTAACTCATGACATTTTGGAATGTTTAAACAAAACCTTGCAGCCGCAGGGGGTAGCCGTGGTTATTGAAGCAGTGCATATGTGTATGATGATGCGGGGAGTTCAAAAACAAAATAGTGCGACCACAACATCAGGTTTCCGCGGACAATTCAAAGAGATTGAGACCAGGAATGAATTCCTGAAGCTTATCAGCTCAGAGTTAAGATAAAGTTGGCACTTTATTTGAGTTATTACAGGTAAAACTGAAATAAATGAAATTATTTAAAAATAAAATTTTTGTAAAAGGACTTGTATATGATCTGGCCGGTATGGCAACAGTCGCAATTCCTTTTATAGGTCCTTTTCTTGATATTATCTGGGCACCTTATGCAGCAAAGAAAATGCGAGAGATGTATCCCGGTAGAAAAGGTAAACTGGCATCAATCTTAGTTTTCCTTGAAGAAATATTACCAGGAACCGATATTATCCCAACTTTTACCTTAATGTATATTTATACTCATGTATGGAAAAAACAATCTGTAAACCCTCGGGTGATAGAAGTTGAAAGCTATTAAAGCTCGCCTAATTAGTTGAAATTAATAAAAAAGGCTGTCAATTTTTTTTGACAGCCTTTTTTATTTGATACTAAAACTATACTTCTAATATCTACTTCATCAATCCATCCATCCCAGGAATATCAGGCATTCCATCTTTAGCTGCCGCACCAATTTCAGCTTCATTGATTTGGGTTGCTTTTTCAATAGCCTTATTCATCGTTAATACCAGGTAATCTTCCAGTTGTTCTTTGTCTTCAAGCAGCTTATCATCTACCGAAATATTTTTAACTTCTCTATTTGCCGTAATCGTTACCTTCAAAAGACCGTCACCAGACTGTTCATCTACCAGTACGGTATTCAATCTTTTTTTAGTTGCTTCCACTTTTTCCTGGGCTTCCTTCAGTTTATTCATCATGCCCATCATATCTCCAAACATATTTTTTCCGATTTAAAAATTTATGAATTCAAATTTACTAAATTACGGCATTAAACCAGTCAAAATGAAAAGAGTATTAGTTTTTCTATTAGGATGCGTTACATTTGCAACCGCTCAAAATAATTCCGATTTGAAAAAAGACATTCAGGCTCCTGTAGCAAAGAAAATTCAAAAAGAACTTAAGAAACATGGAGACATTCGTATAGATAATTATTTCTGGATGAACCAACGTGAAGACCAGGAAGTGATAGATTATCTGACGGCTGAAAATGAATATAATGATGAAATGACTTCTCATACAAAGGATTTTCAGCAGAAGTTATTTGAGGAGATGAAAGGCAGGATTAAGGAAGATGATGAATCGGTTCCTTATAAATTAAATGGCTACTGGTATATTACTCGTTTTGAAAAAGGATATAATTATCCTGTTTATTCCAGAAAAATGGAAAGCCTGGACGCTCCTGAGGAAGTAATGTTCAATGTGAACGACATGGCTAAAGGCTTCGATTACTATAGCCTGGGAGGACTCAATGTTAGTCCCGATAATAAACTGGTTGCTTTTGGAACAGATACTTTAAGCAGAAGGAAATATACCATTAGGATAAAAAATCTTGAAACGGGGGAAATCTATGACGAACAGATTAAAAATACCACCGGCGGATCTACCTGGGCTAACGATAATAAAACCCTTTATTATACTAAAAAAGATCCCCAAACTTTAAGATCTTCCCAGATTTTCAAACATGTATTGGGAACCGATCCCAAGCAAGACCAATTGGTTTACGAGGAGGAAGATGAAACCTTTAATACCTATGTATATAAATCAAAATCGAGAGAATACATCATTATAGGTTCACATAGTACCCTTACTACTGAATATCGGTTTTTAGATGCAGATAAGCCGGAAGAAAAATTTAAAATATTTCAACCCCGGGTAAGAGGTCTGGAATATAGCATTTCTCATTTCGATAATAATTTCTATGTGGTTACCAATAAGGATAAAGCCACCAATTTTAAATTGATGAAAACCCCGCTGAATAAAACCGGGATGAAAAACTGGGTAGATGTGATCCCACATAGGAAGGATTATTTACTGGAGGATATAGATATTTTTAAGGAATATCTTGTGGTTAGCGAACGTAATAATGGTTTAAATAAGATAAGGATCATAAAATGGGATAATAGTGAAGAATTTTATATTTCATTTGATAATGAAACATATACCGCCTTCACTTCCATAAATCCAGATTTTGATACAGATTTGCTGAGGTATACGTATAATAGTCTTACCACGCCTACCTCTGTGGTGGAGTATAATATGAAAACCGGGGACAAGACAGTTCTAAAGGAACAGGAAGTGCTGGGAGGAAATTTTGATAAAAATAAGTATGTTTCAGAAAGGCTCTGGGCTACCGCTAGTGATGGTACCCAAATTCCGGTTTCCTTGGTTTATAAAAAAGGAACCAAAAAAGATGGAAAAAGTCCATTGCTACAATATGCCTATGGTTCCTATGGTTCAACTATAGATCCTTATTTTTCTTCGGTGAGATTAAGCCTTTTAGATCGTGGTTTTATATACGCCATAGCTCATATTAGAGGCGGGGAATATCTGGGACGTGAATGGTATGAAGACGGAAAATTATTTACCAAGAAAAATACGTTTACAGATTTTATTGACGTTTCAGAATTTTTAGTAAAAGAAAATTATACTTCAGCAAATCATTTATACGCCATGGGCGGATCTGCAGGAGGTTTGCTTATGGGAGCAGTTGTTAATATAGCTCCCAATCTCTATAATGGAGTAATAGCAGCAGTGCCTTTTGTAGATGTGGTTACCACCATGCTGGACGATAGTATCCCGCTTACTACTGGTGAATACGATGAGTGGGGAAATCCAAACGATAAAGATTATTATGATTACATGAAATCATATTCTCCTTATGATAATGTGAAAGCGCAGGATTATCCTAATATGCTCGTTACTACCGGACTTCATGATTCGCAGGTTCAGTATTGGGAACCGGCCAAATGGGTAGCGAAATTAAGAGAACTAAAAACAGATAACAATATCCTTCTTCTGCATACCAATATGGAAGCGGGACACGGAGGTGCCTCAGGAAGGTTTGAAGCTTTGAAAGAAGTTGCAGAAGAATATGCGTTTCTATTGGATTTAGAAGGCATAAACGAATAATTAAAATATTTGCCTTAAATTTGAACGGCTTTAAAAGTATTTTTTTAAAGCCAGTTTTTAAAGAACTTCGATTTATGAGAGAAGACTTGAAGGTATATGACAATGTATTGCAGTTAGTAGGTAATACACCGTTAATTCATCTAAATAAAATCACGAGGACTTTTAAAGGTAATTATTTCGCAAAAATTGAAGCCTTTAACCCTGGTCACTCCTCTAAAGACAGAATAGCCTTACATATTATAGAAGAAGCTGAAAGAAAAGGGATCTTAAAGCCTGGAGATACCATTATTGAAACTACTTCCGGTAACACAGGTTTCAGTATTGCGATGGTTAGCTGTATCAAAGGCTATAAATGTATTCTTGCGGTTAGTTCGAAATCTTCCCGGGATAAGATAGATATGCTGAAAACAATGGGGGCAAAGGTGTATGTGTGTCCTGCCAATGTGCCTGCAGACGATCCCCGGTCTTACTATGAAGTGGCTAAAAGATTACATAAAGAAATCGAAGGTTCTGTTTATATCAATCAATATTTCAATGAGCTGAATATGGATGCTCATTTTCACTCTACAGGACCTGAAATATGGAAACAAACTGAAGGGAAAATCACTCATCTGGTCGCCTGTAGTGGAACAGGAGGCACTATTTCTGGTACAGCCCGATTTTTAAAGGAAAAGAATCCTGATATTAAAATACTTGGTATAGACGCGTTCGGATCTGTTCTAAAAAAATATCACGAAACCCGGGAATTCGATAAAGATGAAATCTATCCTTATAGAATTGAAGGATTGGGAAAAAACCTTATTCCAACCGCTACAGATTTTGATGTAATAGACAAATTCACCAAGGTATCTGATGAGGATGCGGCTCACACCGCCAGGGAAATTGCGAGAACTGAAGGTTTATTTGTGGGTTATACCAGTGGAGCAGCGATGCAGGGTTTAAAACAATATTATGAGGAAGGTGAGTTTGATGATAATTCAAAAGTGGTAATGATATTTCCAGATCATGGTTCCCGTTATATGAGCAAAATATATAGTGATAACTGGATGAACGAACAGGGATTCTTTGATGCTGAACATAAAACAACTTCACAAACTATTGAAGTGATTAAATAATAGTTTATTAACACTTATTAACAAAAGCATCCTAATCTTTGTGGGATGCTTTTGTTTTTATTAGATTTCGATCTTTATAATTTACTTTGTAGAATTGAGCCAAATTTCAGTATTTTTGCGGCTCGTCTAAAAAATGACCGATGAAGGATTTATTTGATAAAATTTACAAAGACAAAGGACCCTTAGGTAAATGGGCAGAGCAGGCAGAAGGATACTTCGTTTTTCCGAAGCTGGAAGGACCAATTTCTAACCGTATGAAATTTCGCGGTAAGGAAGTGATTACATGGAGTATCAATGATTATTTAGGGCTTGCCAATCATCCTGAAGTTCGTAAAGTAGACGCAGAAGCAGCCGCCGAATATGGTTCTGCATATCCCATGGGTGCGAGAATGATGAGTGGTCATACAGATCTTCATGAAAAATTACAGGATGAACTGGCTTCTTTTGTACATAAACAATCAGCTTACCTTCTTAATTTTGGTTATCAGGGTATGGTATCTACCATTGATGCGTTGGTTTCTAAGCAGGACGTGATCGTTTATGACGTAGATGCCCACGCCTGTATTATAGACGGGGTTAGGTTGCATTTAGGTCAGAGGTTTACCTATAAGCATAACGATATGGAAAGTATCGAAAAGAACCTGAAAAGAGCTACGAAAATTGCTGAACAAACTGGAGGAGGTATCCTTTTGATTTCTGAAGGAGTTTTCGGGATGCGAGGAGAACAGGGAAGGTTAAAGGAAATCGTAGAGCTTAAGAAAAAATACAATTTCAGATTGTTTGTTGATGATGCACATGGCTTTGGTACCTTAGGGAAAACCGGCGCCGGGGCAGGTGAGGAGCAGGGAATTCAGGATGAAATTGATGTATATTTTGCAACTTTCGCTAAATCCCTTGCCAGCACAGGTGCTTTTATTGCCGGTGATAAAGAGATCATGGACTATCTAAAGTATAATCTTAGATCTCAAATGTTCGCCAAGTCACTTCAAATGCAATTAGTCGTTGGCGCATTAAAACGTCTTGAAATGTTAAGAACCATGCCAGAGCTTAAAGAAAAGCTTTGGGAGAATGTGAATGCGCTCCAAAATGGGTTAAAAGAAAATGGTTTTGATATTGGAACCACACAAAGTTGCGTAACTCCGGTATATCTTAAAGGAAGTATTCCAGAAGCTATGGCTTTAGTGAAAGACCTTCGCGAAAACCATGGTGTATTTTGTTCTATTGTGGTATATCCTGTAATTCCCAAAGGATTGATTCTATTAAGAATGATCCCTACGGCTACCCATACAATACAGGATGTGGAAGAAACACTTGTTGCATTTTCTGCTATTAGGGAGCGACTTGAGAATGGTACATATAAAAGACTTTCAGCATCTGTAGAAGCTGCTATGTCTAATAAATAGGAATTTTTTATTACCTAAAATATAAAGCGTTGCCTATAGGCAGCGCTTTTCTTTTTGAGCCATTTTAAAAAAATGAATTATTGTTCTAATAATCCTCCTTCATCGTCTTCTAAACCTTCTTCTTCGTCTAATCTCTTGCTTCTGGCCCTTCTTCGGTTTCCTTCGTTGGATTCTTCAAGAAACTCATCCACCTTATGAAGATCTAATCTATAGGATACTCCGGCAGCTACTTGCCATCTGGAAGGAGTATCTTTAAAATTAATCAATCCTGAAACATCAAATTGTAAATTTTTACCTAATAAATAAGCCGCTCCGGCACGAGCGAGATCGTCTGCATATAAATCTCCTTTTATTGCCTGATATTCTGCAAAAACAGCAAAATTCTGACTAATGGCATGGGTCATGGTCGCAATCCCTGCATAAGTCCTGAAATCTTCTGTAAGTTTATCAGCAATAAAATTCAGCACCAATACCCAACGTCCCCAGTTATTCTGAGTTATAATAGCGGCTTTCGGACTAAATTTACCTTCTCCCTGAAATAGATAAGGATTATCACCAAATGAAAAATTGGCGCCGGCGTAAATTGATACTGCCGGAATTAGTGTTTTCCAATTGAATCGCTGATTCGCTTTCCAGCTATAGAGATTGGGTTTGTCTTCTTTCAGGCTTACATTAGGATCAAAAACCAAATATTTAGCACCTATAGTATTAGATCTGAAATTTCTAAAAGAAGCCTCCGAGGTGGTTCCCAGGAAGTTCCGGGTAATATCCTGGTTTTCAAAAGCTCCGGAAATATTCAGCTCCAGTCGTTCAAATAGCAAACCATAACGCAATTGATAATCTATACCCCAAATATCGGTGTCCGTACCCAAACCAGTATGCTCATCATTACCAAAATAAGGTCCTGTTTCTAATTGGAGTACATTAGTTCCCACGGCGAATGCGCCCTGGGATTGCCCTGGCCGGTTTGAATTAATTGTTTCAGTATATTGAGCCTTAAGACTGGTGGTAATAATTAGGAATAAGCTAAATAGGGCAAATTTCTGCATGGACATTCGGGTTAATTCACTCAAATATATAAGATTTATTATAATTTTATAGCCGTGTCTTCGCTGATTGTTATGGCTAATTTTTATTTTTGCAAAAAGCTTAAAAATGTTAGAAGCATCATTATCTGGAGTATTAAAAACGGTACTCATCGTTTTGTTAGTATACTTTGGTCTTAAAATTTTAATTCGGTTTTTTGGACCTCTTATTCTGAAATGGTTTATGAAAAAGATGGGACAGAAATTTGAAAAACAATTCAATCAGCAATTTGGAGGTGCTCAGCATTCCAGTGATAAGAAAGGAAAAGTGAGCATCGATAAGAAGCCGAAGGGGACAAAGGCTGCCAATAAAAATGTAGGCGAATATATCGATTACGAAGAAATTGATTAATTTCGGATTTTGACAGAGCTTATTGAGTTGGGCTTTGTTTTGCACAAATTGTGATTAAAATCAAAAGTCCGATTAATGGCTAAACTGAAGCAATTCTTACCTCACCTGCTCGTACTGGCAGGTTTTATATTATTATCATTATTTTATTTTAACCCCGTATTGCAGGGAAAAGAGATTTTCCAGAGTGATATTGTCCAGTATATTGGCATGGCTCAGGAACAAAAAGATTTCAGGGCCGAAACCGGGGAAGAACCTTACTGGACAGATGCTGCATTCGGGGGAATGCCAACTTATCAATTAGGTGCCTATTATCCTCATAATTATGTAAAAAAACTCGATACGGTCTTAAGGTTTCTGCCTCGTCCCGCAGATTATCTTTTTCTCTATTTCATTGGGTTTTATATTCTCTTACTATGCATGAAAGTAGATTATAAGCTCGCGTTTTTAGGTTCTATAGCCTTCGGTTTTTCTACTTATCTTATTATAATTCTGGGAATTGGCCATAATTCTAAAGCTCATGCAATTGCTTATATGCCTATGGTACTGGCAGGAATCATCGCTATTTTCAGAAATCGGAATATTTGGAGCTTTTTATTGCTCACTATAGCCATGGCCCTGGAAATCCAGGCAAATCATTTCCAGATGACCTATTATTTGCTTCTTCTTGTAATAATTCTGGGGATCGCCTATTTGATAGATGCTTATCGAAAAAAAGTAATTTCTAACTATTTTAAATCTCTTGCTATCATGGTGGTTGCCGTGGTTCTTGCAATTGCAGCAAATGCGACCAACTTATTGGCTACCAGTGAATATACGCAATTTAGTACGAGAGGGGATTCAGAATTAAGCATTCAACCAGATGGTAGTCCCAAAGAAAAATCCGGGCTTGGTTTTGATTATATCACCTCTTACAGTTATGGTATTTTGGAAAGTTTCAATCTCATGGTTCCTAGATTTATGGGAGGAGGAAGCTCTGAGAATATAGGAAAAGACTCCAGTATTTATGATGAGTTGAGAAAAATTGGAGCATCACCGGTCCAGGCAGCAGGATTCGCTGAAAATGCACCGACTTATTGGGGAGATCAACCTTATGTTGGCGCGCCTGCTTATATTGGAGCTTCAGTAATATTTCTTTTTGTTTTTGCTCTTTTTTTAATTCGCGGCCGACTAAAATGGTGGATCGTAGGAGGAAGTATTTTGGCTTTGTTATTAAGCTGGGGAAAGAACTTTGAATTTCTTACGAGGTTTTTTATCGAATTTGTTCCGCTTTATGATAAATTCAGGGCAATTACTTCCATACAGGTAATCCTGGAACTTTGTCTGCCTCTACTTGCCGTCATCGGCCTGTGTAAATTATTTCAGAATGATCAGAACAAGGACGAAAAATGGTATGCCTTAAAATGGTCATCAATCATCACCGGGGGCTTATTGCTATTATTCCTTTTATTCAAATCTATTTTATTCGATTTTTCCGGAGCGAATGATGCGATGTATAGTCAGCAATTTGGAATGGACTTCATGAAGGCGCTGGAAGAAGACCGAAAATCTATTTTTACTTCAGATGTAATTCGTTCGCTCATTTTAGTTTTAATTGCTGCCGGACTTATTTGGGCTTATTTGAAGTCGAGAATAAATAAGAATTTAGTTATCGGAGGTTTGGTAATTCTAATTTTAGTGGACCTTATTGGTGTTGATAGACGTTATGTTAATGAGGAAGATTTTGTAAAGGCCAGGGAAATGGAACAGCCTTTTGAAAAAATGGCGGCAGATGCTGCAATTCTTGAAGATAAATCCCATTACAGGGTGTTTGATGTTTCGGGCGATCCTTTTAATACCGGAAGAACTTCTTATTACCACAACGCCCTTGGAGGATACCATGCGGCTAAGCCGGGGAGAATTCAGGATCTTTTCGATTTTTATATTTCACAGAACAACATGAAGATATTAAGTATGCTGAACGTGAAATATTTTATAGTACCTACGGAAGAAGGTGCGCAGGCGCAGCAAAACCCTGAAGCAGTTGGAAATGCCTGGTTAGTAGAAGATATTGAATGGGTGTCCACTCAAAATGAAGAAATTTTAAGTTTGGAGGAGATAGATCCTGAGAATACGGCCGTGATCAATTCTAAATTTCGGGATATGGTGAATGAAAATTTCAGTTTTGAACCTGATGCAGAAATTGAATTGGTTACCTATCAACCCAATGAGTTAAAATATGAGTTTTCCGCAGACTCTAATCAATTTGCTGTTTTCTCAGAAAATTACTATCAACCTGGATGGCAGGCTTATATAGATGGAAAGCCTGTGCCACATGTGCAGGTTAATTATGTACTTCGAGGCATGAACCTTCCCGCTGGCAATCATGAAATAGTTTTTAAATTTGAACCAGAGGTGGTAAACACCGGTAGCACGATCGCTTTAATAAGCTCCATCTTAATTGGCTTGGTGCTCATTGGGGGAATAGGATTCGAATTCAAAAAGAGAAATTAGTTTCACCACTTGATAATTGAATGAAAAAAGTTCTCATTATTACCTATTACTGGCCACCGGCTGGAGGCCCAGGCGTTCAGCGTTGGCTGAAATTTGTAAAGTATTTGAGGAGTTTTGAAATTGAGCCAGTGGTATATGTTCCGGAGAATCCAAGCTATCCTATTATAGATAAAGATTTAGAGAAAGAAATTCCGGACGAAACCAGGATCATCAAAAAAAAGATATTTGAACCTTACTCATTAGCCAGCATATTTTCAAAAAAAGAAACGGAAACCATCAGTTCAGGTATTATTCAGAAGGAAGAGAATCAGTCCAGTATTCAAAAGATGATGCTTTACATTCGTGGAAATTTCTTTATTCCCGATGCCCGAAAATTCTGGATTAATCCTTCGGTTAAATTTTTAGAAAGGGAGATTGAGAAGGAAAATTTTGATGTAATTATCACCACGGGTCCGCCACATAGTTTACATTTAATCGGCTTAAAACTTAAAGAACGTTTAAATATAAAATGGATCGCAGATTTTCGTGATCCCTGGACTCAAATTGGATACCATGAGAAGTTAAAACTCACTAAGAGTTCCCGGAGAAAACATGAAGCTTTGGAAAAGCAAGTTTTAAACTCAGCCGATCATTTAATTACTACCAGTTTTACCACGAAGAATGAGTTTATTTCTAAAACCTCGACTCCTATAGAAGTAATTACAAATGGTTTTGATTCTGAAATAAATCATTCAGAAACTAAAAATGAGAAATTTGAAATTGCCCATATTGGTTCACTTTTATCTGGAAGAAATCCTGAAAATCTTTGGAAAGCTTTAAAAGAATTACTGGATGAAAATGCTGAATTCAGAAATAAATTTCGATTAACACTGGCCGGAAAGCTTAGTGAAGAAGTTCTGGAGAGTATTCGTGAAAATAAGCTTCAGGACCATCTGGCAAATAAAGGTTATGTAAGTCATACAAGGGCGATTGAAATGCAAAGAGAGGCTTCAGTTTTGTTACTTATTGAAATTAATTCCGAAGAAACCCGTGGAATAATTCCGGGGAAGATTTTTGAATACCTCGCTTCAAAAAGTCCAATTCTGGCTATTGGTCCAAAAAATTGGGATGCGCAAAAAATTATTGCTGAAACCGATGCTGGAAAATTCTTTTTATACGAAGAGACTTCCGCAATTAAAAGCCACATTATGAGTTTGTTTCAGAAATTTATAAGCAATGAAATGATGAGTGTATCCCACGATATTGAGCAATATCACCGAAAACTGCTCACCGGGAAATTAGCAAACCTGATAAAGAATGTCTAAATGGGTATTATAATTAACCAGTCCTTTAAGAACATGATCACCACCTATGTTGGGTTTGGGATTGGTGCTGTAAATACCCTGTTTCTCTTTACTTATTTTCTGGAAAAAGAATATTACGGGCTGGTTAGTTTTCTCTTATCTGCGGCGAACCTTATTTGGCCATTTTTAGTATTTGGCGTGCATAGCACCCTGATCAAGTTTTTTACATCTTATAGAACCCGAGGGGAACAGGACAGATTGTTAAATCTCGTTCTGGTAATTCCGTTAGTTGTAGGACTCATTATTGGTTTTTCCGGTATGATTTTCTACGAATATCTGCTGGATTATTTTAAGGGAGAAAATGACCTGGTGCAGCCTTATATCTGGTTGATCTTTTTAATAGCCATGGCGACCGCCTACTTTGAAGTATTCTTTGCCTGGTCTAAAATATATTATAAAAGTGCCTTTGGAAATTTGATGAAGGAGGTTTTTCATAGGTTCTGCATTAGTGTGTTATTATTTGCAGTTTATTTTAAATGGATTAATATTGAACTTTTTATTTATGCAACCTCGGGAGTTTTTCTAATAAGAACCATATTGATGGCTTTATACGCTTTTTCGTTACACCGGCCAAAATTCAGTTTTAAATTCCCAGAGAATCTTTCACCGGTTTTAAAATACTCTTCCTTAATATTGCTAGCGGCTTCTGTAGCCACTTTATTGCTGGATCTGGACAAAGTAATGATAGAACATTATTTACCTATAGAGAATGTTGCCGTATATGGTATCGCGGTTTATATCGCCACAGTAATCTCTGTTCCGCAAAAAGCAATGCATCAAATAACTCACCCGCTTACGGCTGAAATGCTGAATAAAAAAGATAAAGCAGGATTAAAAGATCTTTATAAGAAGAGTTCTCTCAATTTGTTAATCATAAGCGGACTTATTTTTATCTGGATTATTACCAATGTGAACTCTTTGTATGAATTAATTCCTGAAGAATACAACACGGGGATTCTAGTGGTGTTACTGATTTCTCTGGTAAAATTGTATGATAATTTTTTAGGAAATAATAACAGCATATTGTTCAATTCAGATTATTACCGAATTGTATTGGCAGTAGGAGTTATTTTGGTAATTGTAGCCTTTATTCTGAATATAATTTTAATTCCATCCTATGGAATTGAAGGTGCAGCGATGGCAAGTTTTATTGCCTTTGCGATATATAATACTTTGAAGATCTTTATAGTATTCAGTAAATTTAGGATACATCCCTTTACTTCCCAAAGCTGGCTTGCATTACTACTTACAGGATTACTTTGTGTAATTTTCTATTATATAAATCTTAATATGCACCCCATTCTCCATATTTCGATTAAAGCTATTTTGGCTGGGGTTTTATATCTTTTTATTATCTATTTCTTTCAGTTTTCAGCAGAAATTAATCAAATGATAGATAAATTTTTGAAAAGGTCCTAAAACGAGAAAACCCCATCAGCTTGGGAGCTTCAGGGGTTTTCCAACTAACCAACCAAAAAATTAAATTATGAATTTATCATTTACAATCTATCATTCACATTTCGTGCCGAACTTCTCGATCTGGAAGAATTTTTTGTTCTAATATTTTGTGATTTAGAAGTTCTTGAAGTTGATCTGTTTTGTACAGAAGAACTTCGCTGTCTTGTTGGACGTGCGACACCAGAATTCCTTGCAGAACTTCGTGAACTATTTTCAACAGATCTATTTCTTGTAGCCGGAGTAGATCTTTCTACTCTTGAATTACTTCTGGCTTGGACAGACCTGCCTTTAGTTTGGGCTGTTGGTCTTTCCACTCTTCCTGAACTTCTGTTTTCTAACCGTGTAGATCTTTCGGGTGTATTTCTCAAAGATCTTTCTCTTGTAGCGTTTTGTCTTTTCTGAGGCTCAATTCCAATTCTTGAACTTCTCCCTCTGGAATCAGTACTTTTCTCATTAAGTCCTCTGTACGTACGAGATTCTGAATTTCTGAAATTTCCTCTATTATCAGATCTACTGGTATAAGCTTTATTTCTTCCTCTGTTTTGTCTGGACGCAGCTATATTGTCATTAGATCTTGTTCTTGTATAAGCAATATTTCTTTTTGAAGAAGTTCTTCTTCCGTAATTATAAGATCTTACTTTTTGAGAAGGCCTGTAAAAGTTTCTCTTTCTCTCATTGTTCACGTAATAGTTATTGTAAACCGTTACATAATTATTATAAGAAACTCTCCGTGGCTCATAATAAGCTCTATAAGGCCTTCCGAAGACAATACTAACATTTACATTCGGTCGGCGGTAGTAATCATGCCATGGTCTGTATACATACCGTCTGTTGTAGGGGTTTATAAAGCCCGTATAATGGGTGATGTGGTGATGAGGATTATAATGGATATGCAAATTACCAACGCTGGCAAGTCTTCCAAAACCATTATATCTCATAAAAATATCCCCTGCCCGAATAATACGTCCATAATAGTCGTAATAAACCGGAACATTTTCAATTTGAATAACCGCGCCATAATCATCATACTGCACATACGGCTCATAATTATAGCCTGCATTATAGCTAATATTTACATTTGGGGAGGAAATATGAACGGAATTTCCTCTTCTGAAATCGGGGTTGAAATAAAAATCAAATTCCCCATTAGGATAAACCGCAAATTCTACGCCTCCTTCAACAAAAATGAATGAATCATTATAATTATTAAAATTAGTTGAAGTGACTGAGTTAGAATTTTCAGATGCCGATATAGACCATCCAATAAATAAGAATGCAAAAATAGGGACGAGGTTTTTCATGATATGGGCGTATTTAATTAAGAACATTTTCTTAATAAATACAAAGCGTGTGCCAAAGTCCTGGAATAGCTATATTCCTAACTAATCTTCGCTATAATTTAAATCAGTATCGTCTGATAAAATCTTTAAAGAATAGACCTGAACCCAATATTTATAACAGTGCAAAGCTTTTTTACTACTATCCATACCTGCTTTTGCAAATTTTTAAATTTTGGTATTTTTTGAAAAACACAATTTCAAACCTACTTTGTTTATCAGTTAGTTAAGCTCAAGTCTAATTTCTTATATCTATAAGCGAAGCGGTCTAGTTTCTTTGCCGGGACCTGAATGGTTTAAACCTTTGATAATGAGTGTTTTAAAATATCTTAAAGTTTTTCTTTAAGATATTTTGAAGTATAAGATTCTTTTATTTGAGCAAGTTCTTCTGGAGTTCCCTGGCCAACCAGGTATCCTCCGCGTTCCCCTCCTTCAGGTCCCAGATCTATGACGTAATCTGCACATTTTACTAAATCCATATTATGCTCGATTACAATGACCGAGTGCCCTTTAGCTATAAGAGCGTTAAACGACTGCAACAATTTTTTGATATCATGAAAATGCAAACCAGTGGTTGGTTCGTCAAAAATGAATAAGGCTTTAGTTTTTGTATTTCCCTTTACCAGGAACGATGCTAATTTTATACGCTGGGCTTCACCACCAGATAGGGTAGAGGAGCTTTGACCGAGTTGTACATATCCTAATCCAACATCTTTAAGAGGTTTCAATTTTTTAACGATCTTATTTTGATCATGATCTTCGAAGAATCTTGTAGCATCATCGATGGTCATATTAAGAATATCATCAATATTCTTATCATGAAAAGTGACTTCTAAAACTTCTTTTTTAAATCGTTTTCCATTGCAGGTTTCACATTCCAGGTGCACATCTGCCATGAACTGCATTTCTATAGTAACTTCTCCTTCCCCTTTACAGGTTTCGCATCTACCGCCATCAACATTAAATGAAAAATGTTTTGCTTTAAAACCCCTTATTTTCGATAAACGCTGACTGGCAAATAGATTTCTGATATCATCATAAGCTTTAATGTAGGTTACGGGATTGGATCTTGAAGACCTTCCTATAGGATTTTGGTCTACAAATTCTACTGTTCCAAGATTTTTGAAATTTCCTTCCACACCACTAAACTGGCCGGCTTTTTCTCCATAGCCTCCAATTTCTTTCTGAACGGCAGGATATAATATCTTTTTTACCAAGGTACTTTTACCACTTCCGGAAACCCCGGTAATGGCTGTAAAAACGCCAAGTTGAAACTCTACATTAATATTTTTCAGGTTATTTTCCCGTGCACCCAGAACTTTGATCTTATTTTTAGAAGTTCTCCTTTTCTCCGGAACTTCAATTTTCATTTTTCCGTTGAGATAATTGGCTGTAAGGGAATCAGATTTTAAAATATCCTCCATCTTTCCGGTTGCAACTACATGACCGCCGTTAGTTCCAGCTTCGGGACCAATATCAATAATTTCATCTGCAGCATTCATGATCTCTTCATCATGTTCCACGACTATAACCGTATTTCCTAAATCGCGCAGATGCTTTAGCACGCCAATTAGCTTTTCTGTATCTTTTGGATGCAGGCCAATAGAAGGTTCATCAAGGATGTACATGGAGCCTACGAGGCTGCTGCCCAATGAGGTAGCCAGGTTAATTCTTTGAGATTCCCCGCCGGAGAGGGTATTAGATTTTCTATTTAGCGTAAGATAATCCAGACCCACATTAGAAAGGAACTCCATTCGGTTTCTTATTTCGGTGAGCAGGCGTTTCGCGATCTTTTCGTCATATTCATTAAGTTCCAGTTCGTTAAAGAAAGCTCTTACTTTATCCAAAGGTTTTTCCACGAGGTCTGTAATGCTATGGCCATTAATTTTTACGTATTGAGCTTCCGGCCTTAGTCGTTTTCCTTTACAGACAGAGCATTTTGTCTTTCCACGATACCTGGACAGCATGACCCGGTTTTGAATTTTATAGGCTTTTCTTTCTAAAAATTCAAAAAACTGATTGATCCCTTCAAAATATTTATTTCCATTCCATAGAAGAACTTTTTGCTCATCTGAAAGTTCAAAATAGGGTTTGTGGATTGGGAAATCGAATTTATGGGAGCTATTTACAAGCTGATCCCTGTACCAACTCATACTATCCCCACGCCAGGGAAAAATTGCATTATCATACACAGATAGTCCTGTATTCGGGATTACCAGTTCTTCATCAATTCCAATAACATCCCCATATCCTTCACATTTAGGGCAGGCGCCGTAGGGATTATTAAAACTGAATAAATGAACATTTGGTTCCAGGAAGTTCATTCCGTCCAGTTCAAATTTATTGCTGAAGTACCTCGAACTATTATCTGAAAGTTTTTCTATAAAAAGTTCTCCTTTTCCTTCAAAGAAAGCTGCTTCAACTGCATCTGCAAGACGATTGTAAAAATCTTCTTCATCTTTGGTAATGATCCTGTCTACTACTAGCCACGTATTATCCTCCTTTACTTTTTTTAGATCTGTCTCGTCTATCCTGCTAACCTGGTGATCGATTTTGATTCGGCTATATCCCTGTTGAGCCAGTACTTTTATCTTTTTTTCAAGAGAGCGTCCTTCTTCAACATGAATAGGGGCCAGGAGCAAAAGTTTTTCTTTTTTCGGGAAAGACTTTACATAATTTATAACATCTGTTACCGTGTCTTTTTTTACTTCATTTCCAGAAACAGGGGAGTAGGTTCTTCCTATCCTTGCAAAAAGTAATTTTAAATAATCATAGATTTCTGTAGATGTTCCTACAGTTGATCTTGGATTGGTTGAGTTCACTTTCTGCTCAATAGCAATTGCAGGAGCAATGCCCTTTATATAATCAACCTTCGGTTTGTTCAGTCTCCCTAAAAATTGCCTGGCATAAGAGCTTAAACTTTCCACATAACGACGCTGCCCTTCCGCATATAAGGTATCAAAAGCGAGACTTGATTTACCAGACCCGGAAAGGCCGGTAATAACCACAAGCTTGTTTCGGGGAATAACTGCATTAATATTTTTAAGATTGTGCAATTTTGCACCTTTAATGATAATATTTTGCTTAGGATCTACTTTAGATATGTCTTCTATCATGCTGGAATTTCTGCTAAAGCTGCAAAGTTACTCAATATGAAGCGGTAAAGAAAGCCCGCGAAAAGCTATAGTATTGTTAAAATATTAAGTTTTTGTTTGCATTTGTCAAATTTATCTTGCTATATTTGAGCCATAACCCGAAAATCGAAGTTGCCTATTAAGCACAGTTACTTTTTTAAAACTAAATAACCTAATCCTCAGGAATCCTAAATTCCTGTAAATTAAAGTAACTGTTATGAACTACACTAAGGTAACTGACGCTACGCTCGTCCGTGATTATCTTGATGGCAATGAAAACGCACTTGGCGCCCTTATCAATCGTCACCATCATCGCATTTATAGTTTTATTTTTTCAAAAGTATACGACAGGGATATTGCAGAAGATATTTTTCAGGATACTTTTATAAAAGTGATTCGAACGCTCAAGAGAGGAAAGTACAATGAAGAAGGTAAATTTCTTCCCTGGGTAATGCGAATTTCCCATAACCTCGTCATAGATCATTTTAGAAAGAACAAGAGAATGCCAAAATTTGACAATAGCGGTGACTTTAATATTTTTTCTGTTTTAAGTGATGGTGATTTAAATGCTGAAAAACAATTGATCAAAGATCAAATTGAATCTGATGTTCAGGAATTGATTAAGGAATTACCTGAAGATCAATTAGAGGTACTAACCATGAGAATTTATAAAGACATGAGCTTTAAGGAAATTTCTGAACGTACCGGAGTGAGCATCAACACCGCTCTTGGAAGAATGCGTTATGCCCTTATAAATCTTAGAAAGATCATAGAGAAAAGAAATTTAATTTTAACCAATTAAATAGAGCAATATCCCCCCGTTTGTTGCGTTATTCTATAAAACCATCAAAAAATTATATCAAATGGGGAAACTTTACTTTAAAAACACTTCGAAAGAAGAAAAATCTTTTCATCCACAAGCTAAAAAAGAGACGATCGAGTTTCTTTTGAATTACTCAAAGGCACTAGATGTATTTGAGTATAAGGAGGTGAAGTTCGAGATGATGTTGAATTAATTTCAAAAAAGACCTGCTTATTAGCCTACAGGTCTTTTTTATTTTATTTTCTTCAGATAATTTTTAATAACACTCTTTCTTCCTATGGTTTTGGTAATAACATCTTTTTCTAAATTCCAGCCTCTGGCGGGTGAATATTGCCGCCCATACCAAATAATTTGAAGGTGCAGTTTATTCCACAGATCTTTTGGAAATAATCGCTTGGCGTCTTTTTCCGTTTGGGCCACATTTTTACCCTTACTTAAATTCCATCGATACATCAATCGGTGAATATGTGTATCTACCGGAAATGCAGGAATATTAAAAGCCTGTGACATTACCACACTTGCCGTTTTATGTCCTACGGCGGGCAATTCTTCCAGAGCCTCAAAATCTGCAGGAACCTGACCCTTATGTTTTTCAATCAAAATTTTTGAGAGTCCATGTATGCCTTTAGACTTCATAGGAGAAAGCCCTACCGGTTTAATAATCTCCCTTATTTCTTCAACTGAAAGTTTCACCATATCAAATGGATTATCTGCAATTTCGAAAAGCTTAGGTGTAATTTGATTAACCTTTACATCGGTACTTTGTGCAGACATTAAAACTGCAATCAGCAAAGTATAAGGATCTTTATGGTCCAGGGGAATGGGAATTTCAGGATAAATATCATTTAATGTATCAATAACGAACTGTACCTTTTCCTGTTTAGTCATAAAGCTTTAAATTTAGTGGCAAAAGTAATAATTATGACAACATTGAAAGAAGGGGATAAGGCTCCCGATTTTAAAGCTGAAGACCAGGACGGTAATGAAATTAAACTTTCAGATTATAAAGGAAAGAAATTAGTTTTGTTTTTTTATCCAAAAGCCAGCACGCCCGGTTGTACGGCAGAAGCATGTAATCTTAGCGATAATTATGATGTGATGAAGAAGAAGGGATATGAGATACTGGGAGTGAGCGCCGATTCTAAAAAAAGGCAGCAAAACTTTAAGAATAAATACGATTTTAAATACCCGCTTTTAGCCGATGAAGAAAAGGAAGTGATTAATGCGTATGGCGTTTGGGGGCCGAAGAAATTCATGGGCAAGGAATACGATGGGATTCATCGAACCACTTTTATTATTGACGAAGAAGGAAAAATCGAAGAAGTGATAAAAAAGGTAAAAACCAAAGCTCACGCGGAACAAATTCTGGAATAGCCCAGGCTTCTATAAATTTAAAAAGGCGGATATAAACTATTCGTCTTTTTTTATATATGCATTTTGGATGGTAGCAATACTATCACAGTTTTCTATTTCCAGTTCCAGAATAGTTGACTCTTCTCCTCCGGAAATAAAATAAATATTACAAGGCTCGGTATCGGTATTACTTTTATTAAAATCTACATCTCCGTTTTCAAGGATTTGGGAAACGACGGAGGTATCTATATTTTTAAATTTAAAGAAATTCATTGAGTGTTCTGAAAATTGTCTTTCTTTAATCCTAATGTTCTTCAGGACTCTGGCATTTGGAGAATAATCACAGGAGGTCTTTTTACCACCTAAAAAGAAAATCAATATAACAATTCCAAAAAATAGCCCTAACCCATAATAGGCAAGGCGATGCACAAGCTTCATATTCTAAAAGATCAATAGGTTTATATCACGGTAAGAAAGATTAAACCAGTCGGCTATGGATTTACTGGTTAAAATTCCGTGGTAAAAATACAAACCATTGCGTAAACCCCGGTCAAATCTCAAAGTATTTTCAAGACCTCCTTCTTCCGCAATATGTAAAAGGTAAGGGGTGAAAATGTTACTTATAGAAAGGGAAGAAGTTCTGGCATAGCGTGAGGGGATATTGGGTACACAATAATGAATTACATCGTGTTTTGTAAAAATAGGTTCGTCATGGGAAGTGATTTCACTCGTTTCTATACATCCTCCCATATCAATACTTACATCTATGACCACAGCACCTCTTTTCATAGATTGTACCATTTCTTCGGTAACAAGGATAGGCGATCTGTCTTTTCCGCGTACTGCACCAATCACAACATCGGCTCTTTTTAAAGCTTTACTAAGATTTTTAGGTTGGATGGTGCTGGTATAAAACGTACTTCCCAGATTGGCCTGGATATTTCGAAGTTTGGTTAGAGAGCTGTCAAATACTTTAATACTGGCACCTAATCCTATTGCAGACCTTGCCGCAAATTCTCCCACAGTCCCTGCGCCAATAATCACCACTTCCACCGGTGGAACTCCGCTGATATTTCCAAACATCAAGCCGTTACCTTTGGCATGGTTGCTCATGATTTCGGAAGAGATTAGTACAGAAGCAGTACCAGCGATCTCACTTAATGCGCGTACTATAGGATAACTCCCGTCCTCATCTTTAATAAATTCAAAACCCAGGGCAGTTATTCTTTTTTCTGCCAGTTTCTGAAAATATTCTTTACACTGTGTTTTAATCTGAAGCGCAGAGATTAAGATGGTTTGCGGATTTATATAATCCAGTTCTTCTGAAGATGGTGGTTCTATTTTAAGGATGGTAGGGCAGGAGAATACTTTCTTAGTGTCTTTAGTAATTTCAGCACCGGCATCGGAATAATCTTTATCGCTGAACCTGGCCCATTTCCCGGCTCCGGATTCTATCATTACCCGATGGCCGTGGGCAGTAATTGCTGCAACAGCATCTGGGCTAAGGCAGATCCTTTTTTCCTGGTAAGCTGTTTCCTTTGGAATTCCAATAAAAAGCTGACCTTTACTTTTATAGATTTCAAGTGTTTCCTCTTGTGGTATTAGTTGTTCCTTGGTAAAAGGTGAAACCTGCTGTTTGCCCATATAAAAAAGTTAAAGCAGTTAAATTACAACTAAATTAATAAAAAGCAGAAGATAGCATTTATAGTTTACGGTAGTAATCTTCGATAAGTGCATTAGACTCAGTATATTCATCAGCTTTCTCATCGTCCTGAAAATCTTTAATTTCTTTTAGATCTTTATCTGAAATATTGGAAAAAACAGAAATTTCTGTTTCATCTAATTCTGAAAGATCATAACCATATATTCGATCAAAAACTTTAATTCGAATTAAATAAACTATAGAAAGAATAATTATGAAAAAAGGAGCCAAATATATCAGTTGTCCTGTATCCATTAAATTTATACCTAAATAAACATCTTCATAAAAAGCTGATACTAATTGAAAACTATACATAGCAATAGGTACAAGTATAACATGGTACCACCAGTGCTTACAGGTAAGAAACCAAATAAGTAGAAGAAAAAGAGGAGTTAATTTTCCTAAATATGTCCAGGCAGCAGTTAAAACATTTTCATAGTATTTGCTTTCGTAGGAAAAAAAAGAATTTTCCCAAACGGGACCGCTTGGGAAAATTTCATATAAATAAAATAAATAAGGTGAAAATGCGATACTAATCGCAATCAAACTACCCGTTAGAAGGTACTTTGATTGATGACCTTTCCACCGCTTGTTCTTTGATTTCATGTTTCGTATCGTTGTCGTTTGAAGTTGAAGTTACAAAAAAACTGGCTCCAAATATAGCTGCTGCGAAAAGTACTGCTTTAAGTTTCATAATAATAGGTTTTAAAATTGTTATGTCGTTTTGTTTTCTGAGACAAACATATAACAACTTAATTTCCTGCTAATTAAAACATTAGTCGTACCTTTGCGCACTTTTTAGAGCACAAAATTGCTCTAAAAATCGCTTTTAAAATTTAAAATATGTTAGTTTAAATTAATTTATATATCGTTCAACGAATTATTTCATTTTAATTCACTTTATAAAACACTTGCAAAAGTAAAAAAATTCTTACAAAATATTTTACGACGTTATTTTTACATTTTTTGTTTTTGTTAACAAAATTTTAACTTTCTGGCATCTTTAGATTTCACCTCAATAAGCAGTTTTTGGGTGTTATCCCCCAGTAATCTTTCTACTCTTTCAGGCCATTCTATCAATTTCCATCCCTCAGAATCCAGGTAATCTTCCAACCCCATATCTAAGGCTTCCGTATCATTCTCGATCCTGTAAAAATCGAAATGAAATACCGGCCCTTCCTCTGACTCGTAATGGTTAACTAGTGAAAACGTAGGACTGGAGGCAGTATCCTGCACACCAAGTGCTTTAACCAACTCTTTAATAAGAGTGGTTTTGCCAGCACCCATTTCACCGTAAAAAAGCAGGGTTTTGCTTTTGGTATTACTAAGTATGTAATCTACGGCTACTTCCAGTTCTTGAAGTTTGTAGGTTAACTCCATAATTCAATATGTCAGATTCGGGATGGTAAAGATATATAAAAAAATCATAAAATAATACAGCCGGCTGATAATCAGTTGCATGCGGATATATAAAATGCTTTTAATCGATAGAAAAGGTATTTTGTCGATTATTTAGGGTTAAGGACTACAAAGGGGATTACAACTTCTTCCAAAGAAATACCTCCATGCTGATACGTATTTCTATAATAGCTTACATAATGGTTGTAATTATTAGGATAGGCAAAGAATAAATCTTCCTTGGCAAAAATGTAAGAACTACTCATATTTATAGTTGGAAGATGAACAGATTTAGGATCTTCGATCGCCAGGACTTCCTTATTTTCATACGTAAGACTTTTTCCTGTCTTATATCTCAGGTTGAGACTGGTATTTTTATCGCCTATAACTTTGGAAGGATTCTTTACATTGATAGTACCATGATCTGTGGTTATGATCAATTTAAATCCGGATTGCTGGGCTTTTTGAATTATTTCCAGTAACGGGGAATTTTTAAACCAGCTTTGCGTAAGGCTGCGGTAAGATTTATCATTAGAAGCCAGTTCCTTGATCACTTCCATTTCTGTTTTGGAATGTGAAAGCATATCCACAAAATTATACACAACTACCGTTAGGTCATTGGTTTTTTGTGTCTTGAAATTATCTACTAATTTCTTTCCGCCTTTTAAACTGGTAATTTTGTGATATTCAAATTTTAGATCAGATCCCAACCTTTTGAGTTGCTCGGCCAGAAATTCAGCTTCATAAATATTCTTGCCGCCATCATCTACATCGTTTTTCCAGTATTGTGGAAAAAGTTTTTCCATGTCGCTTGGCATCAATCCAGAAAATATTGCGTTACGCGCATATTGCGTGGCCGTGGGAAGAATACTATAATAAGCACTTTCGTGCTCTTTTTTATAATATGGGTTAATTATAGGCTCCAGGGCTTTCCATTGATCATACCTTAAATTATCCACTACGACCATCAATGTTGGCTTATCTTTTTCCAATTCTGGCAATACTTTGTTCTTGAATAAAGTATGGGACATTACCGGTGGCTCCGCATTTTTCTCAAACCAGCTTTGGTAATTCTTTGAAATGAATTTAAAAAACTGGTTGTTGGCTTCCTGCTTCTGGGATTCCAGAATTTCAAACATACTGGAATCTTCAATCTCTTCCAGTTGAATTTCCCAGTACACTAATTTCTGATAAAGTTCGGCCCATTCTTCATAAGAATTTACCTGCGACATTTCCATGGCAATTTTCCTGAATTCCTGTTGGTAGTTAGACGTGGTCTTTTCCGAAACCAGCCTGGAATGATCCAGGTTCTTTTTGATACTAAGCAGGATCTGGTTTGGATTCACCGGTTTTATGAGATAATCGGCAATTTTAGAGCCGATGGCTTCTTCCATAATATATTCCTCTTCGCTCTTTGTGATCATTACAATAGGGACGGTCTCCCTTTTTTCTTTAATCTCAGCCAGTGTTTCAAGTCCGGTAAGGCCTGGCATATTTTCATCCAGGAATATAATATCAAAATTCTCATTTTCTATCTCCTCTATTGCCTCGGTACCGCTTTTACAGGTTTGTACCTCATAGTTCCTGGATTCCAGAAACATAATGTGAGGTTTTAATAAGTCAATTTCATCATCTACCCACAGTATCTTGATATTAGCCATATGCTTGTTTTATTTTGATTATGAATGAGCTGTAATTCCCTCCTGATTTTCAGAAAATAATCTCGCTCACTTCCTATGTTTATATTTGTGTGTTTTAATCTCGCTTAAAATGCGATTCGCCTATAATCGTTTCGGTTGATTTCCAATTTTGTTTATGCCTCATTTCATATATGTATCTTTGCTATGAATTTTAGAAAAAATACAGCTTGGCTTCGCAAACTAAACTCAAAATATTAAACGATCCAATTTACGGTTTTATTACCATTCCCAACGACCGTATCTTTCGAATTATTGAACATCCTTACTTTCAAAGACTCCGCCGAATTTCCCAGATGGGACTTTCTTACCTGGTTTATCCGGGGGCACATCATACCAGGTTTCATCATGCACTTGGATGTGTGCACCTAATGCAAAAAGCGGTGCGAGTGCTTAAGTATAAAGGAGTTGAAATTTCTGAAGAGGAAGAAGAAGCGCTGATAATGGCCATTTTAATGCATGATATTGGGCATGGGCCTTTTAGCCACGCGATGGAACACAGTCTGGTGGAAGGTGTGGATCATGAGACGATATCCCTTCTTTTTATGGAAGAAATGAATTCCAGGTTTAACCAAAATTTAACGCTGGCCATCCAGATCTTTAAAGGCAGTTATCATCGAAAATTTATGAATCAGCTTATTTCCAGTCAGATGGATATGGACAGGCTCGATTATCTAAAACGCGATAGTTTTTATACGGGCGCGGTGGAAGGTAATATTAATAGTGAGCGGCTTATCACGATGCTGAACGTGGTGAATGATGAGCTTGTAGTAGCAGAAAAAGGAATTTATTCCGTAGAAAAATTCCTTATTGGACGTCGATTAATGTATTGGCAGGTTTATTTACATAAAACCAGCCTGGTGGCAGAACAGCTTTTGATAAGGGTTTTAAAAAGGGCGAAAGAATTGATCGAGAAAGGAGAGAGATTGCATGCCAGTAGCTCTTTAATGTTTTTTCTTGAAAACAAGATCACCAGGGAAGATTTTGATAGTAAAACGCTGGAAATGTTTTCCCGGCTCGACGATAATGATGTTATTTCGGCCATGAAAGACTGGATGCATTGTGATGATTTTGTATTAAGTAACTTATGCGAAATGATCATCAATCGAAATTTATTGAAAGTGAAGATCAAAAAGAAAAAACCTTCAGGAGAAAAGCTCGAAAAAAGATCTGTGGCTCTTCAGAAGAAATACGGTATTTCAGAAAAGGAAGCTTCGTATTTTGTATTCGAGGGAGAAATTGCAAATTTGGCCTACAAAAAGGAAAAAGACAATATTAATATCCTTCATAAAAACGGAAAGATCAATGATGTGGTAAAGGTTTCAGATCAATTCAATTTAAAAGCACTTACAAATACGGTAACTAAATACTATATGTGTTACCCAAAAGTTAAAGATTAGCTCATTTTTTTTACTTTTGCCAGAATGAAGTTTACTGCAACGCAAATAGCCGAGATTTTAGACGGCAAAGTTGAAGGCAATCCTGAAGCGGAAGTTTCAGAATTAGCCAAAATCGAAGAGGGCTCTGAGGGCTCCCTTACTTTCTTAAGCAATCCTAAATACACTTCTTTTCTATATACTACCAATGCTTCTGTCACTATCGTTAATGATAATTTTGAAGTTGAGCAACCTGTAAATACTACGTTAATCAAGGTTAAAGATGCTTATAAGGCATTTTCTACCTTACTGGAATATTATAATAAGATTAAACTGAATAAGTCTGGAATTGAACAACCTAGCCATATATCAGATTCTGCCAGCTATGGAGAAGGCCTTTATTTAGGTTCTTTTGCATATATAGGTGAAAACGTCAGGATAGGGGAGAATGTGAAGATTTATCCCAATGTTTATATAGGGGACAATGTGAAAATAGGAAATAATGTTACTCTTTTTCCCGGTGTTAAAATCTATTCTGAAAGTTTTATTGGCAATGAAGTGACCATTCACAGCGGGGTGGTAATTGGAGCTGACGGATTCGGATTTAGTCCGGGAGATACGGGAGAATATAGCAAAGTGCCGCAGATTGGAAATGTGATCATTGAAGATCATGTGGATATAGGGGCCGGCACCACGATAGACAGGGCAACGTTGGGTTCTACCATTATAAGAAAAGGCGTGAAACTGGATAACCATATCCAGATAGCTCATAATGTTGAAATAGGCGAGAATACAGCAATTGCGGCTCAAACGGGTATTGCCGGTTCTACCAAGATTGGTAAGAATTGCTTAATTGGAGGCCAGGTTGGAATAGCCGGGCACCTCACGATTGGCAACCGGGTTAAAATCCAGGCGCAATCTGGAATTGGCCGTGATATCAAGGATGATGAAATGCTTCAGGGTTCACCAGCAATAGGATATAGTGCTTATAATAAATCATATATTCATTTTAAGAACCTGCCTCAAACGATGAATAAAATACACCAACTGGAAAAAAAGATAAATAATGGCTGATAGAATTTCTAAACAAACAACCATTCAGGAGGAAGTTTCTCTTGAAGGTGTTGGCCTCCATACGGGAAAAGAGGTAAAATTAACTTTTAAGCCTGCCCCGGAAAATACAGGATACGTATTTGTAAGAACAGATCTGGAGGGAAACCCGCAGGTTGAAGCAGATGTGAGTTATGTGGTAAACACCAAAAGAGGTACCAACCTGGATAAAAATGGAGTTAGCATTCAGACTTCTGAGCACGTTCTTGCTGCCTGTGTGGGTCTTGAAATAGACAATTTATTTATTGAGCTAAATGCTTCAGAACCTCCAATTATGGATGGTTCTTCCAAATTTTTTGTCGAAGCTTTGGAAAAAGCCGGGACAAAAGAGCAGGAAGTAGATAGAGATGAGTATGTGGTGAACGAAATTATTTGTTACCGTGATGAAAACGGAAGCGAAATAATTGCCATGCCTGCTGATGAATATCAGGTGACCACTATGGTAGATTTTGGAACCAAAGTACTTGGTACACAAAACGCTTCCATAGAACACCTTTCAGAATTTAAAACCGAAATTGCTGATTCCAGGACATTCAGCTTTTTACATGAAATAGAAGCATTATTGGAGCATGGCCTTATTAAAGGAGGAGATCTTAATAATGCTATTGTTTACGTAGACAAAGAGATTAGTGAGGAAACTTTAAAAAAGCTGAGAGTAGCTTTTAATAGGGATGAGATTTCAGTAAAACCTAACGGGATACTGGACAATCTCAACCTGCATTACCCTAATGAAGCGGCAAGGCATAAACTACTTGATGTACTTGGAGATTTAGCGTTGATAGGCACCCGCATTAAAGGAAAGATCATTGCTACCAAACCGGGGCATCATGTAAATACTGAATTTGCTAAGAAATTATCTAAGATAATTAAAGCTGAAAAAAGGAATAACGTGCCTAAAATAGATCTTTCTCAACCGCCTTTAATGGATGTGAATGATATTATGGATACGCTTCCTCACAGGTCACCATTTTTACTGGTGGATAAGATTTATGAGCTTACAGATTCTCATGTAATCGGGATGAAGAATGTCACGATGAACGAACCTTTCTTTGTGGGGCATTTCCCAGGGAAACCGGTAATGCCAGGTGTGCTTCAGGTAGAAGCTATGGCTCAAACTGGAGGTATACTTGCTTTGAAATCGGTGCCAGATCCTGAAAACTATCTTACGTTTTTTATGAAGATAGATAATGTAAGATTTAAAAGGCAGGTAGTTCCTGGCGATACCCTTATCTTCAAGCTGGAATTGCTCGCTCCAATAAGACGTGGAATTTGCCAAATGCAAGGTTATGCCTATGTAAACGGACAACTAGCCACAGAAGCCATATTGATGGCACAAATCGTAAAATCAAAATAAAGTTTATGAACCAACCTTTAGCATATGTGCATCCGGGAGCAAAAATCGCCAAAAATGTGGTGATTGAGCCTTTTGCCACCATACATAATAATGTCGTGATTGGGGAAGGTACCTGGATTGGTTCCAATGTTAGTATTATGGAAGGTGCACGCATCGGGAAGAATTGTAGTATTTTTCCAGGTGCCGTAATATCAGCAGTTCCGCAGGATAAGAAATTTAATGATGAGGATACCTTAACCGTAATAGGGGATAACACTACCATTAGGGAATGTGTTACTATTAATAGAGGGACTACAGACAGGATGAAGACCGTAATTGGTAATAACTGCTGGATCATGGCTTATTGCCATATTGCCCACGACTGTATTGTGGGGGATAATTGTATCTTTTCAAATAATAGTACGCTGGCAGGACATATCAATGTGGGTGAACATGTTATTCTAGCAGGAATGGCAGCAATCCAGCAGTTTTGTAGTATAGGCAAGCATGCTTTCGTTACCGGAGGATCTTTGGTAAGAAAAGATGTACCGCCATTTGTAAAGGCGGGACGTGAACCTTTAAGTTATGTTGGGATAAATTCCATAGGTTTGCGTAGAAGAGGTTTTACTACGGAAAAGATTCGGGAGATTCAGGACATTTATAGAATACTTTATCAGAAAAACTATAACAATTCCCAGGCAGTGGCTATTATTGAAGCAGAAATGCAGGCAACTGCGGAAAGGGATGAAATATTAGAATTTATTAAAAACTCACAAAGAGGTATCATGAAAGGGTACTTCAGTTCAAATTAAATAAAGAATGGCATCAACTAGTGATATTAGAAACGGACTTTGTATTCGATACAATCACGATATTTATAAAATCGTAGAATTCCTTCATGTAAAACCGGGTAAAGGTCCAGCTTTCGTTAGAACCAAGCTAAAAAGTGTGACCACCGGAAAAGTGCTTGAAAATACTTTTTCCGCAGGTCATAAGATTGAAGATATTAGAGTGGAAACACATAAATTTCAATTTTTATATGAAGATGGCGAATTTTGGCATTTTATGAATGTAGAGGATTATACGCAGATAAGACTTACGGAGAATGCACTGGATATGCCAAAGCTCCTTAAAGAGGGTGAAGTGGTAACTATTCTTATCAATACTGAAGATAATATGCCTCTTTCCGTAGATATGCCTGCTAGCGTTGTCCTTGAAGTTACGCATACAGAACCTGGAATAAAAGGTAATACTGCAACTAATGCAACAAAACCTGCTACGGTTGAAACTGGTTTCGAAGTAAATGTTCCTTTGTTTATCAATGAAGGTGATAAGATCAAAATAGAAACAGATAAGGGTACTTACAAAGAACGAATGAAGGAGTAAATATTTTTCTATGAAATTTCCTCGCGAACATTCACTTAAAGAAATTGCGGCGCTAATCGATTGTGATTACGTGGGCGATGATCAATTCCCTGTACAGGGAATGAATGAGATCCATGTGGTTACACCAGGTGATATCGTTTTTGTGGACCATCCCAAATATTATGAGAAAGCATTACAATCTGCTGCGACCATTGTGCTGATCAACAAAGAAGTGGATTGTCCTGAAGGAAAAGCACTGTTGATATCAGATGATCCTTTCAGGGACTTCAATAAACTTACCCGGCATTTTAAACCTTTTCAGCGATTGAATACTGTTATTTCAGATTCTGCTGAAATTGGTGAGGGTACCATCATTCAGCCAAACGCAGTGATTGGCAATAATGTGAAAATAGGAAAAGATTGTGTGATTCATTCCAATGTGACTATTGGAGATGACTGTATTATTGGAAATAACGTGATTATCCACAGTGGTACAGTGCTAGGCGGAGATGCCTTTTATTATAAAAAAAGACCTGAAGGTTTTGATAAACTTCTTTCAGGAGGTAGAGTAGTGGTGCAGGATAATGTGGAGATTGGCACTAATAATTCCATAGATCGTGGAGTTACCGGCGATACTATTATAGGAGAAGGTTCTAAACTGGACAATCTTATTCAAATAGGTCACGATACGGTGATCGGTAGAAATTGCTTACTTGCTTCCCAAATCGGGATTGCAGGTTGTGTGGTTGTTGAAGATGATGTAACCATTTGGGGACAGGTAGGAATAAGAAGTGATATAACTATAGCGAAAGGAACTATATTAATGGCACAGTGCGGAGTTTCAAAAGATACGGAACCTAATACAACCTATTGGGGCACGCCTTTTGGAGAAGTACGTACAAAATTAAAAGAGTACGCGGCTATTAAGAAGTTACCTGAGATTGTTAAGAACATAAAATAAATATTATTATGGGTTTAAAGACAAAAGAAGTTGTAGAACAATTTTATCAATCCAATTTTTATAAAGATAAAGAGGTTTTAAACAGCTTTCTTCATCCAGATGTAGAATTATCCTGGTACGGTACCACCGGACTTAGAAAATTACAGCTTTCTGGAATTGCAGAAATAAGCGAACAGCTGGCTTCATCTTTTGATTCCTTACGTGCCGAAATTGAAAAAGTACTGGTAGAGGGGGATCAGGTGGCGATTCATTTTACCTATCATGTAACTACCATAGAAAACCCCGAAGAAGAAATGCCTTTAGCTCATTTTATTGCCATGTGGGAATTAAAAGATGGTAAACTTTATAAAGGCGTACAAATAAGTCAGCTGGGCGAAGAGATTGAAGATAATCCATGGAATTAATTCCACTCTAGAACGTAAAATTTGCCCTCTCTTAGTAGAGGGTTTTTTATTTATTTTTAATTCTATGTTTGTAGAATTAAAAAATTATTCTACATTTGTAGAGTAATATAATGCATATGGAACTTTCAAATTCAGAAGAGCAATTAATGCAGATCCTTTGGAGAAAGGAAAAAGCTATTATGAAAGATCTGCTAGAAGCTTATCCAGAACCCAGGCCGGCATTAACAACGATAGCAACTTTACTGAAGCGCATGCAGGATAAAAATTTTGTGGGATATACTCAAATTGGGAGATCGAGGGAATATTTTCCGAAAGTCAGTAAAAAAAGCTATTTCTCCAGGCAGATGAACGGATTTATCAAAAACTTCTTTAATGATTCTACTTCTCAGTTTGCATCATTTTTTACCAAAGAAACTGATCTTTCGGAAAAGGAACTGATCGAATTAAGGAAACTGATAGACGAAAGAATTAAAAATAAATAGCATGTGGGAATATCTAATAAAATCGATGCTTTGCCTAATGATGCTTCTTGCTTTCTATAAAGTCTTTTTAGAAAATGAAAAAGCACATATTTTTAAAAGATTTTTTCTTTTAGGCAGCTTGATTTTGTCCGTTCTCCTGCCGCTTATAACTATTACTTACACTACTCAAATAGAAGATAAGTCCCCGGTAATGGCTTCCAATATGGGTTATTCAATATCAGAAGCCAGTGAGAAAGTCACTTTATGGGAAACTTTTTCTGAATATATACCTTATCTATTAGGAGGGATATATTCCCTGGGAATTATTTTTTTCAGCATTCGATTTTGTAAAAATATATATGGGATGCAAAAAAGAGTATCTCAAGGTGAAAAACATGATTTTTCTTCTTATATAATTGTCTTGCTGAAGTCAAAGCTTATTCCACATACATTCCTGTCTTATATATTCTTAAATAAAGATGAATATAAGAATGAGCAAATTTCAAAAGAGGTATTCCTGCATGAGAAAGCGCATGTAGATCAAAAACATTCCCTGGATATTATTTTCATGGAAATAGTACAAATAATCTTCTGGATAAATCCTGCTTTTATTTGGTTAAAAAGGTCGGCCAGGCTTAACCATGAATTTCTGGCCGATGAACAGGTTATATCTGAAACCCGGGATGCTTCAAACTATTCAGAAGTTTTATTTAAATATGCGGGCAGCACTCATCATGTTAGTCTGTCAAGTTCTATCAATTATGCATTAACTAAAAAACGAATTATTATGATTTCAAAAAGTTATTCTATCAAAAAGCTCTTAGCTAAAATAGGGCTTCTAATCCCGGTGCTGGGCTGTTGTATTTTTTTCTTTAATAATGATATTGTGGCTAAACCTGTTCTGGCTTCAGATGAAACCGCTGTAAATTATAATTCTAAGTTGTATAATTCACAAGATCAGAAAACAGAAGAAATTAAGCCGGATATTAATTTAATGCAGGAGCCGAAAATAAAAGTAAAAATTGAAGGCAATAACGTTTGGTTAAACGGAAAAAAAACTACCGTAAATGATTTTTCAGAAGCTGTAAACGAAATCACTAAAAACTGGTCTGAGGCAGATCTGAAAAATGTGAATATTCACATGAGTACAGAAAATACAGAGGAAGGCTTTCTACAAAAATTGGATACACAATTTTCTAAAACAAGATTGGCGAAAGTTTCAGGTCATGGGATGCTGCCTCCGCCACCTCCAATGCCACCTACTGTTGGGCAAGTACCCCCACCAGCACCGCCGGTACCACCTGCTTCTTGGGCTGAAGTAGACATTCATGGAGAAAGAGCGAAGGAGTGGATACATATGAAAGATGCAGAAAGAAAAATGATTGTGGAAGAAAGAAGAAAAATTCAGGAAATTAAAAAAGAATTAGAAGATGATGCCCGTTTTACTCCTATAGAGCGTACAAAAATGCGAGAAAAAGTAAGGGAAAAACAAGTAGAGATCAATCAGAAGATGAGAGAGGTTGAGCGAAAACGTAGAAAGATTGAAAGGGAACATATAGATATGGATAGAGCAGGAAAGCATCGGGATATTCCTGTTCCGCCAAATCCACCTGCTCCACCAAACCCAGCAGATGCAATTGATGATATTGAGCGGCAGGGTGGTAGTTTCTATTATAACGGCAAAGAAATAGATGCCGAAAAAGCGAAACAACTAGTTCAGAAGAATGATAATATCCAGATTCATGTAAAGAAGGGTAGTGGGGAGAATAAAGCCCGATTTGAAATAAGCGATCACTAAACGGCAATCCATATATTACAAAATCCCGAATCAATTGATTCGGGATTTTTTGTTTCAGAGTAATTTTATAGGAATTTTAAGGATATTTCTGCCAATATTCTATAAAATGACTTTAGGTTTTATATTTAAAAACATACTTTTGTAATCCAAAATTCAAAAGACACTTATGAGCGTTTTAGTCAATAAAGATTCTAAAGTAATTGTGCAGGGTTTTACGGGAAGTGAAGGAACTTTCCATGCCGAGCAGATGATAGAATATGGTACCAATGTAGTTGGTGGAGTTACTCCTGGTAAAGGAGGACAGAAACATCTTAATAAGCCAGTTTTCAATACAGTTTCTGAAGCTGTGGAGCAGGTTGGGGCAGATGTATCTATCATTTTTGTGCCACCAGCATTTGCTGCTGACGCGATTATGGAAGCTGCTGATGCAGGTATTAAAGTTATTATTACGATTACTGAAGGTATCCCTGTTGCCGATATGGTAAAAGCTTCAGATTATATCAAAGATCGCGATTGTAGATTAATTGGTCCTAACTGTCCTGGTGTGATAACCCCGGGAGAAGCAAAAGTTGGTATTATGCCAGGTTTTGTTTTCAAAAAAGGTAAAGTGGGGATCGTTTCTAAATCTGGAACGCTAACTTATGAGGCTGCAGATCAGGTGGTAAAGCAGGGTCTTGGAATTACTACGGCTATAGGAATTGGCGGTGATCCAATTATTGGAACTACCACGAAAGAGGCTGTGGAATTGTTGATGAACGATGATGAAACCGAATGCATCGTTATGATAGGTGAAATTGGTGGTCAGTTAGAGGCAGATGCCGCACAGTGGGTTAAGCAGAATGGAAATAAAAAACCGGTTGTAGGGTTTATCGCTGGTGAAACTGCTCCTGCAGGTCGTACTATGGGTCATGCCGGTGCGATTGTAGGCGGAAGCGAGGATACAGCTCAGGCCAAGAAGAAAATTTTAAAGGAGAACGGTATTCATGTAGTAGATTCTCCTGCTGAAATAGGAATGAAAGTAGCTGAAGTTCTTAAAGCTTAAGAGTTTTTTCAGATTAAATATAGATCCCTCTTTTACCTGGTAAAAGAGGGATTTTTTACTTTAAATCTCTCTAATCGTGCAGGCCTTGTTTCTGTAAAAAGTCTAACAGCTCTTCTGGATAATCCGTTTGAATAATATCTACTTTTTTTATTCTTAACAATTTTTCAAAACCTGTACCATCTTCCTGTTGCATTTTATCATATTTTTTCAGGGAGTTCACCCATATATCAATCTCCTTAGTATCAAACTTTTCACTATTATATTGGCAGTAAGATCTGTTCGATAACTGAAGGATATCTATAAAGTCACATTTCATAACCTTTCTTATCTTCCGGGCACTAAAAGCAACAGGCATTATTCGTATATCTGGATTAATCTGATGCAATGAAGGAATAAGATCCAGGTTGTTCACAGTGAAAATTACAGACTCTTCCATATCATATTTTTTTACCAGCTCATAGGCTCTTTTCATAGCTTTAAGATCATCCAGTTTAAAATCTAAATTTAGAATGATCTTATTTTTAGAATATTGAAGCACTTCTTCCAGACTCGGTATTTTATAAGTAGTTTCTTTCCCTTTAAAAAGAAGAGGATAATTGTTTAATTCTTCAAATTTTAATTCTGCTACTTTATAATTCGGCTGAGTAGTGTTGGTCAATGTTTTGTCGTGCAATAAAACAGGAACTTTATCTTTTGTTTCCCTGATATCAATTTCAACAATGTCAATCCCATTTTTAATAGATTCAGCAATGGCCGGTATGGAATTGTCAGGGAACTGAGAATGTGATCCTCTGTGGGCAGCAATCAAAATTCTATCTGAAGCTTTATACAAATTACTAACCTGAAGGGATGGCTCACATTTTGATTCCGCTCTAATGAAAAATATCAGAATCAGGGAAACGATAATAGGTAAAAAGCGAGTCCTTAACATACGGTCCATAATCATCCTTTAATATATTAAATTTTATAACTGAATTTTCAGGGGATTAAGATTTATTCCAAATCTGGTTGGTATAAAATGATACTAAAAGGTATCCGCTCAATACAAAAAAGGAAGAAATAAGAGGAATTCCAATCTTCAAGAGAATAATATTCAATCCAAAATAGCTTTTGTTATATTTGACAATTCAATTAACAAGATCAATTAATATGAAATTATTAGAAGGAAAAAATGCTATAATTACAGGCGGCAGCCGTGGAATTGGGAAGGGAATTGCCGAAGTTTTTGCTAAACATGGTGCAAACGTCGCTTTTACTTATAATTCATCCTCTCAATCTGCAGAAGAACTTGCAAAAGAACTGGAATCTTTGGGTGTTAAAGCAAAGGCTTATCAGTCTAACGCTGCAAGTTTTAAAGAATCACAGGAATTGGTAGACAATGTGGTTGAAGATTTTGGATCTATCGATATTGTTATAAACAATGCCGGCATCACTAAAGACAACCTTCTTATGAGGATGAGTGAGGAAGATTTTGATAGGGTGATTGAAGTGAACCTAAAATCTATTTTTAATATGACCAAAGCTGTGCAGCGAACCATGCTAAAACAACGTAGCGGAAGTATCATCAACATGAGTTCGGTGGTTGGTGTTACTGGTAATGCGGGCCAGGCTAACTATGCAGCATCAAAAGCCGGTATTATTGGTTTTTCTAAATCTATGGCTCAGGAACTTGGCTCCCGTAATATTAGAACCAACGTGATCGCCCCCGGATTTATAGAAACTGAAATGACCGAGAAACTGGATGAAAAAACGGTACAGGGTTGGAGAGATGCTATTCCATTGAAAAGAGGAGGAAAGCCAGAAGATATAGCAAATGCATGTGTCTATCTTGGCAGTGATCTGAGTTCCTATGTTACCGGGCAAATAATACATGTAGATGGTGGGATGCACACCTAGAAATGAGATTTAAGAAGCCTGAAGTTAGAGTACCTTTAAAGAATTATGATTTTGATTAACTTAGAACTTTAAGCTTAAAGGCTTATAACTTCAAACTTTAATGACAATAAGCGTGATTTTATATATAACCCTGGCACTTTTAATAGCGCTGGGGTTTGCTTTTTTCCAGTATTTGTACAGAAGGAAAAATCTTGCCCGCAAGGATTATTTGTTTTTTGGCCTCCGGACACTGGCAGTTTTTTTAGTTCTTTTAATTCTTATAAATCCGAAAATTACTTCTGTGGAATACGAGCTGGAAAAACCGGAGCTCATAATTTTAGCGGATAATTCCCAGTCTATTTCTCATTTAGATCAAAATCAGAATATCTCCAATATTTCTAAAAATTTAGCTGAAAACGCTAAGATTAAGGAAATTTTTCAGGTGAATAGCTTTCAGTTTGGGGAGCAGATAGATATTACTGATAGTCTTGATTTTACTGCTAATCAAAGCAACATTTATAATGCACTTTCAGAATCTGAAAAGATATTTTCAGAAAAGCGTTCGGCCATAGTTATGCTAACCGATGGTAATCAAAACCTTGGAAGGGATTACAAATATTTTAAATCCAGCCAAAATACATCCGTTTTTCCAGTTATTTTGGGAGATACTACAACTCATACAGATCTAAGTATCGAGAGAATCAATTCTAATAGATATGCTTTTCTGAATAATAGGTTTCCAGTAGAAGCATTTTTAAACTATACTGGAAATGAAAATATCACTGCTACTGTCAGGATTAAAAATAATGGCACAGTGGTGCATACTGAGAAGATCCAGTTTTCAAAAGATAATAGATCACAAATTCTGCGCACCGATCTTCCGGCTAATTCTGTTGGAGTAAAGACTTATAGTTTAGAGATCGATTTTTTGGAAAACGAAAAAAATAAAATTAACAATCTGCAGGATTTCGCGGTAGAAGTAATTGATGAACAGACTTCGGTTTTGATAGTTTCAGATATTTCCCATCCAGATCTTGGTGCCCTTCAGAAATCCATTGAAAGTAATCAGCAGCGGTCTGTAGATATCAAATATTTAAACGAAGTAAAATCGCAGTTATCAAATTATCAATTGGTTATACTGTATCAAGTAAATAATAAGTTTAATTCGTTATTCACTGAGGTTTTAGATAAAAAAATAAATTATCTCGTTGTCACCGGCAGTCAAACCGATTGGAATTACCTCAGTAATTTAAAACTTGGTATTTCTAAAAACTCCGTAAATCAGCCTCAGGAATTTTTTCCGGTGTATAACGAAACATTTGGTTCTTTTCAATTTGAGGATATTGGTTTTAATGATTTTCCACCACTGATAGATAAATTTGGTTCGATGGAATTTGAAGAAACAAAATTTCATGTGATGTTGTTTCAGGAGATTGAAGGAGTTGAAACTGAAGATCCTTTAATTGCTGTTTCTCAAAATTCCCCAAAGTCAGGGTTTATTTTAGGTGAAAATATTTGGAGGTGGAGAGCGAAATCTTATTTAGATCATAAATCTTTTCAAAAATTTGATGATTTTCTGGGTAAGTTAATTCAGAATCTGGCGAAGAATAGCCCACGCCAAAGGTTAACGATAGATTCAGAAAATCTCTATTATTCCAATGAAAATGTTGTTATATCTGCGCAGTATTTAGATGAAAACTATCAGTTTGATGCTGGAGCCAGTTTAAAAATAACAATGAAAAATGAGGTAAGAGATACTTCTTTTACTTCAGATATGATTCTGAAGAATAATTTTTACCAGTTCGGTGCAGTAGACCTGCCTTCGGGAGAATATTCTTATAACGTCAAAGTTTCAGGCAGAAATCTGGCAAAATCAGGAAATTTTAAAGTGGTTGATTTTAGTACAGAGCAACAGTTCATTACAGCTAATTTATCTGATATGAAGACTTTTGCCGAAAATAATGGAAGTGCGCTGTATTATGAAGATCAAATGGAGCAATTGGTAAATGCTTTGGTTTCCAGTGATAAATTTAAACCAGTTCAAAAAAGCCAACAAAAAAGGCTACCTTTGATAGACTGGTATTACCTGCTTTTTATTCTGGTTATTGTCCTTGCCGCCGAGTGGTTTTACCGAAAATATGTAGGACTAATTTAAATCTCAAATTTATATATGGAAAGATTACCGAAGATTGCAGTGCCTCTTTTTATTGGTATTGTTATTTTAATCATTATTATAGCTAAATCTACTGTAACTATAGACTCTGGAGAAGCCGGGGTATTATACCGGACTTTTGGAGGTGGTGTGGTAACAGACAGCCCTCCGTTATCTGAAGGATTTCATTTTGTAGCTCCCTGGAACAAAGTTTTTGTATATGAAGTACGACAACAATCCATAGACGAAGAAATGACGGTGCTTTCTTCAAACGGTTTAGAAATATCTTTAGATGCTTCAGTATGGTTTCAACCGGAATATGAAGTTTTAGGGAAGCTCCATCAGGAAAAAGGGGAAGCTTATATTCAGCGGTTGCTTCAGCCGGCAATTCGTTCAGCTACCAGGGCAGTAGTAGGGCGTTACAATCCGGAGCAATTATATGCAAGTAAAAGGGAAGCGATTCAACAGGAAATTTTTGATGAGACAAATTTACTGCTAGATGAACAATATGTTCAGGTTAATGAAGTGTTGGTAAGAGATGTGTCCCTTCCTTCAACAATCAAAGAGGCTATTGAAAGAAAACTTAGGCAGGAGCAGGAATCTTTGGAATATGAGTACAGGTTAACAAAAGCAGAGCAGGAAGCAGAGCGTCAACGTATCGATGCTGAAGGTAAGGCAAGAGCGAATAGAATATTAAGTGAATCCCTGACTGAAAAAGTTCTGAAAGAAAAAGGAATTCAGGCAACCCTGGAATTGGCAAAATCGCCTAATTCTAAAGTAGTTGTAATAGGTTCTGGCGATGGAGGAATGCCTCTAATTTTAGGAAACAATTAAAAATTATTCTTAAAATATAAATTTCAGGTTTTATTTCTGAAATTTTTAATTAGCTTTGGCCTCACAATGAAAAATTACACAGTACATCATCATCATTTTTTTATCCACGCTCAGGCGAGGTGATATGATATGTTGTAACTTTAACTAAATATCATAACCCGTTTGAGCAATCAAACGGGTTTTTTTATTTCTAATAGTAGCCAATTAATATTATGAGTACAGAAAAATTAAGAATTGCAGTTCAAAAATCAGGTCGTTTATTCGAGGATTCCATCAGGATTCTAAAAGATGCTGGTATCTCTATAGATAATGGAAAGGAGCAATTGAAGGCATCTTCAAGAAATTTCCCGCTGGAAGTCATGTATCTTCGAAACGGTGATATACCTCAGTATTTACGGGATGGAGTGGTAGATGTTGCCATAATAGGAGAAAATGTATTAATCGAAAAAGGCCAGGACATTATTCGGGGAGAAAAACTGGGTTTTTCTAAATGCCGTGTTTCCCTGGCCGTTCCTAAATCTTTTAATTATACGAATATCCAGGATTTAGATGGTTTAAAGATCGCGACCTCATATCCCAATACAGTAAATGAATTTTTAAAGGAAAAAGGAATTTCAGCAGACCTTCATATCATTAATGGTTCGGTGGAGATTGCCCCAAATATTGGCCTGGCAGATGCGATTTGCGATATTGTTTCCAGTGGTAGTACTTTGTTTAAAAATGGTTTAAAAGAAGCGGAAGTAATGTTGAAGAGCGAAGCGGTATTAGCTATCTCTCCGCAGATTTCAGAAGGACGGAAACAAATTCTGGAGAAATTACAGTTTAGGATGAAATCTGTTTTAAATGCCAGAACTTCTAAATATATTTTGATGAATGTTCCGAATGAAAAACTTGAGGAGGTAATTACACTATTACCGGGTATGAGAAGTCCTACGGTTTTGCCTCTTGCCGAAGAAGGATGGAGTTCGGTGCATACTGTTATAAGCGAGGAGCGTTTTTGGGAAGTATTGGATGAGTTAAGAAATTTCGGGGCAGAAGGGATCCTGGTATCCTCTATTGAAAAAATGGTAATATAATAATTACTGAATATTAAGATTATGAATAAAATAGTAAATCCCGAAAAGAAAGATTGGCCAGAAATTCTAAAAAGGCCTACTCAAACAGTGGCGGATATTGAGCAAACCGTGAACCAGATCTTCGATGAAATTCGTGTAAAAGGGAATGCTGCAGTTGCTAAATATACCGAGCTTTTCGACGGAATTAAACTAGAAGATCTCCAGGTTTCTGAAACTGAGGTTCAGAATGCAGCAAAAAAAATTTCCGAAGAATTGAAAGCTGCTATTACGCTGGCGAAATCTAATATTGAAAAATTCCACGCAGCTCAAAAAACTGAAAAAGTAAGCGTAGAAACTACTAATGGAGTAAAATGCTGGCAGGAAAAGAAAGCGATCCAAAAAGTTGGTCTTTATATTCCCGGCGGAACAGCGCCTTTGTTTTCTTCAATTTTGATGCTGGCTATTCCGGCCAGGCTTGCAGGTTGTAAGGAGATTATTTTATGTACTCCGCCAGACAAACAGGGAAATGTAAATTCGGCAATTCTATATGCAGCTGAACTTTGCGGGGTAACTCAGATTTTTAAAATTGGCGGAATTCAGGCTATTGGTGCAATGACTTTTGGAACCGAGAATGTACCTCAGGTGTATAAGATCTTTGGTCCGGGGAATCAATTTGTGACTGTGGCCAAGCAGTTGGCTACAAAATACCAGGTGGCGATAGATATGCCTGCCGGGCCTTCGGAATTACTTGTGTTTGCAGACGATACTGCTAATGCGGCTTTTGTGGCTTCAGATTTGTTGAGCCAGGCAGAGCATGGCACAGACAGTCAGGTAATCATGGTTTCAACTTCAGAAAAATTGATCAATTTAGTTTCAGATGAGATCGAAGCACAACTAAATAAGTTACCTAGAAAAGCCATTGCAGATAAGGCTATTGAGAATTCCCGTCTTATTCTGGTAAATTCAAAAGAAGAAGCTCTGGAGCTAATTAATGAATATGGCCCTGAGCATTTTATTATTTGTTCTGAAAATGAAGATTATTTTGTTCAGGGAGTTATAAATGCCGGGTCGGTTTTTATTGGAAACTACACTCCGGAAAGTGCTGGTGATTATGCTTCCGGAACTAATCACACACTGCCAACAAACGGTTATGCGAAACAATATAGTGGTGTGAACCTGGATAGTTTTATGAAGACGATCACTTTTCAGAAGATAAGCGAACAGGGAATTAAAGAAATAGGGCCATCTATAGAACTACTGGCCGAAGCTGAAGGTTTACGGGCACACAAAAATGCGGTAAGCTTAAGATTAAAGGATTTAAACTAAATGAAAGAATTCAATTTAAACGATCTGGTAAGGCCAAACGTGGCGGTATTAAAGCCTTATTCTTCTGCAAGGGATGAGTTTAAAACTCAGGGCGAAGAGATGACTTTTTTAGATGCTAACGAGAATCCTAACGATAATGGACTTAATCGGTACCCGGATCCGCAACAGACTGATGTAAAAGAAAAGCTTTCTGAAATTAAAAATATAGCTACAGAAAATATTCTTTTGGGAAATGGGAGCGATGAAGTGCTGGACCTTATTTTCAGGGCATTTTGCGAACCGGGAAATGATAACGTTATTTCACTTCCGCCAACTTACGGAATGTATAAAGTCCTGGCTGATATTAATAATATTGAAAACAGGGAAGTACTTTTAAACCACGATTTTGAACCTGATGTTACGGCCATCCTAAATGAAGTTGATTCTAAGACTAAAATCATCTTTCTTTGTTCACCTAATAATCCTTCAGGGAATTCTTTTGAAGATAGTAAGGTTGAAGCCATATTGAAAAATTTTAACGGACTTGTAGTGATCGATGAGGCTTATATAGATTTTTCAGAAAAGGATAGCTGGATAAAAAAGATCGGAAATTATCCCAATCTTATTATTACCCAGACTTTTTCAAAAGCATTTGGAAAGGCAGGGATCAGGCTGGGAATTCTTTATGCTTCAGAAAAAATTATTTCAGTGCTTAATAAAATAAAGCCACCTTATAATGTAAATCAACTTACTCAAAAGGAAGCGATTCAGGCATTACTTGAAGTAGATGCAATTAAATCGCAAGTGTTTGATATTAAGAGTGAGAGGGATAGTTTGGTTAAACAATTACTGGAAGTAAAGTTTGTTTCTAAAATCTATAGATCTGATGCTAATTTCCTTCTCCTGGAAGTAGATGATGCCAATAAACGATATGATCAATTTATTGAAAAAGGCATTGTACTCAGAAATAGAAGCAATCAGGCCCTTTGTGAAAATTGCCTTAGAATTACTATTGGAACCAAAGAAGAAAATATAAAACTTATCAAAGCATTTAAAGAATTAGATAATGAATAAAGTATTATTTATAGATCGTGACGGCACTTTAATTCATGAACCGGGAGATTATCAGATAGATAGCCTGGATAAACTTGAATTTTACCCCGAGGTGTTTACTTATCTGGCTAAAATTTCCAGAGAATTGGATTATGAGCTTGTGATGGTAACAAACCAGGATGGTCTTGGAACCGATAGTTTTCCAGAAACAGATTTCTGGCCTATACAGAATTTCATTATCAAAACCTTTAAGAATGAAGGTGTTGAATTCAGTGAAGTATTAATCGACAGAACATTTGCAAAAGATAATGCTCCTACCAGAAAACCAAATACGGGGCTGTTAGAAGAAAACTTCCTAAGTAACCAGGAATACGATCTGAAAAATTCTTTTATGGTGGGAGATCGCCTTACAGATGTAGAATTTGCGGTTAATTTTGGCGGAAAAGGTATTTTTATAGACACGCACGCTGAACTTGGGGCAGATGAAGTTAATAATGATAAAACTGAAATAGAGAATAGCATCGCGCTTAGAACCAGTAGTTGGAAAGAAATTTATGAGTTTTTAAAACTACAGGACAGAACGGCTTCTATAGAACGCAAGACCAATGAAACCGATATAAAAATTGAATTGAACCTTGACGGAACAGGAAAAAGCGATATCAGTACCGGTTTAGACTTTTTTGATCATATGTTAGATCAATTGGCCAGACACGGCCAAATGGATCTTAAAATTCAGGTAAAAGGTGATTTAGAAGTTGACGAACACCATACCATTGAAGATACCGCCATTGCCCTCGGAGAAGTTTTCAATAAAACACTTGGAAATAAACTTGGTATAGAAAGATATGGCTTTTGTTTACCTATGGACGATTGTTTGGCTCAGGCTGCCATTGATTTTGGTGGAAGGAACTGGCTCGTGTGGGACGCAGATTTCAATAGAGAAATGATTGGAAAGATGCCTACAGAAATGTTTTATCATTTCTTCAAATCATTTACAGATGGAGCTAAAGCGAACCTGAATATTAAAGCGGAAGGTAAAAATGAGCATCACAAGATCGAAGCTATCTTTAAGTCTTTTGCGAAAGCTATTAAAATGGCTGTAAAACGGGATACTGAAAAAATGATTTTACCATCTACAAAAGGAATGCTATAGAGAAGTAAGATTTTAGAAATGAGAAGTTAGCGTCATTTTTAAAAATCACTCTCTTATATGATTGATCATGAAAGAAAATCAAAAAATTGTTATTATAGATTACGGTGCCGGAAATATTCAGAGTATAAAATTTGCTGTTCAACGACTTGGTTTTGAAGCGAAGTTAAGTAGCAACGCTGAAGAAATCAGGAATGCTGATAAGGTAATCTTTCCCGGAGTGGGAGAGGCGGGCAGCGCTATGAAAATGCTCAGGTCTACTGGTTTGGATAAAGTAATTCCAGAACTTACCCAACCGGTATTGGGAATATGTCTTGGCATGCAATTGATGTGCAATTCTTCTGAAGAAGGAGATACCACCGGTCTTGGTATTTTTAATGCCGATGTAAAAAAGTTCAATAACGGTGTGAAAGTACCTCAAATTGGCTGGAATCAAATTACTAATTTAGAATCGCCGCTTTTCAATACCATCGAAGAAGGTGAATATGTGTATTTAGTGCATAGCTATTATGTTCCCGAATGTACCGATGAAATTGCCAGAACCGAGTATGGAGTGAATTATTCCACAGCTTTGCACAGGAATAACTTCTATGGGGTACAGTTTCATCCGGAGAAAAGTAGTAAAACCGGGGAACAGATTTTGAAAAATTTTTTGAATTTAGAATTAAGAAGTTAGAATTACGATCTATGTTAAAGCTGAAAGATAGCAGTAAACAATTCGCTATTCACTGTTGGAAATTTTGTTCCGGAATTCCACATTCTCGAGAATATAATGCATATGCGAATCAGCTTATTAGGTCTTCGAGTTCAGTTGGAGATAGTTATCGTGCGGCACAAAGAGCAAAATCAAGTGCAGATTTTTTAAATAAATTAAAAATTGTAGAAGAAGAGGCAGACGAAAGTATGTATTTCCTGGAACTATTGAAGTGTTAGATTGGGATACTGAAATAGCTAAGATTTTACATGCTGAATGCAATGAGATTATTTCAATTGTGGTTGCTTCAATTAAATTACACGAAAAAAAATAAACAAATGAGAATAGATACTTCGTACATCCAACTTGTAAAATCTAATTTTAAATGCGTATAATACCAGCAATAGATATTATAGAAGGCAAATGTGTAAGGCTTTCCAAGGGTGATTATAATACCAAGAAAATTTATAATGAAGATCCATTAGAAGTTGCGAAATCATTCGAAGCTCACGGTATCGAATATTTGCATTTGGTAGATTTGGACGGAGCAAAATCTAAACACATTGTAAATCATAAGATCCTTGAAACAATCGCTACTAAAACAAACCTGAAAGTTGATTTTGGCGGCGGACTCAAAACAGATAGGGATTTACAGATCGCATTTGAAAGTGGCGCAAACCAGATCACCGGTGGAAGTGTTGCCGTTAAAGATCCTGAAATTTTTCAAAACTGGCTTCAGAAGTTCGGTAATGAAAAGATCATTCTGGGTGCTGACGCTATGAATAGGAAGATTGCTATTTCCGGTTGGCTGGAAGATTCAGATAAAGACATCATTCCATTTATTCAAAACCATGAGGATAAGGGAGTGAAATATGTTATTTGTACAGATATTTCTAAAGATGGAATGTTGGAAGGTCCGTCCTTTGAACTTTATGAAGAAATTTTATCGGAAACAAAGAACATTCATTTAATTGCTTCCGGCGGTATTTCAAAATTTGATGAATTACCGAAACTGGCAGAATTAGGCTGCGAAGGAGTGATTATTGGAAAGGCCATCTATGAAAACCGGATTAGCTTAAGACAGCTGGAAAACTATATTTCGGAATATTGAACGACGAATGATGAAGGACGAGTGAAGAATGTAGATTTATCGGTATTTAGGTCTCGTGATGAATTAGAATTAAAAAAACAGCGATGCAGGATTTGAAAAATAAAACTAAGGTGTTTGCTTTAAATTGCTGGATTCTTTGCAAATCTATCCCAAAAACGAGGGAATATGATGCCGTTGTAAGACAGCTTATACGATCTTCGACATCAGTTGCAGCGAATTATCGCTCTGGAAATCGGGCAAAATCTGACAGGGATTTTATAAATAAAATGAAAATAAGCCGATGAGTCTCAGTTTTGGTTAGAGTTTCTTTTAGAAATATTAGATAATAAAGACCATAACATTAAAGAATTGATTCAAGAAGCTAATGAACTCGATGCGATTACTGTCGCTTCCATCAAAACTGTAAGAGGACGAATTAAGTAATAAAGCAAGAATAAAAAATTATATTTCGGCGCTCGTCGTTCGAAATTCAAAATTTGATAAATGTTAACAAAAAGAATCATACCCTGCCTCGATATTAAAAATGGCAGAACTGTAAAAGGCGTAAATTTTATAGACCTTAGAGATGCGGGAGATCCTGTGGAACTAGCTGCAGCCTATGCCGAGAAAGGTGCAGATGAACTGGTTTTTCTGGATATTTCGGCAACTGAAGAGAAGCGGAAAACACTGGCGAAACTGGTGCTGGATGTGGCAGAACAACTGAATATTCCCTTTACCGTTGGTGGTGGAATTTCTTCCGTGGAAGATGTAGATATTCTTCTGAAAAATGGTGCCGACAAAGTTTCGATCAATTCTTCCGCAGTAAAAAGGCCGGAACTAATTAATGAACTTTCAGAAAAGTTCGGGAGCCAGTGTGTAGTAGTGGCGATTGATGCCAAGAATATTGATGGAAAATGGAAAGTTCACCTGGTAGGTGGAAAAGTTCCTACAGATCTTGACTTATTCGATTGGGCTAAAGAGGTGGAACAACGAGGGGCCGGAGAGATCCTTTTTACTTCGATGGATCATGATGGTACCAAAAATGGTTTTGCAGATGAAGCACTGGCAAGATTATCTGAAGAATTGAATATTCCAATCATTGCCTCTGGAGGAGCGGGTAATATTCAGCATTTCCAGAATACTTTCCAAATAGGGAAAGCAGATGCTGCCCTGGCTGCGAGTGTTTTTCATTTTAAAGAGATAGAAATTTCAGATCTAAAAACTCAACTAAAATCAGCCGGAATTCCGGTAAGAATATAAAATCATGAATATAGATTTCAATAAAAATCAAGACGGATTAGTTCCCGCCATTATCCAGGATTCGAAAACGAGAAAAGTTCTAATGCTTGGTTATATGAACGAGGAAGCTTTTCTGAAGACCAATGAGACTAAAAAAGTTACATTTTTCAGCAGAACCAAGGAGCGTTTATGGACGAAAGGAGAAGAAAGTGGAAATTTTCTGAACCTCGTAAATATCAAGCTGGACTGCGATAATGATACTTTGTTAGTGGAAGTGAATCCCGAAGGTCCGGTTTGTCATAAAGGTACCGACACTTGTTGGGCAGAAGAGAATACAGTGGATTATGGTTTTTTATCTAAACTGGAAGGAATTATCGCCAGTCGCCAAAAGCTAAGTGAGACGGAGCCCGAATTAAGAAAGGAAAACGACAATAGCTACGTAGTTTCACTTTTTGATAAAGGTATAAATAAGATTGCTCAGAAAGTCGGTGAGGAGGCCGTAGAAACGGTTATTGAAGCTAAAGACAACAATGACGATCTTTTCCTGAATGAGAGTGCCGATTTGCTTTTTCACTATATGATTCTTTTAAAAGCAAAAGGTTTTGGATTGAAGGATATAGTAAAGGTTCTTGAAGAAAGACACTAAGTTAAAATCTTCCGTTTTTTATGCGTCGAATAAAGATCATTAGAAAAAAAGAGAACTTCAATAGAAATATAGATTACAAGATATTTGTAGATGGTCAAAAGATCACCAGCTTGAAATATGCTGAAGTAAAAACCCTGGAATTTAATGAGGAAACCCAATTTTTACAAGTGAAGATGGTATCAGGTTCCAGTGAGAAACTGGCTATTGATAAATTGGATTCAAATCAAATTATTGAAGTTTCCGGAAGCACTTTTAAAAATAAATAGACACTATCCCGCAAAGTGTGTAAAGTTTAAATAACAGGGGTTGGACTTATTT
>NZ_JAPYPC010000034.1 GCF_029937855.1 Christiangramia sp.
GCCTTCTTCTTGAAAACCCTTTATCTCAACAGATAAAGGGTTTTTTTATGCGGTAATTTTAGGGTTTAATAATTATTCTTTCAGTGCGCAACCTTTTCTTAGGTATGGTATCTATCAAATAGATTAAACCGTCTATTTATGAATTTTAAATTTTTCTTTTCCGTTATAAGTATTTCTTTATTTTCCTGTTCTAATCAAAATACAGATGAGATTGTTTCCTTGGATCTTGCAACTATGGAATATCCCCAAAAATGGGAGCTGTTTAAAATGAGTGTTGGTATGTTAACTGGTTCAGAAGTTTCTGGGGATGATATGAACTACCAGGAATATTATATTTTCAATGTTGACAATACTTTTTCTAAGACTCGTATTGAAGATCAAACTGAAACTACGGTGAAAGGAATTTATTCAATAGAAATTAAAGAAAATGAACAGGGATTTTCGCTTGTGTATGATCAGGAAAATGGCTTAATAGGTAATTGTAGTTTGGAACCTACGGAATATCTTTACATAGGCTCCGATCACCACACACTTTTAAACAGCTGGTGGGCATGTGATGGGCCAGGTTTATTTTATAAGAAAGTGGAAATTCAATAGGTCTATTTCAGTCAAACAAGGCTTTTACAACAGTCATAATTCCTTTGAACATTAAGAAAATTGCCGCAAACGTTGCAATTATCCCAAGAATTAGTACTGCGATATAAAGTGGGTGATCCTGATTATTAAATGCAGTGAATAATATAGAAGGGCCAATCAATACCAGAGGTAATGCTCCAGCCAAATATTTAATGCCAGTAGATAATATTTTTTTATTTGTATGCTTCATTCTACTATATATGTGGTTGAATCTACTTCAGATAATCGAAAATAGCCAAATGGATAGTTGTCCAAATTTGTTCTGTTAACAATATTCCCCTTTACTGTCGCCGGCATAGTTTCAAAAGGGCCTCCCTGGTTTGTGCCTACCTGGGAACGTAAGATAAAAAGAAATTCGTAATAGCTTTTGGAGATTCCCTGGATTTCAATTCCAATTTTATCACCGGGCTTTATATCTTCCGAGGAATAATAGCCAAAAATCCGGTTTCCGTTTGTAAACTCATCTTCATAAAGTTCCAGACGAATATCCTCATCCTTAAATTTAAACAGATAGTAATCTTCTGTTTCAGAAGGATCTGTATAAAAAGCTTTAATTTCTATATCTTCTCCTGTAAAACCACCTGAAGCCAATTGTTCAATATCATCTATTGGAACTACCGGATTCAAAGTTTCTGTTGCCATATATTTTTCATCGTCTACAATGACTTCAAGAGTATAGGTGCTGTTTATTTCAGGTTGAAAATTGTTATTGATATAAATTCCTTCCTGCTGATGTATAAATTCAAATTGTGATCCATCTTCAGAAGTTACAGTAACCTGGGCATTTTCCACACCTGGTGTCCCCTCTTCATAAAAGGAAGAAGTTTTCGAAATCCGTATGCCCTGATTTTGTCCCGACGTTCCCTTAAACCATTCAATGGAAGCATCTATTACCAGCCTGGGCTCACTTTCTTGTAAAGGAATATCAACCACTTCTTCGCAGGAAGTCATTCCCAAAATCAAAAATATAATTATATAAACCTGAAAACTCTTCATTAAAATTTAAAATTATAGGTTATTGAGGGTATGATCCCAAATAGGGATAATCTCACCGCTTCATTCTGATTAGTGTCAGAATTCTCTCTAAAACTTATGGAATAAGCGTTTTGACGATTAAAAACATTATAAATTCCAAAATTCCACGACGATTTGAACTTGCTATCCTTATTTTTTTGAGGAGTTAGTGTTGCTGAAAGATCAAGACGGTGATACTCTGGCAATCTGTTAGCATTTCTTTCCCCATAAACAGGAACGGTGATGCCCTGAAATTCATATTGGGCAGTTGGAAAAGTGGTGGCAAGTCCGGTTTGAAAGATAAAATTAGCGTTGAACTGCCACTTTCTATTCAACTCATAGCTGCCAGTTATACTTAGATCATGAGTTTTGTCATAATTGGAATTATACCATTCTCCATTGTTTATTCCCGGTTCAAAAGCTGTTCTACCCGGTGTTCGCTGTTCAGATCTTGATAGTGTATATGCTAACCACCCTGTAAATTTACCCGTATTCTTTCTAAGAAGTAGTTCTACCCCATAAGCTCTGGATTCCCCATTTAGAATTACCCTTTCTATGGCTGTATTGGCTATTAAGTTAGCACCGTCTATATAATCTATTCGGTTATCTATTTGCTTGTAAAAGCTTTCTACTTCGAGAGAATAGGCCCTATTTTGGAAATATCTGAAATATCCAATGGCGTACTGATCCAGTAACTGGGGCTTGATATATTCTCCGCTGGGAGCCCATACATCCAGAGGTGTGGGAGAACTGGTATTTGAGATAAGATGTAAATATTGTGACATCCTATTATAGCTTGCTTTTATAGATTCATTATCATTCAAAGCATATGAAATAGCAATTCGAGGTTCGAAATTATTATAAGATTTTAAAATTTCGCTTCGTGAAATAGAATTAGTTTCAAGAATTTCTGCCTCACTGTAAATGTCGGTTTCGGGATCATAATTCACAGGGTTATCGTTCTCATACTGATTTACTTCATCCTGCCCAAGCCGAAAAAAATTACTCCATCGTAAGCCGTATTCCACAGAAAACTGGTCATTTAACCTATGTTCAGCAGAAATATAAACAGCATTTTCCAGAGCATATTTATTGCTAAGCTTAAAATAATTAATTCCTGAATCTTCATCTATAGGTTCAATTTCTCCAGGATTGAACTCATAATACGTATTGTGAAGACCATATTTCAGTTGAAAATCTTCATTGATATAATGATTGAAATCATACTTTAAATTCAGGTTTTTTATACCGCTGTCCCAATTAAATCCTACAAAGTTCAAATTTAAACCGTAATAATAATCACTGTAAATGGCTGAAAGGTTGGAGAATATATTATCTGAAAAAATATGATTCCATCGTAAATTAACTACTGCATTTCCGTAGGTATTTTCAAAATTCTGACTAATATTGAAAACGTCCCTTCCAAAATAACCGGACAGAAGAAGCTTATTGCTCTCATCTAATTTGTAGCTTAACTTAGTATTGAGGTCATAGAAATAAGCAGAGTTTTCATTATCTGTTAATTTTAGGAAAAGATGGGCATAGGAACTTCTGGCGCCAATTAAAAAGGAACCTTTATCTTTTACTATAGGACCTTCAGCCAGTAACCTGCTTGAAATAGCTCCAATGCCGCCCTGCACTTTGAATTCTTTGCTGTTTCCATCTCTTTGGTAAATATCGAGCACTGAAGAAACTCTTCCTCCATATTCAGCAGGAATACCGCCTTTGTAAAGTTTAAGGTCTTTGATCGCATCCGGATTAAAAACTGAAAACAGACCAAATAAATGGGAACTATTAAAAATTGTAGCTTCATCCAGAAGTATCAAATTTTGATCTACTGCACCGCCACGAACATTAAATCCGGAAGAACCTTCACCGGCATTGGAAACTCCTGGTAATAACAAAAGTGATTTTACTACATCTACCTCACCAAAAACTACCGGTAACTTTTGAATTGTATTAATTGAAAGTCTGTTTACACTCATTTCAGGCTTTCTAATATTTAAACCTTCAATATTACTGGTGACCAAAACTTCTTCCAGGTTTTCTGAAACTTCGGTCAATTGAAAATCCATTTTTTTATCGGAATCCAGATTGATGGTTTTTCGAATGCTTTGATACCCGATATATGAAATTTGAAGCTCATAATTTCCTTCAGGTAACTTAATGGAATAATAGCCATAATCATTGGTGACTACCCCGGTCTTGGCTTCAGGAAAGATTACGTTAACACCAATTAAGGTCTCATTGCTCGAAATATCACTAATAGTGCCATTTAGTGTATATAATTCCTGTCCCGTTGCCTGGAGATGAAAGAAAAAAATGCCTAGAAGGCTAGCTAGAAAGCGGGTTTTCAATTTTTTATTCAAAAATAGAATTAAGTAAGCTAATAAAAAAGCTTAAGTTGCACTTAGACTAAGACTTTTCTTCTCTTTTTTAGAGAAAAGATATAATAACAAAAAGCTTATAAATAAGCAGGTGAGAAGAATTACAGCCAGAGGTATCGCACTGGAGGTAGGAAATAAACTAATTATAAATGAGGTAAGCGCACCCAGAATCATTTTTAAGCTACCAATGAGTGCAGAGGCCCTGCCGGCTTTTTTTTTAAAAGGTTCGAGAGATAGCGCAGTAGTGTTAGGATTTTGAAAGCCTAACAGGAATAATATGAGGAAAAGTAAAATTACCGTAGTAAAAAAACCTCCCCCAAAAATAGAATTCAGCAGAAAAAGACCGGCTAGTCCTACTAGAATAACACTGTTGAAAAGGGTTATTTGTAAAGTGGTAAATTTCCTCAGGAATAATCTGTTAATCTGACTTCCTAAAATGAGGCCACCGGCATTTAACCCGAATAATATCCCAAACTCCTTTTGACTCAGGTCAAAATTGCCCATAAAAAGCTTTGGAGCATCAGATATATATGCGAACATGGCACCGATATCAAAACTTCCGGAGAAAGCAAAGCTTGAAAATTTAGGATGAGTCAGTATTCCGAAATATTTAATGGCAACCTGTTTTGGTTTAAGGTCTACTTTCCTGTCTGGGACAATACTTTCCGGTAGAAATTTGGTGACACTAATGATCATTAAGGCGCAAAATATAGCCAGAAACAAAAAAATCATTTCCCAGCCAAAAGAATCGATAATAAGGCTACCCACGGTAGGTGCTATAATTGGAGCCCCTCCCATAATAAGCATTAATACGGAAATTGCCCCAGCCACTTCATTTACAGGGAAGATATCACGCACAATTGCTTTTGCGGCCACCATTCCGGCAGCTGCGCCAACTGCGAGAAAGAATCTGGAAATGATTAACCACTCCAGGTCTGGAGAAAACATGCAACTTATTGCGGAAAGCAAATAAATACCGAGGCCAATTAATAAAGGCTTCTTCCTTCCGAATTTATCCATGATGGGACCATAAGCAAGCTGCCCAAGGGAGATCCCAACAAAATAACTGGTAAGGGTAAGACCAATCTGGCTGATGGAGGTATTAAAATCCATGGCAATACTCTCAAAGCCTGGTAAATATGCATCTATAGAAAATGGTCCTAAAGCGATCAAAGTACCCAGAACCAAAAGAATAATATATTCCTGTTTTTTATTTCTTCCTTCGGAATTTTTTATCATTACGCAAATTTCAGGAAACCGGCAGTCCTGTTCTAATTTAATTAAGTGTTTAACGAAAGATTAAACTATTTCGATTTAGTTTTTAATAGGATGTTACAAAGGCATGCAAACAAATTTTAATATTCGATCTTTGTTCTGAAAATTATTATACATGTCCTTCAAAAAATTGAATACTCCTCTTAAAGAGGCTCTGGACCATCTTGGTTATTCTACTCCCGGTTTATTTCAGAAAAAGGTTTTACCAAAAATCAAGAGCGGAGCAGATTTTTATTGTCTGGCTCCGAAAGGAGCAGGGAAGACCACGGCTATGATCATTGGGGTTATTCAGAAATTAAACTCCGAAGCCTTTGAAGATTCTCCCAGAGCCCTGATCTATGTAAAAGATAAAGAAGCTGCCCTGGAACTTGAGGAAAAATTTAAGCAGTTTACTGCAGAAATGGATTTAAGAATTTATTGTGCGTACGAGGAAAAGAATATTGATGATCAAAAAGATGAAATTTACTATGGTGTGGATATCGTAATTGCGACACCCAAAAGACTGGGCAAACTTTTTTCAATGACGGGAATTCATTTAGGACAATTACAGCTTTTTATTATAGAAGATGCTGAATTCCTTTCGAAATCTGAACTATATGATCAGGTAGTAAGGATACCTTTGAGTATTAGTAAATGCCAGTACCTCGTTTTCGCTGAAAAAATGCTGCCTAAAATGGAAAGGTTACGTGAGATGTTTATGGAAAGAGCTCAGGTATTGCAGCTTAAGAAGTAGAAAAAGCCCTGGGAAACAGGGCTTTTCTTTAATATTTCAACAATTTTAATTAAGCGTCTGTTGCCAGAATCTCATTTAATTTTGAACTTGGGCGCATTGCTTTCTTTGTAAGTTCCTCATCTGGTTGATAATATCCGCCAATATCTACAGGAGAACCCTGAGCATCTAAAAGATCCTGAAGAATTTTTTCCTGATTATCTTCCATCATTTTTGCAATCTTTCCGAAATAAATGTTTAGATCCTTATTACTGGTTTGAGTTGAAAGTGCTTCAGCCCAGTATAACGCAAGGTAAAAATGACTTCCTCTGTTGTCCAGCTCGTTTACTTTTCTGGAAGGGGATCTACCTTCATTCAGGAATCTTTCGGTAGCTTCGTCAAGAGTTTCTGAAAGGGTTATAGCTTTAGAATTTTCATATTTATTACCAAGGTGTTCCAGTGAAACTGCCAGGGCAAGAAACTCTCCCAGTGAATCCCATCTTAGGTGACCTTCTTTTACAAATTGCTGCACATGTTTTGGAGCAGATCCTCCTGCGCCGGTTTCAAACAAACCACCGCCATTCATTAAGGGTACTATAGAAAGCATCTTTGCACTGGTACCTAATTCTAAAATAGGGAAGAGGTCGGTTAGATAATCCCTCAATACGTTTCCTGTTACTGAAATGGTGTCTTTGCCATCTTTAACTCGTTCCAGCGTATATTTTGTAGCTTCTGTGGGAGCCAGAATTTTAATCTCCAAACCTTCGGTATCGTGGTTTGGTAAATATTTATTTACTTTCTTAATCAACTCAGCATCGTGCGCCCGATCTTCGTCCAGCCAGAATACTGCCGGCATTTTAGTTGCCTGGGCTCTAGAAACAGCAAGTTTGATCCAATCCTGGATTGGAGCATCTTTTACCTGACACATTCTCCAGATATCGCCTTTCTCAACTGTATGTTCCAGAATCGTATCTCCATTAGAGTTGACCACTTTTACAGTGCCATTTCCTGGAATTTCAAAGGTTTTATCATGAGAACCATATTCTTCAGCTTTTTGAGCCATTAGACCAACATTAGGAACCGTTCCCAGAGTAGTAGGGTCAAAAGCACCGTGTTCCTTACAGAAATCAATTGTGGCCTGATAAAGTCCTGCGTATGAACTATCTGGTATCACCGCTTTTGTATCCTGGGTTTTACCTTCGGCATTCCACATTTGGCCGGAAGTTCTTATCATTGCGGGCATGGAGGCATCAATAATCACATCACTTGGCACGTGCAGGTTAGTGATCCCTTCATCTGAATTTACCATAGCGATATCTGGTCCATCCTTAAGGTCTTTTGTTATTGCAGCCTTTATTTCATTCTTTTTATCTTCAGGTAAGTTTTCAATGGCATTTAACACATCACCAAGTCCGCTGTTGGGATCAGCTCCGGCTTTTTCAAGTTCTGCACCATATTTATCAAAAACATCTTCGAAGAAGACTTCAACAGCATGACCAAAAATGATAGGGTCTGAAACCTTCATCATGGTAGCTTTCATATGTAAGGAGAAAAGCACATCTTTTTCTTTGGCGTCTTTAACCTGCTCACGTAGAAATTCTAATAAGGCTTTTTTGCTCATTTTCGTGGTATCGATCACTTCCCCATTTAGAACTTTGAGTCCCTCTTTTAAGGTTGTTTTAGAACCATCTTCTGAAGTAAACTCAATTTTTAAAGTATCATCTCCAGATAAGGTTACAGATTTTTCGTTAGATCTGAAATCTCCTTCGCTCATCGTGGCTACATGAGTTTTAGAATCTGAACTCCATTCACCCATACGGTGTGGATTCTTTTTAGCAAAGTTTTTCACCGCTTTTGGTGCCCGTCTATCTGAATTTCCTTCTCTTAATACCGGGTTTACGGCACTTCCTTTTACTTTATCGTAGCGAGCCTGAATTTCTTTTTCCTTATCATTAGAAGGTTCATCCGGATAATCTGGAATGGAAAAACCTTTAGACTGTAACTCTGAAATTGCATTTTTTAGCTGAGGAACAGAAGCACTTATATTTGGCAATTTTATGATGTTTGCTTCTGGTTTCTTAGCAAGTTCGCCTAATTCGGCAAGGTCATCAGAAACTTTTTGATCTTCATTAAGGTAATCTGGAAATTGAGATAGTATTCTACCGGCTAATGAAATATCACGAGTTTCAAGGCTCACGCCTGCCGCTTTGGTGAAAGCTTCAATAATTGGCAGGAAAGAATAAGTTGCCAGCATTGGAGCTTCGTCTGTTTTTGTATAAATTATTTTTTCTTTCTGTGACATTTTTAATGTTTTTGGTTGCGATATATTCAAACAAAACCCCGGTAGCTCCCAGGGTATGATCTTTCGCGCAATATACAGTTTTTGCGCCTTTTATCCTAAGTTTAGGGGCTTTCTCACTTGTTAAGAAATCATAAAAAGTGAAATAAAAAAGCCATTTCATCTTAATTGCTAAAATGAAATGGCTTCAGAAAACAGCATATAATCACTTTGAGTGATAAAAAGCGCTTTAAGCTTAGGAATGCTGCTTCAAATGATTCAATTTTATAGGATCTAAAAATGAATCAAACTAGTTTTTATCTTTCAAACGAATTTTGATAATACAAAATATTGAATGTTATATAGAAGATAAAAACCTAAAATTGTAAAGAACTTTGCTTTACCTCCTTATCGTCATCATTAAAAATTCTTTTGTCATTTTAATCGCTGCGATAATTCCAAATAAATATAATAAGAAAACATTTTAAAATGAAAATTTTTAACATTTTAAAAATCTGTTTTTTAGGGTGTTAGTAATAAAAAAAGCCCCAAAGAATTGGAGCTTTAAGATGTGTTTTTAAAGAAAAATTATTTTCTAATCGCTTCTTTAATACGGGCTTTTTTACCAGTAAGACCTCTAAAGTAGAAAATTCTAGCTCTACGAACATTTCCTTTCTTGTTGATCTCAATTTTCTGGATTGCAGGAAGGTTGATTGGGAAAATTCTTTCTACTCCAACAGTTCCACTCATTTTTCTAATGGTGAAAGTTTGAGAAGAACCTGTTCCTCTCTTTTGTATTACAACGCCTCTAAAGAACTGAGTTCTTGTTTTCTGGCCCTCTTTAATTTCGTAATACACAGTAATAGTGTCACCTGCAGCAAATTCTGGTAGGTCCTTTCTTTCTACGAATTCGTCCTGAACGTATTTTACTAACGATTCCATTTTTAATAATTTTAAGTAAAATCCAAAACAACATTCACGATGATCGCCAGAGGTTATTCTAGAATGAGTGCAAAATTAATCAATTTATATTATTGTACAAGGCTGTTAGTAAAAAAATCCCTTATGCCCGGATAAAGAAGCTAGACCGCTTCGCTTTTAGATATAAGAAATTAAACTCGAACTTAACTAACTAATAAACAAAAAAATTTGGGAATTGTTGTTTTCGAAAGATACTACAATTCAAAAAAATTGTAAAAGCAGGGTATAGATAGTAGGAAAATGCTTTGAAATTTTGAAAATATTGGGTTCAGATTAGTTCTTTAAAATTTTCATCAAACACCACTGTAAAAATTAATCTTCTTCTAAAAGATCTGGCCTTAGCTCTTTTGTTCTTTCATAGGCCTGGTTTTCGCGCCATTCTTCGATCTTTGGTAAATTTCCTGAAGTTAATATTGATGGTACTGCCCATCCTTTATATTCTGCTGGCCGGGTGTAAACCGGAGGAGCCAGTAAATTATCCTGAAAAGAATCTGTAAGGGCCGAAGTTTCATTTCCCAGAACTCCTGGAATTAATCTAATAATTGAATCACATAATACCGCAGCCCCCAATTCACCTCCGGAAAGGACATAATCTCCAATGGAAATTTCTTTGGTAATGAATTGATCCCGCACTCTTTGATCTACTCCTTTATAATGTCCGCAGAGAATGATGATATTTTCAGAAAGGCTCAAACTATTCGCTGTTTTCTGATTTAAAGTAGCGCCATCTGGCGTCATGTAAATCACTTCGTCATAGTTCCTTTCAGCCTTTAATTTCGAAATACATTTATCTATAGGTTCTATCATCATGACCATCCCAGCGCCACCACCAAATTGATAATCATCTACCTGTTTGTAATTATCCGTGGTGTAATCACGTAAATTATGTAGATGGATTTCCACTAATCCCTTTTTTATCGCTCTCTGAAGTATGGAAGCTTCAAAAGGACTCTTTAGAATATCGGGAACCACCGTAATAATATCAATACGCATCGGGTAGGATTTAAGTTAAAATAGCTCTGGGCTAATTATGTAGTGCCACTGGCTTTATTTTTTTCATCTTGCAGCATTCTTCCCAGGCGTTGTTCTTTTTCAAGTGCTTTAGTGCGATAGGCATCAAATTCTTTCTCGGTTTCGCTTAGTTTTTGCCTTGCATCGCGGGTAGCAGCATGTGAACTCTTATATCTAAAGAATATTATTAGGAGCAGGGCGATCAAAACTCCAACGATTCCCCACATCATTGTTTTATAACCCCCTTTAGAAAAAGGCATCCCCAGAAACATTAAGGCATCTTTCTCTTCTGAAACCCGGTTCAGGTCTTCCTGGGTGGCAGCAAGATCAGATTTTAATTTTTGAATCTCATCATTTTGCTGATCTACCGTATTCTTCTGAACAACAATTTCTTCTTTTAATTCTGTAATATAATTCCGGGTGGTATTTCTTAATTCTATCAGCTTGTCATAATCTACTACTTTATAACCCTGGTAGTTGTTAGATTCCTGAATTAGTGCTGAAAACTCATCCTGTATTGGTGTGTTGTTTTGAAGACTGTCTGTCTGGCCATTCATCTGAAATACACTGGCAATAATAATAGCCGCTGCAACGTAAAATTTGTTACTCATTTTCCTGGGAATTGAATTTGTTTGGTTCATTAAAAACAACGAGCGAATGGATAGGTTAGTATATTTCAGATTTTCGGGAGGAAATTCGCTTCTTGTAAAATTAATTAGTTTTTATATTTTATAAAGTGGTGCAAAAATAAAAAAACCCGGCCAATGGCAGGGTCTTTTTTTAAAATATTTGATCTTAATAATATGTGTATCGTCTTACCTTTGCGATGTATTTTGCCAGTCTTATTACCTGATGGCTATACCCGTATTCATTATCATACCATATATAAAGTATCACATTCTTACCATCAGCAGATACGATTGTTGCATTGCTGTCATAAATTGCAGGAGCTGAAGATCCAATAATATCTGATGATACCAGCTCGTTGTCTACAGAATACTGAATTTGTTCTACCAGTTCACCTTCCAGGGCATACTTTTTAAGTATAGCATTTACATCTTCAAGGCTGGTTTCTTTTTCAACCTCAAGGTTTAAAATCGCTAAAGAACCATTTGGAACTGGAACTCTAATCGCATTTGAAGTCAGTTTTCCTTCAAAAACAGGAAGTGCTTTAGAAACTGCCTTGCCTGCACCGGTTTCAGTAATTACCATATTTAATCCTGCAGCACGACCTCTTCTGTATTTGTTATGCATATTATCTACCAGATTCTGGTCATTGGTATATGCATGAATAGTCTCAAGATGTCCGTGAACCACTCCAAGGGAATCCTGAACAGCTTTTAATACCGGAGTAATGGCATTGGTGGTACAGGAAGCCGCAGAAAAGATGTCTGTATCATCTGGATTATGTTCTTTTTGGTTCACTCCATGCACGATATTTGGAACTCCTTTTCCTGGTGCAGTAAGTAGAACTTTTGCCGCTCCTTTTGAAGCAAGATGCCTGCTTAAAGCTTCCTTATCTCTAAATGCGCCTGTGTTGTCTATAACCAAAGCATTATTAATGCCGTATTGTGTATAATCTATATCTTCCGGCTGATTAGCCGAAATCATATGCACCGTAGTTCCATTAATGATCAATGCTGAATTTTTTACATCCACATTTACGGTTCCGCTGAAGGGTCCGTGAACTGAGTCACTTTTTAAAAGCGATGCTCTTTTTTCTAAAACACTTTGATCTACTTTACCACGGGTTACCACTGCACGAAGTCTAAGCTGATTTCCCTTTCCTGTTCTTGTCATAAGTTCACGGGCAACCAGTCTTCCAATACGTCCAAAGCCATACAACACAACATCTTTTGGTGTAACAGCTTCATTTTCTTTTGCATCGCTTAGCTTGCTGGAAACAAAAGCCATGGCATTGCTGTGAGGTTGTCCGTCTAAATGATATTCATACGTAAGTTTCCCAATATCTAGCTTTGCCGGTGGCAGGTTAAGATCCTGGATAGCTTTAGCGATCTCTACAGAATCAAAGATAGAAATGGGTTTACCTACAAATTCCCCGGCGTATTCATGAAGATCCAGGATGTCACTAACATTTCTATTAATGAGTTGATTTCTAAAAAGTACCAGTTCAATAGATTTATCATACCATAGATCACTGACGATATTGATGAATTCTACGGTAGCTTTCCGGCGATCTGCCTGAAAAGAAAGTTCTTTTTCGTAAACTTTATTAAAGTCCATGTTTAGTTGTGTTGTTATAAAATTTTCGGCAAAAGTATATATTTCAAACGTTTTCGTAAAAGTTTTTGAAAAGAAAAAACCCTTCCGTAGGGAGAAGGGTTCGTTTTATTGAGTAAGATTTGATTATCTCCAGATCATGCGCTGCTTTTCACCTCTTTGATTGTAGTAAGTAATTACAATAGAGTTTGATCTCGTTCTGGATTGCATGATTTCTTCTACTTCACGAATGGAAGAAACTTTCTGATTATTTATTTCAGCAATGATTCCGCCCACAAGATCTGCTGAAGGAAGATCATCATTTAAAGTCCGGTTAATTCTAACTCCATTTGGAGCATTATAAGCCTCCAATTCTTCAGAACTTGCATTGGCAACTTCAAGGCCAAGAATCGGAATCGCCAGTACATTGAGTTTAGTAAGTTTTACATTTACTTCCCTCTCTTTCCCATTCCGTAGTAACTTAACCATTACTTTGTCTCCGGGTCTCTTAGAATTAATATAACCGGTAAGGTCTGAGAATTTATTGATCTCAATATTATCTATTTGCCGTATAATGTCATTTTGTCGAATTCCTGAATCGGCAGCGCCACTTCCCGGAGTCACTTCGGCAACCATTACTCCCTGGGAGGTAGATAAGTCGAACTCTCTAATCACTTCATTGTTAATGCTCCTTCCTCTAATACCTAATATTCCCTGTTGTACATCACCAAATTCCATAATGTCTTCTACAATTTTTCTTGCATTATTAGAAGGCACGGCAAAGGCATAGCCTATATAGCTTCCACTTGGAGAACTAATCGCTGTATTAATGCCAATAAGCTCACCATTAATATTTACCAGGGCACCACCGCTGTTTCCAGGGTTGATGGCTGCATCGGTTTGTATAAAAGACTGAGGGGAATTATCGCGCATATTAAGGTCTCTTGCCTTCGCACTGATGATACCTGCCGTTACGGTAGATTTGAGATTAAACGGATTTCCAACCGCCAGCACCCATTCTCCCAGTTCAAGATTGTTCGAGTTTCCAAAAGGAATGTATTCGAGCTCCTCATCAGCATCTACTTTAATAAGAGCGATATCTGATATTGGATCGCTCCCAATCACCTCTGCCTTATATGTTTTATTATTATTCAGTGTTACTTCAATTTCACTGGCACCATCAATAACGTGATTATTAGTAACGATATACCCATCTGGGGTTATGATTACACCGGAACCTGCGCCTTGTAGTGCCCTTCCGCCACTATTGCCGTAAGGGGTGTATTCCCAAATACTTCGAGGACCAGATTTAAAAACCGCGACATTCTTAACGTGAACCACGGCATGAACGGTTTTTTCAGCAGCTTCGGTAAAATCTACATTTGTGCCGTAAATTTTTGAATTGTTAACAGGTATAAAAGAAGAATTTTGTGTTTGCTGAGGTAAAAACTGCTCAGGCTCTTCATCAAAAAAAAGTTTGTAACTACCTAAGGTTATTGCTCCTCCAAGGATAGAAACAAATAGTAAAAGTGCTATTTTTCTCATTTTCGGATATTATTTAATTATTAAACATTTTAGATCATTCGATTATTATACTTTGCATATCATTTAACGACCATTTAACAGCCCGAAATTCTGCTTCAAAATTGTATATTTGTGCCACTTTTAAATGATTTATGAAGCTCACTTTTTTTAAATATCAGGGTACCGGGAACGACTTTGTTATGGTCGATAATCGGGATAATAAATTAACCAAAAATGATACCAAATTGGTGAATCACCTATGTGACCGGAAATTTGGTATAGGTGCTGACGGCCTGATACTTCTGGAGAATTCTGAAGATCCTGAAGATGATTTTAAAATGGTGTATTTTAATGCCGACGGAAATGAAAGTAGTATGTGCGGAAATGGCGGCAGATGTCTGGTCGCCTTTGCAAAATCTCTCGGGATTATTGAAAATTCAGCAAGATTTACCGCGATAGATGGCTCTCATGAAGCTACCGTCAATGAAGAAGGTATTGTTAGTCTGAAAATGAAGAACGTAGAAGAAATTTCAGAAAATGAGGATTTTATTTTTTTGGATACCGGTTCGCCCCACCATGTAATATTCACCAAAAATATTAGTGAGATCAATATTAAAAATATAGGTTCTGAAATAAGATATTCAGAAAGGTATAAGTTAAATAAAGGTACCAATGTTAATTTTGTAGAGCCTATTTCTACAGACACATTTTCCGTCCGCACTTATGAAAGGGGAGTGGAAGATGAAACGCTTTCCTGTGGAACTGGGGTTACCGCGGTGGCTTTGGCCGCATTCAGAGCTTCAATGACAAATTCCAATACTGTTAAATTGGTCACTCCTGGCGGAGAACTTTCAGTAAATTTTAAAAATACCGAAAATGGATTTTCTGACGTTTGGCTATCGGGACCCGCAGAATCTGTATTTAAAGGAGAGATTGTATGTTAACATTAAAAGGGAAGAAAGTATTTTTAAGAGCTGTAGAACCCGAAGATCTTGATTTTGTTCATCAAATCGAAAACAATGAAGACTTTTGGGAAATAAGTGCCACCCAATCCCCTTATTCCAAATTTCTTATCAGGCAGTATATAGAAAATGCCCATCGTGATATTTATGATATAAAGCAATTACGTTTGGTTATTTGCACTAAAAGAGGCAGGCCCTTAGGTCTTATAGATGTTTTTGATCTCGAACCCCGGGACAAACGTGCTGCGATTGGCATTTTGATCGCAAATAAAAAAGATCGTAAAAAAGGTTTTGGTTCTGAAAGTTTATCCCTCCTTTGTAATTATTGCTTCACTCATTTGGGTCTTCATCAGGTGTATGCAAATGTAAATGCAAATAATAAAGAAAGTATGAGGGTTTTTGAGAGTAACGGGTTTCGGAAAGTAGGCTTGAAAAAAGACTGGACACTTTTCAACGGAGATTATAAAGATGAATGGCTTTATCAATTAATAAGTAATGTACATTAGAAAAATACTTGTAGCTGTTTTAATACTGGGAATAATAGCTTTTGGAATATTTGGCTATTACGTCTATAACTGTGTATTCTCATCAAACACCGCTTTCGATTCTAAGCAGGAGGTTATATATATTCCTACAGGTGCAAATTTCCAAACGGTCATCGATTCTTTGCGGCCAATGGTGAAAGATCTTGAATCATTCTCTTTGGTTGCACAAAAGAAAGGATATGCTGAAAGGGTAAAACCAGGTAGATATATTTTGGAGAAAGGGATGAACAATAATGAACTGGTAGATAAGCTTCGAAGCGGAAATACGCCGGTAAAAGTTATTTTCAATAACCAGGAAAGGCTGGAAGATTTGGCAGGAAGAATCTCAACTCAGATTGAAGCTGATAGTTCAGCCTTGCTGGAATCTTTCAAAAATGCGGAGTTTCTTAATGAAAATGAGCTCGACACCCGGAATGCTTTAGGACTCTATATCCCTAATCAATATGAATTTTACTGGAATACTTCAGCAGAAGAATTTCGGGAAAGAATGAAGAAAGAATACGATAGATTCTGGAACGAAGCAAGGCTTAAAGAAGCAAAAGAAATCAATTTAACGCCGCAGGAAGTAACTGTAATCGCATCTATTGTGCAAAAGGAAACGGCAAAAGTTGATGAGCGTCCCAGGGTGGCTGGCGTTTATATGAACCGTTACAGGAATGGATGGAAACTTGATGCAGATCCCACCGTGATCTACGCTATAAAGGAGAGAACTGGAAATTACGATACGATTATTAAAAGAGTGCTTTACAAAGATCTTAAACTAGACTCTCCTTATAATACCTATAAATATAGACAACTTCCTCCAGGACCTATAGCAATGCCTGATATTTCATCTATTGATGCCGTATTAAATTATGAAGATCACGATTTCTACTATTTTGTTGCCGATGTAGAGAATTTTGGATATCATAAATTTGCTAAAAATCTTGCCCAACACAACCGGAATAAGCGTGAATATATACGTTGGATCAATAAACAGGGAATTAAACGATAAGTATATTTTTGTTTAGAAAAGTTTAAGTTTTTGAATATCAATAAGTTATCTTTTCGTTAAAACGGAAGCAACTTTAAATAATCATTAACATCCTGTAATTCAGATTATTAAAATTTGTTATACATTTGCGCCGCGAATATGAAAGGGGTACAACTTATAATATAAGTCTACCATAAACCTTTCAAAAACAAAAGCAATGAGAAAGAAAATTGCAAAATTTTCAATCTTGCCTCTTGTAGCGGGCTCCATTTTTTTTAGTTTTTCAACTAAGAAAGCTGCAAATATAGATTTGGAAGCGTATTCCACTTTTAATCTTGATTTGGATTATACAGTACCAGATCTTAGGGATGAGATTGTTCCCGACTATGAAATCTCTCAAACATCTCCTTTTCTAGGGAAATCCTATGTTGGTTTTAAGGAAGCTCTTGCCTTTAAAGAATCAAGAGGTGATTATAAGACTGTGAACGAATATGGATATCTCGGAAAATATCAATTTGGAAAGGGTACATTAAAACTTGTAGGTATTTATGACAGCATTGGCTTTCTAAATTCTCCTGCCCTTCAGGAAGCCGCATTTTATGCGAATGCTTCCAGGAACAAATGGATACTTCAAAGAGATATCAAACGATTTGTTGGTAAAACAATAAATGGAGTGGAGATTACCGAATCAGGTATACTAGCCGCCGCACATCTGGCAGGTCCGGGAAGTGTGAAAAAATATCTTCGTAGCTGGGGTGCCCAGGCATTTAGTGATGCTTTTGGGACAACTATTAAAACCTATATGAAGCGTTTTGGTGGGTATGATGTTTCTTTTGTGAAAACCAAAAAGAACGCAAGAGTAGATTTTGATCGTCTTTCAGCCTAAAGATCTTTCTGAATAATAAAAATTGCCGGTCTCTTATGTAGATCGGTTTTTATATTCTTCCATTCTGAAGCAGTGGCGGTTTTGATAAATTCAGTAGGTAGAGTAAGATCACAGGCTACACAGATTCTGGTGGTTGGATATAGATTCTGAATAAGATCTTCCAAAAACTTTATATTTCTATACGGTGTCTCAATAAAGATTTGTGCCTGATTTTTCTCTAAAGAAACTCTTTCCAGCTGTTTTATTTCGTGCTTTCTTTCCTTCTTATCTATAGGTAAGTATCCATTAAAAGTAAAGCTCTGTCCATTCATGCCGCTAGCCATCATAGCTAATAAAATTGAAGAAGGACCTATTAATGGAACTACCTGGATGTTGTAGCGATGGGCGAGTTTAACGATTTCAGCACCGGGATCTGCCACTCCGGGACAACCGGCTTCACTTAATAATCCTATATTATTACCTTCTTTCGCAGCATTCAGGAAAGTTGGAATTTCAGAAGCTTCTGTAAATTTGTTAAGGCTTTTTAGTCGAAGGCTTTGCTGTGATTTATCTGGAAGGATTTGTTTAATAAATTTCCTGGCAGATTTTTCGTTTTCCACAATAAAATCTTCAATTTCCTCTATTATTCTGGAATTTATAGGAGGAAAGACTTTTTCGGGATGGGAATCGCCTAAGCCTACCGGAATTAAATAGAGCTTGCCATAATTATGAGGGTTTGAACTCATAAAGTTCCTTTTTCCAGCTTTTTTGCAATAATCTCACAGGCTTCGTTCAGCATCTGGTATACATTTTCAAAGCCCTGTTCCCCACCGTGATATGGATCTGGAACATCCACATTTTCAGAAGGGAAAATTTCCTCAAGGATTAAATGGACTTTTTGACGTTCTTCATCGGTTTCGGCCATAGCCATAATATCTTTGAAATTGGAATTATCCATGGCAAAGATATAATCAAAATCCTCAAAATCTTTTTTCGAAAATTGCCTCCCGCGTTGCTGAGTAATATCAAGATCGTATCTCTTAGCGGTAGCAACAGATCTTCTGTCTGGTTCAGAACCTATATGCCAGCTCCCCGTACCTGCAGAGTCTACAAATACTTTGTTTGGGTCTACTTTAGATTTAAGAATACCTTCGGCTAGTGGTGATCTGCAAATATTGCCGAGGCACACCATCAATACCCTGGTTTTCATAAATTATACTTTATAGTGTTAGTTTCTTGTTGAGGTCTTCAACAAATTTTTTGAATTGCTTATCTGTAGAAGCAAGATTATCTACTGTTTTACAGGCGTGTAATACGGTGGCATGGTCACGGCTTCCAATTTGAGAACCTATACTTGCCAGGGATGCTTTCGTAAATCTTTTTGCAAAGAACATAGCAAGTTGTCTTGCCTGTACAATATGTCTTTTTCTTGTTTTAGATTGTAACGTATCTACATCCATCTGGAAATAATCACTAACCACTTTCTGAATATAGTCTATAGAAACTTCACGCTTGGTATTCTTAACGTAGTTGTCAACAATTTTTTTGGCGAGTTCCAGCGTAATATCTTTTTTGTTGAAAGAAGAATGCGCGATAAGCGAAATAATAGCCCCTTCCAACTCTCTTATGTTTGTTTTGATGTTATTGGCAAGAAACTCCACAATATCTTCAGGCATTTCAACACCATCGCGATAAAGCTTATTTTTAATGATAGAAACGCGGGTTTCAAAATCGGGGTTTTGTAATTCAGCTGAAAGCCCCCATTTGAACCTGGATAGCAAGCGCTGTTCAATATCCTGCATGTCTACAGGAGCTTTGTCACTGGTGAGGATTACCTGCTTTCCATTTTGATGAAGGTGGTTAAAGATGTGGAAAAACACATCCTGTGTACCGGCTTTACCTGAAAGCAACTGAATATCATCTACTACCAGTACATCAATGATTTGGTAAAAATGAATAAAATCGTTACGATTATTCTTTTTTACAGACTCTATATATTGCTGCGTGAACTTTTCAGCGGAAATATATAGAACTGTTTTTTCCGGATATTTATCTTTTATTTCAACTCCAATAGCGTGAGCCAAATGGGTTTTTCCCAATCCAACGCCGCCAAATATCAGAAGCGGATTAAAGGAAGTTCCTCCGGGCTTGTTCGCTACAGCCAGCCCTGCTGATCTTGCGAGCCTATTGGATTCACCTTCCAGGAAATTTTCAAAATTATAATTAGGATTAAGCTGTGATTCTATCTTTACATTCCTAATTCCGGGAATAATAAAGGGATTCTTGAGCTCCGGGCTTTTATTTTTTATAGGCACATCTACTTCCTGGGAAGACATTTGTGCTCTCTGCGTACTTGGAATTCTCTCGGTGAACGGTAACTTATTACCGTAAGTGTTCTCCATTTTGATCACATAGACCAGCTTCGCTTTATCACCAAGTTCGCGGGTAAGTGAAACTTTTAGTAGTTTAACATAATGTTCCTCTAACCACTCATAGAAAAACTTGGAAGGCACCTGTATGCTTAAGGCACAATCTGTAAGTTTCACTGCTTGGATAGGTTCAAACCATGTTTTATATGCTTGAGGTGTAATGTTATCCTGAATAAATGACAGACAGTTATTCCAAACCGATTGCGCAGTTTTTGACATTATTAGTTAGACGTTAATTTAGATTAGTAGTAAGTTCAATTGGCAGCTGGATGAACTTGGTTCTCCAACTTGAGCGGAACAAATATGTGAACAAAAAATGTAAAAAAAAAACCATTTAAGGGTTGAATTTTAAGAAAAATTTATGCATACTTACTTCCGAGCCTGAATATAAAAAACCTTTCCCAGAAAGGCTATTTTTTTCTTATGAAATCACACGAAACTTTTGTTAAAGTACGATATGCCGAAACCGACCAGATGGGGGTGGTGCACCACGGAAACTATCCGCAATACCTTGAAATAGCCCGACTTGACTGGTTAGATTCTTTGGGGGTCTCTTACAAAAGTATGGAAGAGGAGGGGATAATGTTGCCGGTATTCGAATTAAATTTAAAATATCACAAACCAATTACATTCAATGAAAATTTAAGGATAGAAACGCGATTACGGGAAACCCCAAATGTTAAAATCATATTCGATTACGCGATATACAATGAAGCTGGGGAAAAGGTGACTTCAGCCACTTCAGTTTTAGTTTTTATGGATTCAAAAACAAGAAAACCTATACGCTGTCCTGAATATATTCAGAAAAAACTGAAGGCTTAATCATCGAATTTTGATATTGCCACTTTGTAGGTATTGTCAAATTTGGAATAGGTAGATTCAGCATCTTTTTTTCTAACCGCAATAAATATTTTACAGTCTATTTCCAGTTTTTGATCTATCACATTGAGGTTATTTTTTTTAATTACCAGCATTACTTTATTCATTTCAGGATAATCAAATTTCACCACGAAAATTTCATCTATGGTCCTTTTAAGAATATCTGAAGCCTCCAGAGCCATTTGAGCAGCAGTCTTGTATGCGTTAATAAGTCCGCCCACTCCAAGCTTTACTCCGCCGAAATACCTAACCACGACAATTAGAATATTGGTGACATCAAAAGACTGGATCTGGCCATAGATTGGCATTCCTGCAGAGTTGGAAGGTTCGCCATCGTCATTTACGCGATATTGAAATTCTTCTTTTCCAAGTTGCCAGGCATAACACCAGTGCCTTGCTTTATGATGTTTAGCTCTCAACTCTTCCAGATGTAAATTCGCTTCTTCCTCTGTTTTAATAGGAAAAGCGTAGCCGAAAAATTTTGAATTCCGGTCTTTAAAGAGAACTTCCGGAGAAGCTTTGGTAATACTCTGGTAGGTATCTTTCATAGTACTGAATTTGCTACAAGAATTATACTAATAACTGCCAAACCAAGACCTATCCAATTCTTTTTAATCAATTTTTCATTAAATAGCAATATACCAACCAGTGTTGAAACTGTTACGATGGCTACATGATTCATGGTAAAGATCGTGGAGCTGTCAAAACCTTTGGTTCTTAGCGCCATAACCAGAAAATAAATAGAGTAGTAATTGGGAATACCCAGCGCAATCCCTCCAAGGATATTTTTGAAGCTGATCTTCAGTTTTCCCATAAATGCCTGAATAATAAGGATTATTATGCCCACGCAGCCAGCGGTAGCGAAAATAGTGGAAGAGAAAAGACCTACATCTGTTTCTGAAACATAGCTTGTTTCCAGATATTTAATACTGGTATCTATTATTCCGCTGCCCAGGAATACCAAAAGCGGAAAAATTAGGTTCTCTTTTTTTATACTGATGCCTTCTTCCGTTTTTATGGAAGTAAGATAGACTGCGACCAGAGCAAGCAGTATGCCTATAATTTTCAATATCCCCGTGCTTTCATTATAAAGGAAAATTCCGAAGAGAACAGGAATGGCTACCGACATCTTTGTGGCCACGGCAACGACCGAAAGTCCGCTTTTTTGTGTGGTAATGGCGGCAAGGTTAAATACGGTAATAAATAATATCCCAAGCATTAAAGCTCCGGGAAACCAATTTTCAGAAGGGACATGTGTAAAGTCTGATCCTTCTATATATCCGAAAAAGCCTACGGTACAGGCTATAAAATAGTTGACGATGATCGCCTGCAGTGTGTTGATGCCGAATTTTTTATAGAGCCTGAACACTACAAATATTATCGTTGAAGAAAGGACACTTAGGAGCAGGTAGATCAAAATAAATCACTTTTAGCAGTAAAAAGATCTATCACATCTTCTCGCGTGGGTTCTATATTCCAGGTGTGGAATCCAAGTTTTTCAGCAGCTTCAGTATTTTCTAAAGTATCATCAATAAACAGACATTCTTCGGCTTTTAGATCGTGCTGTTCCAGGATGTATTCAAAAATTTCTGGATCTGGTTTACGCATCCCCATTTCATGAGAAAGATAAAAAGCATCAAAGCAACTTTTGAAATCTTCAAAGAAGTTCACCTTATCCTGAATATACCTAATATGGTGATCATTGGTATTGCTCAACAGGATTAACTGAAAGTCTTTTTCTTTGGCCAGTTTCTGAATAAACTTAAACCGGTATTTGGGAAACTCCAGTAACATGGAATTCCAGGAGGAAACAAATTTTTCCTGATCTAACTGCGGAAAATGAGTTCTGTAATTTTCTGATATTTCATCTGAAGTTACAAATCCCTGTTCATAATCACGATTTTTAGCTATAATAGCTTCCGGAAGTTCATCAATATTTAATTCTTTTAGCTTCCTGTTCGTGCCTTCTTTATCTAAATTTATAAAGACATCCCCAAAGTCAAATAGTATCGTCTTAATCATTCTTATAAATTTTTAAAGTGTCATCAGTGATTTTCTTTTCCTCTATAATGCGTCCTGAAATTTCCGGAGCTTTTATACCTTCTTTAAACTGAACTCTACCCGTGAAAATTCTTGCTTCATCCCAGAGATTTTTATCTATAAATTGCTGAAGAATTTTGCTTCCACCTTCAATAATTACCGATTGGAGTTCATTTTTAAATAAGATCATACAGATTTGCCCTGCAATATTTTCAGAAAAATCGATCTGTTTAAAAATTAGATTTTTCAGGTTTGAATTTTCTGTATGTTGACAAAGCACTATTGTTTGCTGTTTACCATCCAAAAGGGCATAATCTTCCGGAATTTTACGCTCGCGATCTATCACAATTCTTACAGGATCATTGCCGGTCCAATTTCTAACATTTAGTGAGGGATTGTCTTTTATAGCAGTATTGGTTCCCACAAGGATGGAAGCTTCTTCACTACGCCACTTATGCACTAATTGTCCCGAATATTTATTGGTGATCCAAACCGGTCTTTTTTCGTTTCGCTCTTTAGGCGCAATAAAACCATCTTCAGTTTGTGCCCATTTCAGGATAATATAAGGGCGTTGTTTCTTATGATAGGTGAAAAAGCGCTTATTGAGTTCAAAACATTCCTCTTCCAGGATTCCAACTTTTACTTCACAACCGGCATCCATTAATTTTTTTATTCCGCGGCCGGCGACTTTTGCAAAAGGATCCATTGTGCCAATAACCACTTTTTTAATTCCTTTTGCAATAATAAGATCGCTACAGGGAGGTGTTTTGCCAAAATGGCTGCAGGGTTCCAGGCTAACATAGATAGTAGCCTGTTTTAAAAGCTTTTCGTCTTTAACCGAATTTATTGCATTTACCTCTGCATGAGGCTCACCCGCTTTTTGATGCCAGCCTTCTCCAATAATTTTTCCGTTATGGACAATTACACTGCCCACCATCGGGTTCGGATAGGTGTTTCCAAGGCCGTTTTGCGCCAGTTCTATACAGCGTTTTATGTATTTTTCGTGTATATTCACCCCACAAAAATAGAATTAATTAAGCAGAATGAACACATGGAAAATTCGGGAAATAAAACCCGAAGACAATCAGCAGGTTAAAGAATTAGTAAGAAATGTTCTTGTTGAAATGGGAGTGCCAAAAGTAGGTACCGCTTATGAAGATAAAGCGCTGGATGATATGACCCAGACCTACAAGAACGACAAAATGATTTATCTGGTAGTCGAAGAAGATTCTAAAATTATTGGAGGTGCCGGGATTGCACCACTTCGGGGAGAAGAAGATAAGATCTGTGAGCTACAAAAAATGTATTTCCTTCCGGAGGCCAGGGGACGTGGCATCGGCATGAAAATGATCACAAAATGTATTGAATTTGGCCGGGAACAGGGCTTTGAAAAATGTTATATTGAAACATTGCCTTACATGGAAAATGCCAGAAAACTTTACCATAAGAATGATTTTGAAGTCATTGAAAAACCTCTGGGAGATACAGGACATTATAATTGTACGGTTTTTATGGTCAAAGATTTGTAAATACTTCACCTTAGTGTATGTTGCTTTCTCAATTAAAAAATGAATTTGAAAATGCTTTAAAGGATGAATATCCTTCAACCGAGATCTTTTCTTTTTTTTATACACTAATAGAAGAGTATTTGCATTTAAGACGCGTGGATGTGGCATTGGATCCCCACCGAGAATTATCTGAAAGTGACCATACCAGGTTTTTACATGCTTTGGAACGTTTGCAAACTTATGAGCCCATTCAGTATATAACCGGTAGCACTGAATTTTTCGGAAGAAAATTCCTGGTCAATAAAAATGTTCTGATTCCAAGACCTGAAACTGAAGAACTGGTGGAATGGATCCTTCTGGATCATAAGAGTAAAAAGGCTAATATAAAGATCCTTGATATTGGGACGGGTTCAGGGTGTATACCCATTAGCCTCAAAAAAGAGATTAAAAATTCTGAAGTCCATTCTTTCGATATTTCTTCGGAAGCCCTGCTGTTGGCACAAAGAAATGCAAAGATAAATAACGCTGAAATAGCTTTTAGAAAGGCAGACATACTGGAAACGGAAACTCTTCATGATCATTTTGATATTATTGTTTCAAACCCGCCCTATGTAAGGGAGCTTGAGAAAAAAGATATGCATAGGAATGTTCTAAACCATGAACCAAAGCTTGCGCTATTTGTAAAAGATGAGAATGCCCTTATTTTCTATAAAAAAATAGCAGAACTGGCGGTGAAAATATTGAACGAACATGGTGTTCTTTATTTTGAATTAAATCAATATCTCGCTGAAGAAACAAAATCTTTGGTTGAAGAATTAGGTTTTAAAGCCCAGCTTAAAAAGGATATTTTTGGAAACTATCGTATGTTAAGGGCCACTAAAAAATAGAGCATGGATGAAGAATTAAATCATATAGAAAATCTGGCTGTCTTCTGTGCGAGCAGTGATGGCAATGATCAGCTTATTTTTGATACAGCCTATGAAGTTGGAGAGAAAATGGCCAAAAATAACCTTCGATTAATCTATGGCGGTAGTAAGCTGGGATTGATGGGACAGGTAGCAAAAGGAATTATGGATCATGGAGGAAAGGCTACCGGGGTGATCCCTGATTTTTTAAAAACCAAAGAGGTGGTACATACTGGATTGGATAAACTCATCACTACTCAAGATATGCATGAGCGTAAACTAACCATGAATGATCTAAGCGATGCGTTCCTAGCGTTACCAGGAGGTTTTGGAACTTTTGAAGAGCTTTTTGAAATCGTAACCTGGGCGCAATTAGGTTTGCATAGAAAGCCAATCGGCCTTCTTAATACTAACGGGTTTTATGACGATCTCATAAATATGCTGGATAAAATGACGGCAAAAGCTTTATTAAAAAAGGATAATCTGGATATTTTACTGGTTTCCGATAACTTTGAAGATCTGCTTGCAAAAATGAAGAACTTTCAACCGAAACCGGTTCCTAAATGGATGAATAAAAATCAAACCTAAACATGAAGATCAATAAACTTACTGTCTATACTTCAAATATCGAAGGACAATTGAGATTATATCGCAATCAGCTTGATTTTCAGGTTAGAAATCAATCTGAAGATAGTTTCGAGTTGGAAATTGGGTATTCCATTTTAAGGTTTGAGCAAAAGTTGAATTGTACACCTTATCATATCGCATTTCATATTTCAGACAGGCAGGAGGAAGAAGCTGTTGCGTGGCTGAAGGGAAAACGAGCTATTCAGCAATTTAACGGAGAAGATATAGTAGATTTTAGTAACTGGCAGGCAAGATCTGTCTATTTCTACGATGAGGGCCAAAATATTATGGAACTTATTTCCCGGAGGGATTTCAGCAAGCCAAAATCTGCGATTTTCAGTGCCTCTAATATCGTAGGTATAGCTGAAATTGGTCTTGCAACCAATAATGTTCAGCAGAAATTTGAAAAAATGAAACTGGAATGTGGTTTAAATCAATTTGATGGTGATCTTGAAAGATTTTGTGCGGTAGGGGAAGATGCAGGATTGATCATTACTATCAATAAAAATGAAAAAGACTGGTTTCCTACCGAGGACAAAGCCTATGCTTCCAGTTTTCAGCTTGAATTTGAACATGAATCCAAGCATTATAAAATGGATTTCAGCAATGATGTGCTGGAAATTTCAGAAATATAAATTTCAATAATTTACATGGACGCCGAAAAGAAAATACAGGGACTTCGCGAAGAACTTCAGCAGCATAATTATAATTATTATGTCCTGGATGCCCCGCAGATAAGCGATTATGAATTTGATATGAAGCTAAAGGAGCTTCAGGAACTTGAGGAAAAATATCCGGAGTTTGAGGATGTTAATTCTCCTACCCAAAGAGTTGGTGGCGCGGTTACTAAGAATTTTGCGACGGTAGTTCATGAAAACAGGATGTATTCGCTATCCAATTCATATTCCAAAGAAGAGTTGGAAGATTGGGAAACAAGGATCAGGAAGATCGTGGAAGGAAAGCTGCAATTTGTTTGTGAACTTAAATATGATGGTGCTTCTATTAGTTTAACTTACGAGAAAGGAACTTTGAAAAAAGCGGTGACCCGGGGAGACGGATTTCAGGGGGACGATGTGACCAATAATGTAAGGACCATAAGATCTGTTCCATTGAAGCTGAAAGGTGATTTTCCTAAAAAATTCGATATACGAGGAGAAATCGTTTTGCCTTATGAAGGATTCGCAAAAATGAATGCTGAAAGGGTAGAAGCAGGAGAAGAACCTTATGCCAATCCCAGGAATACGGCTTCCGGAAGTTTGAAATTGCAGGATTCTGCCGAAGTTGCCAAAAGACCGCTGGAATGTCTTTTATACAGTATTACAGGCAATAGTACCGGTATCGGTTCACAATTTGAAGGCCTTGAGAAAGCCCGAAAATGGGGTTTTAAAGTCCCGGAAGAATCAGAATTAAAAGACTCTATCGAGGAAGTTCTGCAATATATCAATTACTGGGATGAACACCGTCACGATTTACCTTATGAAACGGATGGGGTAGTGGTTAAAGTGAATGATTTTCACCAACAGGAAGAATTGGGGCATACTGCAAAATCACCACGTTGGGCGATCGCTTATAAATTTAAGGCAGAACAGGAATCTACAAAATTGAATAAGATTACCTATCAGGTGGGAAGAACCGGAGCAATTACTCCCGTGGCGAACCTGGATCCTGTGCAACTTGCAGGGACAGTGGTAAAAAGAGCTTCGCTTCATAATGCCGATCAAATTGAGAAACTGGATGTACGGGAAGGAGATACTGTCTTTGTTGAAAAAGGAGGGGAGATCATTCCGAAAATCGTGGGAGTAGATTTCACCAAACGCGATCCGGAATCCAATCCAACCGAATATGCTACCCATTGTCCTGAATGTAATACGGCATTGGTTAGAAATGAAGGGGAGGCGCAGCATTATTGCCCGAATGTAAATGGCTGCCCGCCACAAATAATTGGCCGTATCCAACATTATATCTCAAGAAAAGCGATGGATATTGAAGGTTTAGGCGGGGAAACGGTAGCCCTTCTGGTGAATGCCGAACTCATTGAGAATTATGCTGATCTCTATACACTCAAAAAAGAAGATATCCTCCCTTTAGAGCGAATGGCAGAAAAATCAGCGGAAAATCTTATAAATGGAATAGAAAAATCGAAAGAAATTCTTTTTGAACGGGTGCTGTTTGCGCTGGGAATACGCTATGTGGGAGAAACTGTGGCCAAAAAGCTAGCCAAGCATTTTAAAAGTATAGATGCATTGATGGCAGCTTCCGAAGAAGAATTGGTGAACCTAGATGAAATTGGGGAGAGAATCGCCTGGAGTGTGGTAGACTTTTTTAAAACCGAAGCTAACAGCGAAAATGTGCGAAGATTAAAGGAATATGGGGTTCAGTTGGAAATTTCTGCAGAAAAACTGGCGAACCAAACCAATATCCTGGAAGGAAGTACTTTTGTAATTTCCGGGGTTTTTCAGCAGGTTTCCAGGAATGAACTTAAAAAACTAATAGAAGATAACGGCGGGAAAGTATCCAGTTCTATTTCTTCTAAAACCAATTACCTGGTAGCCGGTGAAAATATGGGTCCGAGTAAACTGGCTAAAGCAGAGAAACTGGGTACCAATATAATTAGCGAAGCAGATTTTTTTAAGATGTTAGAATAACTTCAGCATATGCCAGATTTTATCAGGATTTATTTTTCAGGAATTGGTTTGTTTTTTCTTCTGTTTTCAACAGTTTCGCATACACAGGAAATTCCGGCAGGTTTTACCTATATCGATGAGGTGATTCCAGATATTGTATATGAAATACGATATGCCGGCCACAATAATTTTGTGGGCACATCGATTTCAGGTTATGAAAATCCGCAGGCTATTTTGAGTAAGCCGGCTGCAAAGGCATTGGCTAAAGTTCAGGAGGAACTTATTCAAAAGGACTATATGCTAAAGGTGTTTGATGCTTACCGACCCCAGCGCGCGGTAAATCATTTTATGGAATGGGCGAGAGATTCGGATGATACTCTTATGAAAAAAGAATTTTATCCAGCAGTCGCCAAAAAAGATCTTTTTCAGTTAGGTTATATTGCAACTAAATCCGGACATTCCCGGGGGAGTACAGTAGATCTAACACTGATAAGAGTTTCAGATTGTAAAGAGGTAGATATGGGAGGCTCTTATGATTTTTTCGGGGAAATATCCCATCATAATAGTTCTCAAATTACTCCGAAGCAAAAGGCAAACAGGGAACTCTTGAGATTAAGTATGCGTAAAAACGGCTTTAGGTCCTATTCCAAAGAATGGTGGCATTATACCTATGATAGGGAGCCTTACCCAGATACTTATTTTGATTTTCCAGTACAGAAAAATTAGACGTCATTCTGAACTTGTTTCAGAATCTATAAATTAGACCCTGAAATAAATTCAGGGTGACGAAGGGATCTTTGGACAGAAAATGGATAAGCAAAAATGTTCTTAATTTATCGCGATCTTTACACCTTCAGCTTCTATATTATTTTCAGAATCCAGGAAGAAATCAATTCGGCCTAAATAAAGTCCGTAGCAACCAACCTGGTTCACTAAAACTTTTTTACCGGCTTTGTTTATTTCAGTTGTAGGTTTCTCAAGAAAAGTATGTGTATGGCCGCCAATGATGAGGTCTATATTTTCAGTGGATTTTGCCAGTTTAATATCAGAAATTGTTTTGCTACTGGAGTATTCATAACCTAAATGGGAAAGGCAAATTATCAGGTCACAGTTTTCTTCTTCTTTTAAAATGCGGGTTTTGTCTGTAGCGATCTCAACAGGATCGAGATATTTTGTCTCCTTATAAAGATTTTTGTTTACTAATCCATTTAGTTCAATTCCGAGTCCAAAAATTCCAATTTTCACGTCATCTTTAATGAAGGTTTTATAATCTTTTACATGACCCTCCATGAGGGTATTGCTAAAGTCGTAATTAGAACTGATAAACGGGAATTTCGCATGGGGCAGCTGAGCGTAAAGTCCGTCTATACCATTATCAAAATCATGGTTTCCAATAGTGGCAGCATCATATTTTAGCATGCTCATGAGTTTGAACTCCAGTTCACCCCCATAAAAATTGAAATATGGTGTACCCTGAAAAATATCACCGGCATCTAAAAGCAAGGTATTAGGATTCTCTTTTCGGATTTTTTCAACAAGGCTAGCCCTTCTTGCTACACCACCCATATTAGCATTTCTTCCAGCCTCAGGGCCAAAGGCTTCAATATGGCTATGCACATCATTGGTATGCAGAATGGTAATATGTTTTCTCTTTTCAGGATTTAACGAAAAGACTGAGAATCCGCCAAAACCTAGAAAAGCTGTAGCTGCCGCGGTATTATGAATAAAATCTTTTCTTTTCATATGCTTATTCTCTAATATAACGATCGTCTATTTTCGCCTGAACAGTATCTATTTTAGTAAAATAATCTATCATGGCATTTCTAACTTTATAGTCTGTTCTATAAATATTCACCGGATTTTTAAAAAAGGCCATATTATCACCGCCGTTAGACAAATAATCTGAAGTAGCTACAAAATAAGTCTTATTATCCTGTATTTCTTCTCCATCAATAGAAGCTTGAATAATATTGAAATTTTTATCTGCCCTTATTTTTATTCCGCTCACCGGATGAGCTGTTTTTGCCTGTTCCAAATATTTCAACATTGCTTTTAATTTGACTCCCGTGAGTTCAGCAATTACGATCTCATTTTCAAAAGGCATTATTTGGTAAGCTGTTCTGGCGGAAACATTGCCGGCAGGAATTTCAGCACGAATCCCACCATGGTTCAGCAATACCATATCCAAGTTTTTTCCGGTTTGTTTTTTAAATAAAGGATTCGTTTGAATATAAACCGCGTCAGCCATCAGATTTCCTATAGCGGTATTTAGATCGCCATCACTTTTAGATAGGAGCGTAGGATTGTAAGCCAGAGTAGAATCTAAAGTCGCGTTCAGGTGTTCTTTGTAGGGTTTTATAAATTCTGAAATTTGTTTATCTGCTTCGATCGAGTTATCAATTGCAATACGTTCCGAAGCAATCCTGGTAACTCCTGGTTTTTCAGTCTTACACGAGTAAAAAACTACTAAAAAACCAAGTATCAAAAAATTGGAGAATTTCATATTCTGAAAATATGTTGCAAATATAGAATGCTTTTTAAATCTCGCGAAAATCCTTTTGACTAATATTCAGGTTATTCCTGTTAACTCTTTACGGCATATCTGGCTATATGTTTTTTAGAGCATTCCGAAAATTTATGAATTAAATTCTTATTCAAAGATTTGCCACGGAAGAGAAAAAATTGATATTGAAAAACCTCCTTTAAATATTCCGCATTTAACAAAAAGTATAAACCTGTTAGATTCCAATATACACGAAGGTTTCCGGGTACATAATCTTCTTTGATACTGCTGGAAATTATTTACATTTGCGCCACCTAATTTGAATTATGATCGCTGGAAAACTGAAAAATATAATCCATTCGAAAAAGATTAGAAGGTCTATGTTGAATGGAAAACTTTCCAGGGAAGGAAATTCCGGTAAGATTGGCTTGATCATCGATGATGAGAAATTTGAATCGGGGCAAAAACTTACAGAGTTTTATAAGTTCACTGGAGTAAGTAAAAGTGATTTTAAAGTAGTGTTTTGCGGAAATTCGGATAAAATTCCTGAAAATCTGGAAGCCGACGTATTAACTATCAAAGACATTTCCCTTTTAGGTGATTTTAAAAACGAATCGATACGCCGTTTTGCCAGTGAAGACTTTGACTTTCTTATCTGTTATTTTTCAGAAAACAATACAGCTGGATACCTGCTAGCCGCTGAAAGCCTGGCCAATATTAAAATTGGAAATTCTCCAGATTCCTACGGAATTTTTGATGTGGAGATCCATGCAAAGAAAATAGATGTTTTTCAGCAGGAAGTTTTAAAATATTTAAAAATCTTAAAAAAGAATAATTAATGGAAGCCTTTGTAGGAACCGGAGTAGCACTAATTACTCCATTTAAGGAGGATTTATCTATAGATATCAATGCCCTTAGCAATCTTGTGAAAAACCAGGTTGAAAATGGGATAGAATACCTCGTGGTTTTAGGTACTACTGCTGAAAGCGCTACGCTTACTAGAGACGAAAAAGAACTGATTAAGAAAACCGTTAAAGAAGCAAATGCAGGTAAGCTCCCTTTAGTACTTGGTGTTGGAGGGAATAATACCGCCGGTGTGGTGGAGGAGCTGGAAACTAATGATCTTGATGGATTTGATGCCATACTTTCAGTATCTCCATATTATAACAAACCAACACAAGAAGGGATTTACCGTCATTTTGAGGCAATTTCCAGGGCATCTCCATTGCCAATCATTTTGTATAATGTTCCCGGGAGAACTTCTTCCAATGTTTTACCTGAAACCATCAATAGAATTGCCAGAAATTTAGAAAATGTGATCGGCGTGAAAGAAGCTGCAGGAGATATTGTGCAGGCGATGAAATTAATCAGCTTGGTGCCTGAAGATTTTAAAGTTATTTCCGGGGATGATATGATCACTTTGCCTATGACCCTTGCCGGGGGCAAAGGAGTGATTTCTGTTATAGCACAGGGCTTTCCTAAAGAATTTTCAAATATGGTTCGAGCCGGACTAGAAGGAAAAGTTTCTGAAGCATATAAAATACATTACAAAATAGCGCCTTCCATAGATCTTATTTTTGCGGAAGGAAATCCTGCCGGGATCAAGGCTTTACTCGCCAAAAAAGGAATGATCACTAACTCTCTAAGACTTCCGTTGGTAGAAGCCAGTGAAAACTTGCAGAGCAGGATCAATAGTTTTGTAGATAATTTTTAGCGAATATTTTACTTAAAGAACTTTCTTACTACAATAAAAGCCTGATTATAGGGTTATTTGAGTAGTTTAGGAAAGTTTTTTTTATAGTAACAAAAAATGTATTTTTGCCAGATGTTTTTACGTATCATGAAAAAAGGAATTCTCATTTTAGGTGTCCTATTGGTAACGCTCTCCTGTAGCGAATATCAAAAGCTGCTTAAAAGTGAAGAAACTGCTCCAAAATATACGGCAGCAGAGGAGTTGTATAACGAAGGTAAAGAAGAGGATAGTAATAAAAAGCTCAGAAAAGCTTTAAGATTATTAGAGCAGGTTGAGCCGGAATTCCGTGGAAAACCTCAGGGGGAAAGACTGGTGTTTTTATTGGCAGATACGTATTACCAGTTAGGAGATTATTTTAATGCTCCATTTCAGTTTGAAAGATTTTTACAATTATATCCAAATAGTCAAAAGGCAGAAGAAGCTTCATATAAATCGGCTGCATCTTATTTTTATCGTTCACCGCGATATGATCTTGATCAAACCGATACCCGTAAAGCCATTGAAGAACTTCAGGTTTATTTAAATAAATATCCGGAAGGGGAATTTCAGGAAGAAGCAAATACAATGGCTACAGAATTGCGAATCAAGCTGGAAAAGAAAGCTTACGAGATTGCCAAGCAATATCACCATACTGAATATTACAAGGCTGCAATTGCTTCTTTCAATAACTTTATAGCGAATTACCCGGGATCTCCTTTTAGAGAAGCTGCTTATTATTACAGGTTCGATTCAGCTTATAAACTTGCCATTAATAGTTTTGAAGTTTTAATGGAAGCACGGTTAAAAGAGGCCCAGGAGTTTTACAAATCATATAATAAATATTATCCTGAGGGGGAATATGTTCCACAACTGGAAGAGTCTTCCTTAGAGATAGATAATAGGTTACAGAATTTTTAATTATAGGAATGATGGATTTTAAGAAAATTGATGCGCCGGTAAACACTACTACTATTAACAGGAATAAAGTAGATGCTCCAACCGGAAATATTTATGAAGCGATCTCGATAGTTGCTAAAAGAGCAGGACAGATCAATGGCGAAATCAAAAAAGAATTATTGGAGAAGCTTGATGAATTTGCTACTTATAACGACTCTCTTGATGAAATCTTTGAGAACAAAGAGCAGATCGAAGTTTCTAAATTCTATGAAAGATTGCCAAAGCCGCAATCACTTGCAATTCAGGAATGGTTAGAAGATAAGATCTACTACCGTAACACCAAAGAAGACATCGCAGAATAGATTTCGAAACAAATATGTCTGTACTTAAAGGCAAAAAAGTTTTATTAGGTATTACCGGAGGTATTGCCGCATACAAAACTGCCGCATTAGTACGTTTATTTGTAAAAGCAGGTGCCAATGTTAAAGTTGTGATGACCCCTGCTGCTAAAGAATTTATCACTCCGCTTACACTTTCCACACTTTCTAAGAATGAAGTATTTTCTTCATTTACAGATGAGGAAGATGAAAATGAAAAATGGAATAATCACGTTGAACTCGGCCTCTGGGCCGATTTCATGCTTATAGCCCCCGCTACTGCCAGCACACTCTCCAAGATGGCATCGGGGAACAGCGATAATTTCCTGCTGGCCACGTATCTTTCAGCTAAATGCCCGGTCTTTTTTGCTCCCGCCATGGATCTTGATATGTATAAGCATCCCTCTACCAAAAACAGCTTTGAAAAACTTCAGGAATTTCAAAATATTATGATTCCTGCTGGTGATGGTGAATTGGCAAGTGGATTACACGGAGAAGGAAGAATGGCTGAGCCTGAAGAGATCATTCAATTTCTAGAGCATCATTTTACTGAAAACCTGCCCTTGAAAGGGAAAAAGATATTAATTACTGCAGGGCCCACATACGAAGCTATAGACCCGGTTCGTTTTATAGGAAATCATTCCAGCGGAAAAATGGGATATGAAATTGCTGAAAATGCCGCAAAACTGGGTGCTGAGGTAATTCTTATTTCCGGTCCCACTCATTTGATTATCGATGATAAAGATATAAACCTGATAAGAGTTACAAGTACAAGGGAGATGTATGAAGCTGCTCACTCTCATTTTGAGAATATAGATGTTTTTATCGCTGCTGCTGCGGTAGCTGATTATAAACCGAAAGTGGTTGCAGATCAAAAGATTAAAAAGAAGGACGATTCCCTAACTTTAGAACTGACTAAGACCGAAGATATTCTGGCAAGTTTAGGCTGTAAAAAAGCGAATCAGAAACTCGTTGGATTTGCCCTGGAAACCAATAATGAGGTGGAAAATGCCAGAAAAAAACTTAAAAAGAAGAATCTTGACTTTATTGTTTTAAATTCCCTGAACGATAAAGGAGCCGGTTTCAAAAGTGAGACCAACAAAATAAGTATTATCTATCCAGATAAGAAGAAAGATTTTGATCTAAAGTCAAAAAAAGAAGTGGCCGAAGATATTTTAACCGAAATTATAGAATTGCTGAATGCATAGAATAGTTACAATTTTAGTATTCGTTTTTGGCTTGCAGCTAGGTTCTGCACAGCAAATTAATTGTGAGATTATTGTAAATGCAGAGCAAACCGGCCAGACCAACTTATCTGTTTTTAAGACGCTGGAGCGGGCTTTAAATGAATTTGTAAATCAAACCACCTGGACAGATAAGAATTTCAAAAATCATGAGCGTATTAACTGCAGTATGTTCATCACGATAAACAGTTTTGAGGGCGAGACTTTTAACGGCACAATTCAGGTGCAATCTTCAAGACCTGTTTACGGGACTTCTCTGATCACTCCTATATTTAATTTTAATGATGAACAATTTGGCTTTAGTTACAGGGAATATCAGCCACTTAATTACAGTCAGAATAGCTATACCTCCAACCTGGTTTCTGTAATATCTTTTTACGTTTATACTATCCTGGGGATGGATGCAGATACATTCGCTCCTGAGGGTGGAACAGTGTATTACGAAGAAGCCAATAGAATTGTTACAAACGCACAGCAAGGCAATTCTCAGGGCTGGCGTGGATCAGATGGGCAGCGTTCCAGGTTCAGGCTTAATGCAGACCTCCTGGCGAATACTTATGCGGAATATAGAACAGCACTCTACAAATACCATCGTTTAGGACTGGACGTGATGCATGATGATATTTTAGCTGGAAAAAATACAATTGCTGAAGTGATAAATGATCTTGAAGTGATGAACAATCGAAGAAACAATTCTTTATTACTTAGAGTATTTCTGGATTCCAAGGCAGATGAAATCACTTCTATCTATTCGGAAGGGCCGCCGGTTGGAAATAAAGCAGAACTCCTAGAATCCCTGAATAATATCGCTCCCAGATACGCCAGGAACTGGAGGAATATTCAGTAGGCATTTAGGTTGATTTCAATATTTTTCTCACGTATATTTAGCACAAATTTTAATCGATTTGCTTACATCTCTTTCCATTAAAAATTATGCGCTTATTGAAGATATCAATATTGGTCTTCAATCTGGATTTACAATAATCACTGGCGAAACCGGCGCGGGTAAGTCTATTATGTTGGGCGCATTAGGCTTGTTGCTGGGTGATAGGGCCAATTTCAGTTCTATTCGGGATACGGAAAAGAAATGCGTAATAGAAGGAGTTTTTAGTATTTCTAATTATAAACTGGAGGATTTCTTCAAAAAAGAAGAACTGGACTATGAGAAGCAAAGCATCATTCGAAGGGAGATTTTACCTTCAGGGAAATCGAGGGCTTTTATAAACGATACTCCCGTTAAGATTACCGCACTTCAAAAACTCGGTTCTTATCTAATCGATATCCATAGTCAGCATGAAACCCTAAGCCTGGGGAATGCCGATTACCAGTTTAATGTGATAGATACAATCGCTAAAAATGAATCGGTCATTATTCAATATAAAAAGGAACTAAAAGATTATAAACAACTTTTAAAACGCTTTGAGGAATTAAAAGAACAGCAATCACAGGCGGCTAAAGAGTATGATTATAACCTGTTTCTACTGAAGGAGCTTGAGGAAGCAAATTTAAAGGCCGGGATGCTTGAAGAGCTTGAAGAGCGTTACGAAGAGCTGAACAATGTAGAAGAACTTACTGAAAATTTGAGCTCGGCCATTAATTTATTACAGCAGGAAGAAATTGGAAGTCTGGAAAGTTTAAAAGCCGTAAGGGCTAACCTCTCCAGGATTTCGAAATTTTCTGCAAGTTATGAGAATTTCCATAATCGCATCCAAAGTGCAATAATAGAACTTGATGACCTTGAAGCTGAAATGACTGATGCCCTGGAAAGGGTGGAAGCTAATCCTGAAGAACTGGAAATAGTAAATCAAAAGCTTCAGCTGATATATAATCTTCAGAAAAAACATAACGCTGAAAATGTAGAAGAACTACTCGAAATAATAAATTCCCTTCAGGAAAAAGTTTCGGTAACCGAAAATGCGGAAGCTGCATTGACAGAAATTCAGGCTTCCATAAAAGATCAGGAGCAATTACTGGAGCAAACCTCGGAGAAACTTCATAAAAATAGAGAAAAGATCATCCCTGTTTTTATTGAGCAAACCGAACAAATTCTAAATGATCTGGGAATGCCAAATGCCCGTCTCAATATTGAATTGGAACAGGGAATAGAGTTTCTTGCAAATGGCCGGGACAGGCTGGAATGGTATCTTGCCGCCAATAAGGGAGGAAGTTTTAAGGAGGTAAAAAAAGCTGCTTCGGGAGGTGAATTATCAAGAATTATGCTGGCTGTAAAAAGTATTCTTGCCGCACAAAGTCAACTGCCAACCATTATTTTTGATGAAATAGATACGGGAGTTTCTGGGGAGATCGCCAGGAAAATGGGGGAGATCCTGCAAAAAATGGGTGCGAATATGCAGGTAATTGCCATAACCCACTTACCTCAAATTGCGGGTAAAGGAGTTACACATTTTAAGATTTTCAAAGAGGATAACGAGGTAGCAACCCAAACGAAAATTATCCAACTCGCAGAAGAGCAAAGAATAGAAGAACTGGCGTTAATGCTGGGAGGAAATACCAAAAGTGATTCGGCCAGGGCGCATGCCAAAGCATTGTTAAATTAGAAGTGAAAAGTGAGAAGAGTCACTGCGAGCGCAACGCAGAGTAGCGCGGCAGTCTAATTTAATTCCAAAGCAAACACGAGATTGCTTCGCTTCGCTCACAATGATTTCTGTTATAAGAACCTATGAACTCCACACTCCAAACCACGAACTCCGAACTACACGAGATTGCCAAGTTTCGTTTCACTCCACTCGCAATGGCAGGTAGAAGAGAAAAGTGAAAAGTGAAGAGTAAGTCACTGCGAGCGCAACGCAGAGTAGCGCGGCAGTCTAATTTAATTCCAAAGCAAATACGAGATTGCTTCGCTTCGCTCACAATGATTTCTATTCTAAGGACCAATGAACTCCACACTCCGAACTCCGAACTCCGAACTACACGAGATTGCGTCGTTTCGTTTCACTCCACTCGCAATGACAGGTAGAAGGGAAAAGTGAAGAGTGAAAAGTAAGTCACTGCGAGCGCAACGCAGAGTAGCGCGGCAGTCTAATTTAATTCTAAAGCAAACACGAGATTGCTTCGCTTCGCTTACAATGATTTCTGTTCTAAGAACCTATGAACTCCACACTCCAAACCACGAACTCCGAACTGCATGAGATTGCGTCGCTTCGTTTCACTCCGCTCGCAATGACAGGTAGATGTGAGAAGTTTTCAACATTGTTTTTTTGAGAGCAATGAAAATTTTAATTTCTGATAACTGATAACTGATAACTGATAACTGATAACTGATAAC
>NZ_JAPYPC010000058.1 GCF_029937855.1 Christiangramia sp.
TGCCCATAACCATTCAGAAAAAAAATAAAAAATAAGAAAATAAAAGTGCAAGCCTTCCGGAGAGAAAAGCCCTTAAAATCACCTATTTCCGCAGCACTTATCAAATGGGGGCATATTTAATATGCCGTAAAGATAAGATTTGTAAGATAACCATTCTTAATATTATGCTAAGAAAAGTTGCTGGACTCAAGAGTCCGGAAAGTCTAAATTACCGGGATTACTTCGAGATAAAATACTGCATCATGCTAATTCCATGATGCAGCACATCCCGGAAACTGAAAATTTTATTAAGCTTCGGTCTCTTCCTTGTTTTTTACCACAAGTCTAAAACCTTCCCCGTGAATATTAAGAATCTCCACGTTTTCGTCTTTTTTCAGATATTTTCTAAGCTTGGCGATATACACGTCCATACTTCTGGAAGTAAAGTAGTTATCGTCTCTCCAAATCTTTGTAAGTGCCAGCTCTCTTGGCATAAGATCGTTCTCATGAAGCGCTAACAATCTTAGCAATTCGTTCTCCTTAGGAGATAATTTTTGTGGTTCCTCATCTCTAAAGGTAAGGAATCTAAGTTTCGAATTCAGGTGGAAATCACCAATCTCGAATTCAAATTGCTTAGAATCGGCCACGCTATCTGTAGCTTTACGCTGCATAATAGCCTTTATTTTCATCAAAAGGACCTCGCTGTCAAAGGGTTTATTTAGGTAATCGTCTGCCCCAACTTTATATCCTTTTAATACATCTTCTTTCATCGCTTTCGCTGTAAGGAAGATAATTGGGATTTCCTCATTCTTGTCACGGATCTCTTTTGCAAGGGTGAACCCATCTTTGTAAGGCATCATCACGTCAAGGATACATAGATCGAAATCGTCTTTTTTAAACTTTTCAAAACCTTCCATTCCGTTTTTTGCATGGGTCACCTCGTAATCGTTCATGGCGAGATAATCTTTAAGGACCGTTCCAAAATTTGGATCATCCTCTACTAATAAAATTTTCTTGTTTTCAGTTTCCATATATTTAAGATATTAGTGGTAGTTTAATATTAAAGGTACTTCCTTTTCCTTTTTCGCTACTAACGGTAATCTCTCCATGATGATCGTCTAAAATCTGACGGGCATACGCCAGGCCTAAGCCGTGGCCTTTTACATTATGAATATCACCGGTATGTTCGCGGTAAAATTTATCAAATATTTTTTTCTGAACCAGTTTAGACATTCCCACTCCCTGGTCCCTTATTTCACAACAGATATAATTCTTTACGTTGGTAGTATAAATATCAATTTTCGGGGCATCTTCCGAATATTTAATGGCATTATCCAGGATATTCACGATCACATTGGTAAAATGATCCTGATTTGCTAAAATTGAAGAGCGCAAAGCTCCAAAATGCGTTTGTATATAGCCTCCGCGATCTTCCACGATCAATTCTACATGGGTCACTGCATCCAAAATAATGTCATGCAGCTGATGTCTTTCCTTTTTCAGGTCTAATTCATTCTTTTCCAGTTTAGAGATACGCAATACATTCTCTACCTGGGCGTGCATTCTTTTATTCTCATCCCGTATCATTTGCAAATAGCGGGTAACTTTGGAGCGATCTTCGATGACCTTCGGATTTTTAATAGCATCTAATGCAAGGTTAATAGTTGCAATAGGTGTTTTAAACTCATGGGTCATATTATTAATAAAATCGGTCTTTATCTGCGAAATCTGTCTTTGTTTGATCAACTGTGAAAGTGCACTGGAATAAGCGATCACAATGATTAGTGTAAAAATGATAGACAATGAAGCCATCAGGATCACTGAAGATAAAACCGCTTCTTTTTTACCTGTAAAATTAACCAGAAGCTGATAACCGCTATTTCCCACACTGTCCATAAATAAAGGAACTGCATAGGTTGCGGGATGACCAAGGCTGAAATTTTCAGAATGAACATTTGTAGCTATCGAATTATTATAAATACCAAATTCAAAGCCTGTTTTCAGATTCCTTTCCCCGAGCTCTTCCTCAATCAATTCATGGATGGTCTCTTCGGAAACCCTTTTATGAACCGGCAGCCTCACTACCAGATCTGAAATCGCAGAACGAAGAATATCCTTTTCAACTTCCTCCATTCTGGAAAGTCGTTCTATATGTTCAATTCGCTGTCTTGCACTAAGGTTATCACCGTCTATCTGATTATTCCTAACAATATCGGTGACCCGTTTATTGATCATCTTTGTGAACTGGATACTATCCTGTGCAAACTGTAAGAAACCGGAAGATATTTTATAATCTTCCTCGAGGATTATTTCAGAATTAAAGTAAGTTTCATTCCTATCATCATTCTTACTGCTGTAAAAATATTCAGTTAAGGTCTGGTCGCTAAGCTTACTATTTAGACTATCAGTATTTTTAAACTGAAAATAATATTTTTCAAACTCCCTATTTTGAATTTCTTCAGAAACGTTAAGAAGTACCTGTTTCGCATTATAAGAAAATTGCTCCTCTCTATCATCTATAGTGCTCTTAATCCAGTATCCCTGCACGAATATAATACCGATTAGAGATAAACTCATTAGCGCAACCAGAAGAACAAAAAGCTTCTTATTCATGCGGTCAAAAGTAAGATTTTAACATTTAGACATTAAAGTGTTTAACCAAATGTTAACAGAACTTCTAAGAATTTTTACCTGCTTTTAAGATTTCAGAATGAATATGTTCAACCTGTAGTTTTGTTTGGGCTAGTTCTTTATTCTCTATTAAGAAATCTGCCATCATGGATTTTTTTTCATCACTCCATTGATTGTTCATTCGATCTTTTATTTCTTTGATCGAACTACCATCACGTTTCTGAAGCCGCTGAATTTTTAACTCTTTTGGAGCAGTCACCAGAATACTAAAATCAAACTTTTTATAAGCCCCCGTTTCAAATAAAATGGCGGCCTCGTAAATAATGTAACCTGCAAATTGTTTCTCCCGCCAGCTTTTAAAGTCCTTCTCTACCGCGGGATGGATAATTGCATTGAGTTTTGAGAGTTGTTCTTTATCATTAAATACTTTGGAAGCGATAAACTTTCTATTTGGTAAGTTATTCTCATAAGCCTCGATTCCAAAAAGCTGAATAATCTTATTTTTTATTTCAGGAGAATTATTCATTAGCCTTTTTCCAGCATCATCGGCAATATAAACAGGGACGCCAAACTCTTTAAAAAAACCGGCCACGGTAGTTTTTCCGCTGCCAATTCCTCCGGTAAGACCTACAATTTTCATCTTTTTATTACAAACTGGATCCTGCGTTCATTTAAACGTACATTGTGGATAAAACCAGGTTTTTCAACAATTTTAGCAATCATATAATCTTCTCCCTGCTTTACTTCTTTATAATCGCAAACCACTCTGAAATCGGCTGCACTTACATTTTCAAACTGCTTTAAATTAACCTGATAATACACCAACACGTTTTTTGGAAAATAGGCCAGGTTCAAATTCTCCGGTACATTTATCACCTCAACAGAGATTTCCACGCTTCCTTCGGTAAATTTCTCTACTTTTTGGGAATACTTTATGCTGTTTTCATAAAAACTCAATTTCCCAAGTCCGGAAGTATCAATTGCCACTGTACCATTAAGGTCTGTATTTACTTTATCCAGCTTAATAGATTCTGTAGGGACACTTATGAGACTATCGATTATCTTTTCCGGGCCGCTGACCTTAATGGAATCTGGAGTAAGTTTTACGGGTTCATCTGCGGAAAAACCCACGGCATAATTCACTTCTATATTCGGAATCACCTTTAGCATTTTCTCTTTTTTAAATTGAAAAGGCACCACGATCTCTTCCTGAATGATCCTGGAATTTTCAAAATCTATTTTAAGCTGTTCCTCTATTTCGGTTAAATGATTCTGTAAGGTATATACCAGGTTTTTATCTTTTTGGCTGGCTTTGGAAAGATCTATATCCAACTGAGGATTGAAGATCTTATAATAATAAATATTAAAACCGTTATCCTGAAGTTGAAGATCTACATGATCTGGACGATCTTCTGAAATACTCTTATCCAGGGGCGCATTTATATAATTTACAGGAATTTCAATTAGCTGCGTATAGCTTTTGGAAAACTGGACCAGCACCCAGACTATAGCAGAGAAAATCAGAAAAAAACTGAATGTCTTCACACTGGCTCTTTTAAATCTTGGTTTTTTACGCACCTGCATTTTTTTTAAAGAATAATTGCGGAAACTCCTTTTCCGGCTGCCTGTTCAAGATATTCGTTTTTATTGTGGAAACTAAGAATCCATATCCGTACCCTGAAAACTGAACAAAAGCAGCTCTTATTGCGAGCAACCCAATATATATACTTTTATTTTTTATTGCAGCATCTATGCCAATAATAGAAAAATAAATAAGGTAGCAAACTAGATAAAACCATTCACCTAACATAGTCATAATCACAGAAAAAACAAATCCAGCTATAAACAGCGTAGGAAACCAATAGGTAATTTTCGCTGAACCGGAATGCCATTTATTTAAAATTGGTCTTACCAGGCCAAACTTTTTTACCTGTAAATAGAACTTATTCCAATCTATCCTTCGTTTATGATACACTTTTGCCTTCGGAATGAGACAAATTTTAAAGCCGTCCTTTTTCAGTCTCAAGCTTAGGTCGGGATCTTCTCCGGGATGGATCTGCCCAAAACCTTTACTTGCTATAAAAGCTTTTTTGCTAATACCCATATTAAAACTTCGTGGCTGAAATTCATCTACCGCTTTATCCCCTCCCCGTATTCCTCCGGTAGTGTAAAAAGAGGTCATTGTATAATCTATAGCCTTCTGAACATCACTAAAAGAACTATGTGCGGCATCTGGACCACCAAAACAATCGCAATAGTTGGTAGACAAAAAGCTATGAACTTCTTTCAGGTAATTTTCGGGAAGGATCACATCAGAATCCAAAATCAGGAAATAATCCGCTTTCGCCTTTTTCATTCCGTAATTCCTGGAATCGCCGGGCCCCGAATTAGACTTATAATAATAGCTGATATTGAGATCTTCAGCATAATTTCTCACCACCTCATCAGCTCTTATACTGGAACCATCTTCTACAATCACCACCTCAAAGGAAACCTTTGAAATTAGTCTCCTCATACTTTCCAACAATTCCCTGATCTCTTCTGGGCGGTTAAATACCGGAATGATAAAGGAATATTCTGGTTGCATGAAAAAGGTTTAAAATAAACTGTTTAAATATGATTAATTGAAGTAAATTAAAATGTATATCCCTTTTCTGTACCAAAAATCCTTTCGTCACCATGAATTTATTTCAGGGTCTCAATATAGCCTTGATTTAAAATGAAAAGAGATTCCAGAACAATTCCGATAGCTATCGGAACAGAACGACGTCATTTTTCAGTTAGAGTACTTTACCGACAAAAAAAATAATATAAAATAAAGTAAAGCCTCAGATTAAGCCTGTCCAAGATTATGAATATTTAAATAACCTTTGACAGGCTCAGTTGGACCTCTAAAGCAAAAATCGAATCTTAATTAATGTCTAATCTTCGTCTTTTGTAAATGCTTCCATCACTTCCTGGCTCACTCCTGTATTTGAGAATCCGCCATCATGGAATAAGTTCTGTAAAGTCACTTTTCTGGTAAGATCAGAAAATAAGGTCAGAGTATAATTAGCACATTCTTCTGCAGTTGCATTTCCTAACGGAGACATTTTTTCAGCAAAAGCGATAAATCCGTCGAAACCTTTAACTCCCTGTCCGGCTGTTGTTGGTGTTGGTGATTGCGAAATAGTATTTACCCTTACTTTTTTATCCTTTCCGAAAAAATAACCAAAACTACGGGCGATTGACTCTAAATATGCTTTATTATCTGCCATATCATTATAATCAGGGAATACCCGCTGGGCAGCCATATAACTAAGTGCCACGATACTTCCCCATTCATTCATGGCATCTTTTTTATAAAGCACCTGCATGGTTTTATGAAAAGATACGGCTGAAACATCCCAGCCTTTGGTGGTATAATCGTAATTCATATCTGTATAATGATTTCCTTTTCTCACGTTTACAGACATTCCAATGGAATGAAGCACAAAATCGATCTTTCCTCCAAGAATTTCCGTTGCTTTTTCTACGAGATTTTCAAGATCTTCCACTTTTGTGGCATCTGCAGGGATAATTTCAGATCCGGTTTTTTCAGCAAGATCTTTGATACTTCCCATTCTCATCGCGATTGGAGCATTGGTCAAAACAAAAGTTCCACCTTCTTCATGAACTTTTTCTGCTGTTTTCCAGGCGATAGAATTTTCATCTAAAGCGCCAAATATGATTCCTCTTTTACCTTTAAGCAGGTTATATGACATGTGATTTATATTTTATGGTTGTTGAGCTTGTAAATATAACAAAGTTGTTTTGAATTCAGTTATCAGTTATCAGTTATCAGTTATCAGTTATCAGTTATCAGTTATCAGTT
>NZ_JAPYPC010000059.1 GCF_029937855.1 Christiangramia sp.
GCATCCATATCTTTTTTAAGCAAGAGCTTTTTGAGCTGTTCAATCTCTTTCTGAAGTTGCTTAATCCGTGTTATTTCATCTTTAGTGTTCACAGTAACCCTGGTGTTCATAAGGTCTTTCCGATGGTATTTCTTGATCCATTCGTTAATAGTAGAAGGAGCAATCCCATAGAGTTTCCCTAGTTGATACTTGTTTAGTTTACCTGTGGTAAGTTCGTCTAAAATTTTCAATTTGAAGGATTCTGAATACCGTCTGATTACTTTGTCATTTTTGTACATAACTATTTAAAATTATGTAGCCTTTATTCAGGACGGGTCAAGCTTGTTGCCAACGGCCGCGCATAACACAAGTCGCGGGAATCAGGACTCGAATTTGTCGGCTTGTTGTATTTAAATTGATCTCTAAAATAACCATTTTCACTCAACTACCCGCTATTTGAGTTATGCGCTGTTGTGTGCAGCGGAGTGGCATTTTGCAGAAATGCCGCGAGCGTAGTCGCATGGCGGGCCACCATTAGCCAGGTCGAGAAGTAGCCTGGTGGTTTAGACTTATGCATTTTATCCCCCGGGACGGATAATAGGCGTCAGTCTAAATGTCGGATGGCTCCATGGAAGCCTCCCGCTGCGCACCGCTGCTTTTCCCAATTCAGTTGTTGAATGTTAGTTCTTAGATGGAACCGTTGATTTGTTAGTGCTTGGGTGCAGGAGTTGAATTTTTAGTTTTTGAAGTGTAGTTGAATATGGGTTGTTAAGCACAATTATACGTGTTTTCCTCTAGTGCTTCTTTCAGGAGTACCAACTAACTTGGGCAAACTCGCTGGCGTGTCCACGCCTTGAGAGCGAGCTCTCGGCGATGTCCATCGCGCAAGTTTGAACCAAGACTTCTCCTAACGTCAAAGTCTTGTTTAAAAAGCAGCAGTGCTTGCGGGAGACCCTGGGCCATTGCCATCCGCACCAGGCTTTTCGAGTCGGCCGCCCGCCAGACGATTGCATGCAAAACGGTCTCGGTTATCGCCAGTTGGCGGAGTAGGGTACGCGGATTTGTCGGCTTAGTATTGGTTTGTTTGTCAAGTTAATTATTTTCTTACTAACGGTGCCGCTTATTGGCGATGAACCGTTGTTGGCAATAGTATTTTTTACAAATTTGTTTTAAATGATTTATATGCCTGCATTGCAATATTCTCTTCTTGGGGAAATATATAATCTTTATCTACAGGATATGGTTTTGAATTTTTTAAACTTTTTAATATATAATCTTTAAAAGATTTATGAATATTCCAGCATTTAATTTTAGGCAAATAGTAAGTTTCTTGAAAGCTTGATCCATCGCCAGTAAAATATTCTTCTAAAGGATGATTTTCATCGTACATATAAATAAATAATCCTTCTTGGTTAATCACGTTTAAGTTTTGTTGATTAAAAATCAATTTAAATTTGGGAAAATACTTAGATGTAAATTCATATCCACCTTTCTTGTATTCAGGTATATAGAACGTTTTCAATTCTTGCAAGGTCTTATAACTCAATTTTTCTATTGGATTCAAAACTCCAGATTCTTGAATTTTTTTCTTTGGATTTTCTTTTATTTCTTTTTCTACAACTTTCAAAGTGTCGTTTAAAATATCAATTATTGATTGAAACTCTGATTCTGGGTTTTCATATTCTATTGCATATATAGAAAAGTAATTATCAATATTTTCTGATGCGATATATTTGCAATCATAGGTTGCGAAGTAAAGAGCACATTTAAGATTAAAAGTAAAATCTAATAATGGTGTTGGAGCTCCATAATGTTGCAAAAAACTAAGTAATGACAGGTCATTTGTTTTTGAACCAAATGAATTATAAAACTTTTGAAAAAGTCCATTTTGATATTTTTCTAAATAAAGAATTTGACTCTGTATAAAATTGAAGTAAGTTTTTCCTAAATATTTAAGTTCATTACCAATCCAAACCCTTTGAGCTGAATTGTAAAGCTTGAATTTCGCTTCATTCATACCGCGAAACATTATTTTTTTAGAATCATCTTTTTTGCTCCACTCTTCTAGAAATTGATCTAATTCTAACTTATTATCAATAATTTTCGAATCGAAAAATGATTCTTTTTGATCTAATGATTGGTAGTTCTGAATCTCCATAAAATATTGTTGCCAACGGTCTCGGTTATCGCCAGTTGGCGGAGTAAGGGACGCGGATTTGTCGGCTTAGTATTGGTTTGTTGGTCAAGTTAATTATTTTCTTTCTAACGCTGCCGTCTATTGGCGATTAACCGTTGTTACCTGCTGTGGTGACATTTCTAATCTTGAAATAAGTCTATTTGTATTTTTTGACATTGAAGACAATGATATAGTATAGAAGAATTGCTATCATTAATTCGAATCCGTCTTCTATTTGGTAGCGACCGTCCCAAAATAATATTTCTTGTATAGAATGAATCAGTAAAATAAAACCACCGAATATAACTGCTCCTCTTAATTCTTGAACTCTTAAATTCTGAACTTTTTGTGTTTCATTTTTGTCTTTAGAAAAAGTTATTATAAGCAAGGATATTAAAACTATATCCTTTATAATCCAGGACATTCTAGCTTGTTCAAGTTGCACTAAATCTGCAAGAGGAATTTTTAGTATGAAAGCAATAATGCTAATTATAAAAATCACAAAAGCGATTAATTTATATTGATTCGGGAGCAATCTATCATTCATTTTTGGAGTTCTTTTAATGATTTGTAAAAGTCGGATTCTTCGAGCATCAATATGCTATTATATAAAAATTAACTGTCCGAATTCTGAACTATAAACACAATTGTTACAAGTGATTTTTGCTACTTATAAGTATCCGAATTTTAGATTTGTTACTTTATTTTTGTTTCAATTTTGTTCTTAATTGATAATTTTCTTCTGGAACCATTGCAGGTAACGGTCTCGGTTATCGCCAGTTGGCGGAGTAGGAGACGCGGATTTGTCGGTTTATTATTGGTTTGTTGGTCAAGTTAATTATTTTCTTTCTAACGGTGCCGACTATTGGCGATTAACCGTTGTTGTGCACTGTGCGTTTTACCCAACAATAAAAATTTTATTCTACTTATTTTAAAATCCAATTATCAGTATTTCTCATAAAATCAATATTAGAATAAACAAAATTTAAAAGTCTTTTATATGAATTATCAAAGTTATCTCTGATATTCATTTTTTCTAACTTTAATGGGTTTTCTAAGTAGCCATCCAATTCATAAATGTTAAACCATCTTGATTTTGCCGTAGCGTATTCTAAATCAATTTCTCTATATAATGGATTACAGTAAATTTTAATTTTTAATTCTTCCATTACAATTGTAAAGAAAAAGAACGCTCCATTATTTTTAAAATATACATCATTCTTAGATTCCCATTCTTTTTCAGAGAAGAATTTTATAGTTTCTTCTAAATATAAATTTCTTTCTTTTACAAAACTCTCCATATTGGTTTTCTTCCACTAATTTATAAGTTTATCAAATTCATGAAAGTGGCGTATCTCTAAAATTCACAAATTTTTTCTTTTACGATTTTAATAGCATTGTGCACAACGGTCCCGGTTATCGCAAGTTGCGGGAGTAGGGACGCGGGATTGTCGGATTAACTCTTTTCTTTCTTGATTTATGAAATTACACTTTTTCGACTAAACCCGTTATTTGCGATGAACCGATGTTGGCAGCTGTAAATTACAATTCACTACCAATCATAGGATTTGAATTTGATATTAAAATTACCTTATCGAATTTCAAATTGAAATCTATTGATTGTTTTAGAATATTTAATTCATTTTTAGTTAAGGGGCTAAAACTTATGTGATCGATTAAGGCGAGCCACCATATTGGGTATTCTGATTTGTAGGGCTGTATAATATTATACTTTGCTGGACTAATAAGCTTTAAACTTTTATAAATGTTTGATAATATAAATCCTCCTTCATCAAAATCTACGATACCCCCAATCCAATATTGTTTTTCAAGTTTTTTCTCTGAGGGATGAAATTCTAGTTCTAAACCTGCACCAACTTTATATCTTTTTTTTTGTTCCATTTTGTTCGAATGGAAATCCAGTATTTCATTAATTAATTTTATATCCTTTTTATTTACAATACTAGGTCTACTAAAATGAATTGAAACAAAAGAAGATTTTGTGTGAGTGTCTGTATTGTAATTTTCAATAAGATTTAAAATTTTAGGAACTATTTTGAAATAAACCTTTTCTAGTGGTTCTCCATCTAAAAATTGGTTCAGTCTCCTTACTTCTACAGCAATTTCATCGTTAATTACAAAATCAGGAGTTCGATTTCCTTTAGGTTCATAATCAATATTTTTGAAACCTAAATTCTTGAAGTACTTTTCTGCTTTTTGTTCTTCTTTCTTCAATCTTTAAAATTTATTGCTGCCAACGGTTTCGAATAATCGTCAGTTGTGGTTGTACGTCTTCGGATTTGTCCGCTTAGGTTTTTGTTTGTTCGATTCTAAAAATACTATTTTATTTCAAATGGCCACAATTGCGAATATTCGTTGTTATACACTGGTGCGACAGAGCCGAGTGAGAACCTCAGATAGGCGGCTGTCGGGGATACTCTGACTTTTGTGAAAAATCTTGCTCGTTTTGTTACAGTTATTGCCTCTGAGTAAGCGTCCGTTTCTTGGTACTAAGCTTCTTTTTGCTGAAGTTCTTAGTAGCTAATTTGTTTCTGAGCAGTTACTAAAAGCTTCTTTACTTATTAAATATTTCCTGAACGATCTTTTAGAATTTACGATAGAACCAGGATTTTTTAAGTTTACGATTCACAAAAGCTTCTTAGTTGAGAATTATCATTTGAAGCTTTTAAAATTCGAATTTTCCAGATTGGATTCTTATTATTTTTAGTAGCTAAAATCGTTGCGGAGCACTTGTGTATAACGGTCTCGGTTATCGCCAGTTGGCGGGGTATGGAACGCGGATTTGTCGGCTAAGTATTGGTTCGTTGGTCAAGTTAATTATTTTCTTTCTAACGGTGCCGCTTATTGGCGATGAACCGTTGTTGGCTATTGGCTGCTATTCTTGACAATATTTCTCCATAGCTTTAATCACCATTGAATTATTATCACCTAATTTAATCGCTTTATGAAGGTCTGAACAAATTTTTTCTAAATCATTATCTGGAATTTCAACTTCTTTGGAAGCCATTACTTTTATACCGTTTACTTCAGACAATTCTCGACTATCACCTAATTCATATTTTCTCATATAAGCAAAAGCTCTATTAGCATAGGCATTTGTGAAGTAAGGTTCGATTTCAAGTGTTTTATTGAAATCTTTTATTGCCTCATCAAACTGGAAATCATTTAATCTCATAGTTCCTCTAGCAAAATATCCTTCTGCCCAATTAGATTCTAATTCTAAAGCCTTATTTAGTTTTTTTATAGCTCCTTTATAATCAACTTTTCTGTATAGTTCCTGGGATTCATTATAGAGTTCGAAAAGTTTATCGTTTACTTTATCTTTTTGATATACGCCATTCTCATAAGCGTTTTTTCCTTTGATTTCTCCAGTTGAATAATATGAAATAGACTCTCCATCCATTTTACCATTTATAAATGTTGAAGTCTGTTTTAATTGGCCATTTGGATGAAACATTTTCCAAACGCCACTTTCATTACCATTTTTGAAGTTTCCTTCTTGCATTAACGTTCCATCTTCATAAAAACGTTGTTCCAAACCATTTGAAATTCCATTTCTATAATTTATTTTATCAGAAACTTCTCCGTTTAAATGGTACAATAATCTTGAACCTTTTAATTTTCCTTTATCCAGATATCCTTGACCTTGTATCTTTCCATTTAAGTAATAGTCTATAAAAGGACCTGTATAAGGTTCTTGACTTTCATCCAAATACCAGCTTCCATTTTTCTTTGTCATTAATTTTGTAGAAGGAATGGCCTTTATACTATCAGATCTTTTTGAGTAGGCTTTTGTGAAAACATAAATAATCCCATCTACATTTTTAAATTCAGTTGATGCAATTGCTTCTTTATTTTTAAGTACTTCAACTCGATCAATTTCTTTTTCACTTAAAGTTCCAAAACCTTCTTTTGGTTCTTCAATTATGGGAATTGAATCCACGATATAAAGAACATTTTCATTAGAATTTTGAGCATTTCCTATTACGGAAATCATTGTGAAAAGTAGAATTAAAATCTTGTTGTTCATTCGAATCTTATTTAGCAGCTTGTAGCCAACGGTTACGGTTATCGCAAGTTGCGGGAGTAAGGACGCGGATTTGTCGGCTTAACCATTTTCTTTCCTGGTTTCTAAAATTACACTTTTTCGACTAAACCCGT
>NZ_JAPYPC010000077.1 GCF_029937855.1 Christiangramia sp.
ATTTTACACAGTATGAAAAAAGAAGATTTATTTAGCGATGAATTTTTAAAGCAGTTCAAAAGTGGAGACGAGCTTAATGGCTTTTTAAAACAACTGCAAAAACGTGGCATTGAGAAGATGCTCGAAGGAGAACTGGATGGGCATCTTGGCTATGATAAAAACCAGAAGTCCAACAATCCCAACACCCGTAATGGTTTTGGCCAAAAAAAGGTTCGCACTTCCTTCGGGGAATCACAGATCCAGGTTCCCAGAGATCGCAATGCTTCCTTCAACCCCATGATCGTCCCCAAACGTGGGAATATGATTGATGGTATCGAAAACGTCATTGTATCGCTCTATGCCAAAGGAATGAGCAATAGCGATATCGAAGAACAGATCAGGGAAGTTTACAATTTTGAAGTATCTACTTCCACCATCTCCCGAATCACCGAAACGGTCACTGAGGATATTGTCGCCTGGCAAAACCGTCCATTGGAACCTGTGTATCTTATTGTTTGGATGGACGGGATCGTGTTCAAAGTACGGGAGAATTCCAAGGTAATCAACAAGACGGTATATATAGCAGTAGGACTTCGCAGGGACGGAAAGAAAGAAGTCCTGGGGCTTTGGCTGGGCAAGAATGAATCCGCAGCCTTTTGGATGAGTGTCCTAACCGATATGAAATCTAGGGGCACTGAAGACATCCTCATTACGGCAACCGATAACTTAAACGGTTTTACCCATACCATCAGAAACGTGTTTCCGGAATCCAAGACCCAAATCTGTGTGGTGCACCAAATACGCAACGCCTGTAGGTATGTGGTATGGAAGGACAAAAAAGCCTTTACAGCGGATATGAAGCATATCTACAATGCACCCAACCAGCAGGCGGCCAAAGCTGCCCTGGATGATTTTGCAGAACAATGGGAAAGCAAATATTCTTATGCCATTAAGAGCTGGAGGGACAACTGGGAAGATCTTACCGTATTCTTTGAGTTCCCACTGGAAATAAGAAAAATCATTTATACCACTAATCTTATTGAAAATCTCAATGGGAAAATCAGGAAGTACACCAAAAATAAATTGTCATTCCCTACAGATGAGGCAGTCATGAAATCTGTATATTTGGCTACTAGAGAAGCCACCAAGAAGTGGTCAATGCCTATCAGGAACTGGGGCATCATTTTAAATCAGTTCCTTACGATCTATGAAAAAAGGGTCAGACTTTAAATAAGTCCAACCCCTGTTATTTAAACTTTACACACTTTGCGGGATAGTGTC
>NZ_JAPYPC010000009.1:0-98432 GCF_029937855.1 Christiangramia sp.
TAGAAAAATTAAAATCAACTTGGCCAGTTGCATTTATCACTTGAACATGGCAATTATTATATAGACTGAAAATCGATTTTCATTTTTTTTAAATTAGAACCACAATCTTGTTTAGCAATGAATGCCAACGTGTTATATCCCACCAAATATACAGTTTTATTCGAGTAAGTTCCGGGATAAACGTAGTTTTGAGTCGCCTTTACTGCGCTCCATGATCTCCTTAATACTCTCATCTAGCGGACTGCGGATCTTTGAAAGATCTTTTTGAGTTACATGCGTGTAGATCATCGTAGTCTCTGGCCTGGAGTGTCCTAACAATTCCTGAATATATCTTAAATCAATTCCATTCTCAAGCATATGAGTTGCGTAACTATGCCTTAAAGTATGCGGAGTCACCCGCTTTCTAATCCTCGCTCTTCGGCAGGATTCCTTTAAAAAACTTCTAATAGCCGACGCAGTATACTGCCCCGCATTAAAGCCTTCAGCAAAATAAATTTGTGGCTCATAAGTTTGGAGGTAATTATAAAATATAGGAAGAAAACTTTCGGCTAACATAACATACCTGTCTTTTCTGCCTTTCGCCTGTCTTATCAGGATCTGCCTGCGATCTATATCAATATCGTTCAGTTTTAAATTTATTAATTCTCCAATTCGCAGTCCCGAAGCATATATTAATGCCAGAATGCACCGGTGTTTTAAATTTCGTGTAGCACGAAGTAGATCTATAACCTCTTCTTTGCTCAACACGCCTGGCAAAAATTTGCTTTTGTGTGGTCGTTGGAGTTTTGAAGGATCTATTTCCTCCTGCTCAGTTAGTTCAAAATAATGCTTTAAAGCACTAATACACTGCCGGTGTGAACTGACGGAATAATTTTTCGCCGCAATCTCTTTTTCGACAAATCTATCTACGTCACTAAAATTAAAATATTCTTTAAACAGATGAAACTTAAGAAATTTTGTAACAAAGCTCGTATAAGAATCAATGGTGCTTACGCTGTAGCGGCGGCCTTCCAAATAGTTTTTGAATCTTATTATTTCAATCCTTTCGGTTTCAATTGCAATATTTTTTATATAAGGAATTTCAGAAATATTTAATGCCGAATAATCAACATAGTAATTTGAATCATTTAAATACTTAACCACGCGATTTAAATTTTCCTTGGTGGCTTTTAAATAAAAACATCTGAAGGTGTTGGTCCATTGTACACCGTCCAGATTTTTCAAAGCTTCAATCAGTTTACGATCATACCGAAAATTTATTCCAATTTGAACTACATTATGATGATGGAATTCATATAATTTTATCTGTTTCATTTTCAGAAAATAAGGATTAAATATAGCTCAAAATTCAATAGGTAATGTGCAGCTAAGAAATAAATTCAGGTTATTATTAATTTCATAAGACTTTGAAAATCAATGTTTAAATATCAGTGGTGTCCGATTAAAACTTTAAAGAATAGACCTGAACCCAATATTTACAACAGTACAAAGCTTTTTCCTATTATCCATACCCTGCTTTTGCAAATTTTCGAATGGGGGAATCCTTTAAAAAAATAATTTCAAAAGTACCTTGTCTATCAATTAGGTAAGCTCAAGTCTAATTTCTTATATCTAAAATCGAAGCGGTCTAGTTTCTTTGCCCGGACATGAGTGGTTTAAAATATTTAAAAGAAAGAATGGTGATAGATTAGATGAAGGCAATTAGCTAACGAATTCTAACTCTTTATTTTTGTGATATTTGTGTAGAATAATCCTTTCAATTTGGTTGTTTGGATGATAAATGCTCAGGCCGTAATCAGATTTTTTTGAGGGTCTGGAATCTTTTCCTAAGCTATGATTGCAAGCTCTCAGAAAACTTTTCTCTAAGCTTAACTCTACTATATCCATATGTCTTAGAGCTAATTCAACTTTATTTCCCCAGAAAGGAGTAAACCCAGTAACCTTAAAAATAGTCACAGTAAAACCATTTTTACCGTCAATCTGTGGTTCTATCTTGATAGCTTTTGGTTCACCGAGTTTGCACATTGAAGTGTCCAGCTCTTTATCATGGATAATATACTTTTTTGATTTAAAGTAAATATCTGAAATATCAAAAACAACTGGTGGTTTGCCTGAATCTTCAATCTTAATACCTACATTTTTAAAGACACTAAATAAGATTTTAATTTCTTCTCGGCTCATGTCTCCATCAGCATACGCCATTTCATGCAGCATTATGGCGAGTGAATGTTTTTTGGCCTCACTCATGTTCTCTAAAATTCCATTTGCCTGCTGAATATTAAATTTACGCGCTTCCTCAACAAAATCAGAATTAAACTTTAACAGTTTCATCAATTGGCCTAAATAGATCAGTTCTCCCTTGGCAACCTTATGATCGGCCAGTATGAGCCTATCAATATCTTTTACGATGGCAAGTTTTTCAGCAAGATTAAATTCCATTGATACTGCTATTATTAATTAAAAAATCAATCCGTTAGCGAGTAGGGAACCTAAAGTTACTGAAAATCAACAAAATAAAAACCTGGTATTTGTTTTTAGTTATTAAAAGAATGAATAAAATCTTATAAATAATTACTGCGGTTTATCTCGGGGATAGTCGGTTTTAGAAAATTTTTAATCAATAAAAAGAGACTGTCTAGAAAGTTCTTATTTCGTGAAGCTGTCCCGAAAGCTTTCAGTATTGATTCAGCTTCTAATTATAAATTCAGGATGACGTTTTTCACAACTTTCTAGACAGCCTCTTAGGCACATTTTTTATTTCAAATTAAGCTAACATAACCGCTTTGACGTTTACAAATTCATGCAGACCAAAAGTGCCATGCTCTCTACCATAGCCAGAATCTTTTACTCCTCCAAAAGGCATATTTGGTTTTGCCAATCCAAAGGAATTAATAAAAACCATACCCGTATCAAAATGATTTTGTGCTAGTTCACGTGCTTTTTCTTCATCTTTAGAAAAAATACCGCCACCAAGTCCAAATCTACTGCTGTTGGCAATTTTCATAGCATCATCTGCGTCTTTAGCTTTAATTAAAGAAGCCACGGGGCCAAAAAGCTCGTCATCATAAGCGGGCATACCGGGTTTTAGATTATCCAAAACGGTCGCGGGATAAAAGTATCCGTCTCCCTCCGGTAATTTTCCTCCACAAAGAATTTCAGCTCCTTTCTCTACACTCTTTTCTACCTGTTCGTGTAATTGCTCTCTTAAATCTTTGCGGGCCATAGGGCCCATATCGCTTTCTTCACTCGTTGGATCTCCAGCTTTTATATTAGACATCTGTTCCACAAAGGCATCCTTGAATTGATCATAAACTTTATCTACTACGATAAATCTTTTTGCGGCTACACAGGTTTCCCCATTATTATAAATTCTTCCCTGCACACAGGTTTTTACAGCCAGATCTATATCAGCATCTTCCAAAACGATATAAGCATCATTACTTCCAAGTTCCAGAACAGACTTTTTAAGATTTTCACCTGCTTTTTTTCCAATTATTTTTCCAGCGTCAGGACTGCCGGTAAGAGTAACTCCCCGCACCAATTCATGCTCTATCACCTTATCACTCTGATCATGGGAGATGAGTAATACCTTAAATAAATTTTCGGGCAATCCAGCTTCCTGATAGATTTTTTCAAGTAAAAGGGCACTTCCCGTAACACTTTCAGCATGTTTCAGTAAAACTCCGTTTCCAGCCATAAGGTTGGCAATAGAATAACGAACAACTTGATATGTTGGGAAATTCCATGGCTGAATTCCGTAGATAACTCCAATAGGGGAGTAGGTTATATAACCTTTCCCGCCTTCAGGCAGATCACGCTCTTCATCTTTAAGGCTATCTGGCCCATTCTTAGCGGTATAATCGCATATTGCTGAACATAGTTCCACTTCCTGCTCACCCTGCTTTAGCAGTTTTCCCATTTCTTCGGTCATCAATTTTACAAGTTCATCTTTATGCTCGTCCAGCTTTTTACCAATATTGGCAATTATCTGGGCGCGTTTTTCAGCAGATTTTGATTTCCATTTTAAAAAAGCTTCATGACATGATTTTACAGCATCATTCATTTCTTGCGCTGTCATCATTTTATATTCCTTGAGGTTTTTGCCGTTTGTAGGGTTAATGGTTTTCAATAATTTTTCTTCAGACATAATTTTTTTTTTGTAATTTTTAATCCATTAAAGATAATTAGAATAGACGCTTCCTATTGATAATGGCATGTTAAACAAAGTTTGAAAACAGGTGATTACGATTAAAGTTTTAATAAAATCTGATCTGAAACTTTAAAAGAATATTTCCGATAAACCTATAATTCCGCTAGGTTTTATTCTGAATAATTCTTCCTAATTTTAATTTATCTAAAAATAAATTATGTGGAAGGAACTTGAAGAGGCCTACGGATTTCAATTTGAAAAAGAACTCTTAGCTGAAATATTAGAAACCGGAAGCATTAAAAAAGTTTCAGCCGGAAACAGAATTATTGAAATTGGTGAATACGTGACCGGAATGCCTTTACTGCTAGAGGGTGCCATTAAAATTTTACGAGAAGATAATGATGGTGATGAACTTCTTCTTTATTTTTTAGAACGTGGTGATACCTGTGCCATGACACTTAATTGCTGTTTAGGGCAAACCAAAAGCGAAATTCGCGCAGTAGCAGAGAACGATACTACCTTTATCATGATTCCCATTGCTAAAATGGAAGAGTGGACAGGAAAGTATAAGTCCTGGCGAAATTTCGTTTTTGAATCTTACCACAATCGGCTCTCTGAAATGTTAGATACTATAGATACTATTGCATTTTTAAAAATGGATGAGAGGTTGATGAGATATTTACAGGAAAAGGCTATGGTTAATGCTAACGATTTTATTCAGAGCACCCATCAGCAAATTGCGTACGATCTTCATACTTCCCGGGTGGTAATATCACGATTGCTGAAAAAGCTTGAAAATGAAGGTAAGATCTCCCTTCAGCGAAATCAAATAAAACTTAAGAACCTTTAAAATCTTTGTAACACTTGTAACTGCGGACATTGTAGCAACTCGATACTTTTGTCCCAGGAAAATTTAGATATGGATATATTAGAAGTTCTCGGGTATTTAGGAGCATTATTAATAGGAGTTGTTTTAGGGTTAATAGGAGGTGGCGGTTCTATATTAACTGTTCCGGTCTTAGTATATCTAATGGCAATCAATCCCGTTACAGCCACAGCCTATTCTTTATTTGTGGTGGGGGCTTCTTCGTTGGTGGGAGCTGTTAGAAATATTCCCAAAAATCTAATAGATTTTAGAACTGCTTTCGTATTTGCTGTTCCGGCGTTTATCGCTGTTTATCTTACAAGAAAGTTTTTGGTTCCGGCAATTCCAGAAGAGATATTCACCGTTTTTGATTTCACGATCACCAGGAATATCGGGATTATGCTCTTTTTTGCAATTATTATGATAATTGCTTCGATCTCTATGATTAAGGAGAAAAATAATGGAAGGAATACTAATGAAGAAAAAGTACAATATAATTATATATTAATTATTGTCGAAGGTCTGGTAGTAGGTCTTCTTACAGGTATTGTGGGTGCAGGAGGGGGCTTTCTTATTATCCCCGCTTTGGTAATCTTTGCAAAACTGCCTATGAAAAAAGCAGTAGCGACCTCTCTTCTTATTATTGCGGTGAAATCCCTGATTGGTTTTATTGGAGATGTGGAGAATATGAATATTGACTGGACTTTTCTTTTAATCTTCACCGGTATATCTATAGGTGGGATCTGGCTCGGAGTATATCTGAATAATTTTATAAATGGAAAGAAACTAAAGAAAGGATTTGGCTGGTTTGTGCTGCTAATGGGAATTTATATTATTTGGAATGAGCTATTTTAATCTAAAAAAATCAGCGGTGTGCGATAAAAATTTTTAAAGAGCGAACCTGAAATCAGTATTTTCATTAGATCAAAGCTTTTACTACGATCTCTATCCTGTTTTTACAAATAATGAATTTTGACATTCTTTGAAAACACATTTTAAACTTACTTTCTTTATCGTTAATTAAGTCCAGGTTTAACTTCTTATATCTAAAAGCGAAGCGGTCTAGTTTCTTTAACCGGACATGAGTCATAAAAAAATATAAATCCTTAATCCAAGATATTTTATCTTTATTGATTGTATTTCAGGTTTTTATGCTATTTTAGTGGTTGCCGAAAATTTTATTTCAATACTCCCCCCTGAAGATTTATGAAACTGCATTTTCTGATCCTAATTTCAGAAAGTTTCTTAAGTCGTGTTTTTAATTGAAATTTTTTATTAAAATTTATCCGGATTTCTGAGCAATTTTTTTCAGGAGTTATGGTTTGGGAGAACAAAAACATGCAAACCCCATTTTGCATCCAAATTATAAACTTTGTCTTCAACTTAGAGCTGAGAATAGTTTTAGGTTACAGCTCTGTTTAGAATGGTTATACTGCTTAGATATCCGGATATTTTTACTTTACTTAATAATCAAACTTTCTCTTCCGGATTATTCAAAAAAGTTGAAATTAGCCTTTTTACTATGAGGTCATACTCCTATTTTTCTGTAAATTTATGAGCCAGAAAATATGGTGGTTTTAGGCTTATATATTCTGAAAATCACTTAAAAATTCCCTTGATGGAGAACCTTGACTACGCCAGACTTCAGATGGCTTTTACCCTCGGCTTTCATATTATTTTTGCTTGTATTGGTATGGTAATGCCTTTTTTTATGGTGGTGGCTCATAAAAAATGGTTGAATACCAGAAATCTTGTTTATCTGGATCTCACTAAAGCATGGCTCAAGGGAGTAGCCATCTTTTTTGTGACTGGAGCGGTTTCGGGTACTGCGCTTTCTTTTGAACTTGGAATGCTTTGGCCCGAATTTATGAAACACGCCGGCCCCGTGATTGGAATGCCCTTTTCCCTGGAAGGAGCTGCCTTTTTTGTTGAAGCTATTGCATTAGGTTTTTATTTATATGGTTGGAAGAAACTTCCCGAAACTTTTCACTGGATCACCGGTATTATAATTGGTGTGTCAGGAGTTCTTTCGGGAATTTTAGTCGTATCGGCAAATGCCTGGATGAACGCTCCTACAGGTTTTGATGTGATTAATGGGGAATTTGTAAATATAGATCCTGTAAAAGCATTCTTAAATGAGGCCTGGTTTACACAAGCCCTGCACATGACCCTCGCTGCTTTTGCTGCAACCGGCTTTGCCGTGGCAGGGATTCATGCCTTTCAAATATTAAGAAATAAAAGACCAGAACTACATAAAGCGGCATTTAAAATTGCTATTCTTTTTGGCGGAATAGCGGCTTTATTGCAACCTATTAGCGGAGATATTTCAGCAAAAGATGTGGCAGAACGTCAACCCATAAAACTAGCCGCAATGGAAGCTCATTATGAAACAGAACGCGGAGCGCCCCTATTTATTGGGGGTATCGTAGACGAGGAAAATAAAGAAGTGACCAATAGAATTGAAATTCCAAAAGCGCTTTCCTTTCTGGCCTTTGGAGATTTTGATGCTGAAGTAAAAGGCCTGAATGATTTTCCTGAAGAAAACCTTCCGCCGGTTTCGATTGTACATTATGCTTTCCAAACCATGGTGGGAATAGGTTCATTAATGATGCTTGCCGCAGTTGTTTATTTTATTAGCCTGAAGAAAAAGAGCTGGATGGAAAAACGAAAATATTGGTGGCTTTTTGCGCTGTTAAGTCCGTTAGGCTTTATAGCTGTTGAAGCCGGGTGGGTGGTAACCGAAGTTGGCCGACAACCCTGGATAGTGTATAATATTATGAGAACTTCTGAAGCCGTTACGCCAATGCCTGGATTAAAATATAGTTTTTTCCTTTATCTCGGGGTATATATTAGTCTCGCAATTACGGTTACCTGGCTTATGAGAAGACAAATTAAGGTGCTTAATAATCCAAATGATTGAGTATGTTATATGTAGTTTTATTTTTTACTTTCTTCTCCCTGTTTTTATATGTGCTGCTTGGCGGTGCCGATTTTGGAGCCGGTATTGTGGAATTGTTTTCTTCCAGGGAAAATAAAAAACTGAATAGGGATACCATTTATAAAGTGATGGGGCCGGTATGGGAAGCAAATCATATCTGGTTGATCATTCTTATCGTGATTCTTTGGATAGCTTTTCCTGAATATTTCAACATCATTATAATTTACCTGCATATTCCCTTAACGCTCGTGCTCCTGGGAATTACCATGCGTGGCGTGGCTTTTATTTTCAGGCATTATGATGCGATTGTAGATAAATCACAGGACTGGTATAACAGGATGTTCAGAATTTCAAGTTTAATAACGCCTGTATTTCTGGGAATGTCATTTGGAGCATTAATAAGCGGAGAGATTATGATCACTGATGATTTTTCTGAAACTACTTTTTCAGAGATTTTCATGCATCCATGGTTGAATGTTTTCACCTTTTTAACCGGTTTATTTTATGCGTCTCTATGTGCCTTTCTGGCTTCCACCTTATTAATAGGGGAGACCACCGGCGATGTTAGAAGAATGTATAGTAGAAAATCGGCGGTATTTACCGTTGTTTTGGTGATTATTGGCGCACTGGTACTTCTATATGGATATCTTACAGATATGGTTTTTGTAAAAGATTTTCTTCGGAATAGTTTATCTCTCATCGCCATTGCCTTATCGGGAATATTACTTATTCCACTTTGGCGAGCGATTAGAAAACAACATAGCATCTTTACCAGGATCTTTGCCGGAATACAAATTTTACTGGTAATATTTGCCGCTGTGAATACTCATTTCCCAAATATTATCATTACTCAAACTTCTGAAGTGAATATGCTGGAAGGTGTAGCACCCGATGAAGTTATAAAGGTTTTGGCAATTTCGCTGATCATAGGAGGAGGATTTATTCTACCTGGCTTATTCCACTTAATGAAATCTTTTAATATGATTAATCCGTCTAATTCTACTGAAAAACAATAATGTTTAAGAATTCTCAGAAGATTTAATAAGAGGAAAATCAATTATCTTTAATAAAAAATACATAAAAACCGGTCTTAAACTTTGGTATACCTGTATTTTTGGGTAATTTCAAAATTCAAAACTAACTTAAATTTAGAAAATCATGAGATCATTTATTAAAAAAGGATTTTTTCTTAGTGCTATACTTCTTTTTATTGCCTGTGGAGAAAGCACCGATGTGGTAGAATCTGGAACCTATCAGGGAACCATCAAAGAAGTAGAAGCTGATAAAACTGAAATCTATGTTTCTACCGACGATAATAAAACCCTGGAACTTTATTTTACTGAAAATACCAGCCTTACCAGAAATGGTTCTGAAGTAGAATTTTCAGAACTGAAAGAAGGCCAGAAAGTAGAAGTGGAAGTTGAGAAAAAAGGGAAAAGACTGGATCCACTTTCGGTTAAAATAATGGAATAAATATGGTTGAATTACCAGAATTTTGGCGGACAGAGGTGTTTCATCCTCTGTCCGTTCATTTTCCAATCGTTTTGTTGCTCATGGCAACGCTTTTTAAATTGATTACTCTTGGGTCTTCAAAAATTACCTGGGATCACGGAGGAAGGGTTTTATTATTACTAGGGGTTATAGGGATTTGGATCTCCATTTATACCGGAAATTTGGCAGATGGTATCGTTTCCCGCCAATTGTGTGACCCCACTATTCTCAAAGATCATGAGAATTTAGCTTATACCACTGCCTGGATATTTACCATTGCTTTATTATTTGAGCTTCTAAGCAGGTATGTGGATCTTATAAAAACTAAAAGTACTTCTATAATTCTGGTCTTGCTTATGATGGCAGGTTCAGCTACCTTAGCTTATGTTGGCCATCTCGGTGCTGAACTTGTTTACCAACAGGCAGCAGGCGTAAATGTTCCGTCCGGTGATTGTGCGGAATTTAATTAAAGTTTCATGAAAGATCTTAAATCCCACTGGGAGAAAATTTATAAGGATAAAAAGTTCGAAGAGACCAGTTGGTTTCAGGAAAAGCCTGAAGTTTCTATAAATATTATCCAGTCACTGGGACTTTCCAAAAATGCTCCGGTGATAGATATCGGTGGAGGAGATAGTTATTTAATAGATCATCTTTTAGAGCTTGGATATGAAAATATAAGCCTACTGGATATTTCAGGAACAGCTATAGAAAAAGCAAAAAATCGGCTTGGTGAAAAAGCTGAGAAAGTGAATTGGCTGGTAGGTGATGTCACTAAATTCGATTTTAGAGGGGAATTTGAAGTATGGCACGATCGCGCTGCTTTTCATTTCCTTACGGAAAGTTCACAGATAGAAGATTATATTTCCAATTTGAAGGATGTATTAAAATCTGGCGGATATTTTATTCTCGGTACCTTTTCTGAAAACGGACCGGATAAATGCAGCGGAATAAAAATTAAAAAATATTCGTCTAAAAAGATGCAACAGCTTTTTGAAAAGGATTTTGATATAGTCCGCCTGGAAAATCTGGATCATACTACCCCCTGGAATTCCGTTCAAAACTTCACCTTTGGGTTATTCAGGAAGAAATAATGCAAATTCGTTCAACCTTGAATAAAATGGAATTAACTGCCCTGCTGCATAAGCAAAAATCTGCCTTTAAAAAGAATCCTCCAAATATTAAAATGCGGCTGGATAGTTTAAAAAAACTTTCAGATCTCGTAGATCAATATAAAGAGGAGCTTATGGAAGCTGTGAACAATGATTTTGGTCTACGTGCAAAGGAAGAAACCTTGTTCCTGGAGATATTTCCGCTACAGGATGAGATTAGACACGCCATGAAAAACCTTCGTACCTGGACAAAGAGAAGATACGTACAGGGTGCCTGGTTTTTGCTGCCTAGTTCTGCATATTATCAATATCAGGCATTAGGTTCTGTAGGCATCATGGGCGCCTGGAATTATCAGGTTTTATTAACTCTTAGTCCTTTGGTAGATGCCCTGGCAGCAGGAAATCACGCTATTTTAAAACCTTCTGAAATCGCGCCTGCTTCGGCCGAAGTAATTCAAAAAATGATCAATTCAAATTTTCCGGAAGAATATATTCATTGCGTAACAGGTGATTCAGAATTAGCTCAGGACTTTTCATCTCTTCCATTTGATCATCTTTTTTTTACGGGTTCTACCCGAATTGGAAAGAAGATCATGGCTGCAGCAGCGCCGAAACTAACTCCGGTCACGCTGGAATTGGGAGGAAAGTCACCGGCGATTATTCATAATTCCTATTCTGTAAAGCGTGCCGCCAAACGGATAATGGCTGGTAAACTCTTTAATTGCGGACAAACCTGTGTAGCCCCGGATTACGTCATCATGTCTTCAGAATTGAATGCTGAATTTGAAGAAGAGGTGCAAAAAGCTGTGGAGAAATTTTATCCCGATATTTCTGAAAATAAGCAATATAGCAGGATCATAAATTCAGATCATCTGGAGAGACTCAGGGGACTGCTTAAAGACGCCGAAAATAAAGGTGCGAAGATTATTGAACTGAGCAATGCTGAGGTAAATAAGCCGGATTTCATGGCGCCAAAACTGGTTTTTAATGCTTCTATGGAGATGGAATTGATGCAGGAGGAGATCTTTGGGCCTATTTTACCGGTTTTAAATCTTGAAAGCGTTGAAGAAGCCATAGAATATATAAATGATAAGCCAAAACCCCTGGCATTATATTATTTTGATAATAAAAAAAGCAGGATCAATAGACTACTTAAAAATACTTTATCTGGCGGGGTGACTATCAATGATACCATCTATCATCTGGCCCAGCATAATTTACCTTTTGGTGGTGTTGGCGATAGTGGAATAGGCCATTATCATGGATTTGATGGTTTTAAAACCTTTTCAAAAAAACGGGCAGTAATGCATCAGAAGAATTTTGCAGTTTCAGATTTTCTTCACCCTCCTTTTACCGATCTAAAGAAAAAACTTATTAGGTTTATGGGGAAAATTACTAAAGTTTAATATTCCTCTCAAAAGCCTTAGTAGTTTTTTGATAAATCTGACATAAATACTAACAAATTTGATATGACCGAAAGTGGAAAGATGATCAATGGTTTTAAACACATTCCATATAAACCTAAAAGTTTTTCAGGAGAGGAAATGCTGGAAAAGACCAAAGAGTTTTATAATTCTTTAAATGATAGACGATCCGTTAGGCATTTTTCAGATAAACCGGTGCCTAAAGCAGTTATTGAAAATATTATAAAATCTGCCGGAACAGCCCCTTCAGGAGCACATAAGCAACCCTGGAAATTTTGTGCAATATCTAATGCTGAATTAAAATCTAAAATAAGGGAAGCAGCAGAAAAAGAAGAGAAAGAAAATTATAACAATAGAATGAGCGAACGCTGGTTAAAAGACCTGGCACCTCTGGGAACAGATACCAATAAGGAATTTCTGGAGATCGCCCCCTGGTTAATTATGGTTTTTAAAGAGGTATTTGAATTGAATGCGAAAGGGGAAAAACATAATAATTATTACGTAAATGAATCAGTGGGAATTGCCTGCGGAATGTTGATTTCTGCTATTCATAATGCCGGATTAGTAACTTTAACCCATACCCCAAGCCCAATGAACTTCCTGGCAACATTACTAAAAAGACCTAAAAATGAAAGAGCTTATCTGTTGCTTCCGGTGGGCTATGCTGCCGAAGACGCTTTAGTGCCAGATATTAGCAGAAAAGAACTATCACAAATTAGTGACTTTTATGTATAAAACGCCGATCCCTGTAGGGAAGATCGGCGTTAATAATTATGAAAAAACAGTGAATTGGGGGCAAAAAAGTTGTTTTCACATATTTGCAAGATATTATTTTCATAAAATAATTTTAGTAACATTTGTTACATAGACAGTTATTAGTTTAAAATGCCAAAACTCATTATCAGGAGAAATTCGGAATGGGCCAATAAAATGAGATCTTTCGATCTTTTTTTAAATGGGATAAAATTTGCCGAAATTAAAGATAAACAGGTGTTATCTTTTGAAATTCCCGAAGGTAGATATCAATTAATAGCAAAAATAGATTGGTGCGGGAGTAAACCTTTGAAATTAGAAATAAAGGAAGGTGAGATTAAAAGGATTGAGATAAATGGTTTTATTCTTTCTACATATTTTTTACCGGTAGCTTTAGTAGCCGCATTGCTTTATTTCGGAATCTATTTCAGATACAATAACAATAGTATTTTTCTTGCTACGCTGCTAATGATTTTTCTTGGATATCTATTTTATTTCCTCACGTTTGGACGTAACCAGTACTTGAGGCTGAATGAAATTTCATAACTGTAACAAAAGTTACTTCTATAACGCTTCTATATTTATATTTTTGTTTCAGAATTTAAAGATCTTGGAAAAGTATATCAACATTATTCAGGAATCCTTTATCGGGTATTTTAATTATCTGGTAAGTGAGATAACCAATCCAACCTGGACCAGTTATTTCTACTGGCTTATTGGTCTGTCTCTCCTGGTATGGATTCTGGAGATCGTTATTCCATGGAGAAAAGATCAAAAGGTTTTCAGAAAAGGATTCTGGCTGGATAGTTTTTATATAATCTTTAATTTTTTCCTTTTTTCACTCATAGGTTACAATGCCATAAGCAATGTGGGCGTGGAGTTATTCAATGATTTTCTTGGCATTTTTGGGATTGAGAATATTGTTGCCATACAAATAGAAACCCTGCCCGCCTGGTTTCAGTTATTGATCATGTTTGTAATTGCTGATTTCGTGCAATGGAATGTTCATAGGCAACTTCATAGAAGACCCTTACTTTGGGAATTTCATAAAATTCATCATAGTGTGAAGGAAATGGGTTTTGCAGCGCAGTTCAGATTTCACTTTATGGAAACCATTATTTACAAGACCGTGCAGTATATTCCATTGGCGATGATTGGCTTTGGTATCCAGGAGTTTTTTCTGGTTCATATGTTTGCAGTGTTTGTAGGCCATTTAAATCATGCGAATCTTGGCTGGAGTTATGGGCCTTTTGGATATATTTTCAACAACCCAAAGATGCATATCTGGCATCATTCAAAAGAATTGCCGGTTGATAGACCCTACGGAATGAATTATGGATTGAGTCTTAGTATCTGGGATTATCTCTTCGGAACAGCATATATTCCGAAGAATGGTGAAAAAATAGAATTAGGCTTCAGCGGCGATAGTGATTTCCCTGAAGATTTCAAAAATCAAACTTTATATCCTTTTCGAAAGAAAGAAAAAGTAAAACCAAACCACATTTAAAAATCGAATAAAATGACCATAAAACAATTCAAAGATAGTCCACTGGCACATTTTTCTTATGCGATAGTGAGCAAGGGAAAAATGGCTTTAATAGACCCGTCGCGTAATCCTATGGATTATTATTCATATGCTGAAGAGCAAAACGCAAAAATAATGGCGGTTTTTGAGACACATCCACATGCAGATTTTGTAAGCAGTCATTTACAAATTCACAAAGAAACAGGTGCAACAATTTATGTAAGCGAAAAAGTAGGTGCCGATTATCCACATACTACTTTTGATGAGGGTGATTCCCTGAGCCTTGGAGATATAGAATTTAAAGCAATTAATACACCTGGACATTCTCCAGACAGTATTACGATTGTAGCAAAACAGAATGATGAAACAGCTTTGTTCACGGGAGATACGCTTTTTATAGGAAATGTGGGGAGGCCAGATCTTCGTGAGAAAGCGGGAAACATGAAGGCAAAAAGGATAGATCTTGCTAAACAAATGTTTAATACCATAAAAAATAAATTTACAGGTTTACCTGATGATGCTTTGGTCTATCCAGCACATGGCGCCGGTTCCCTCTGCGGAAAAAATATGAGCGATGCTTCTTCCAGCACTTTGGGAAATGAGCGACAGGGAAATTGGGCGTTTAAGGAGCAGACTGAAGATGAGTTTGTCGAAGAGATCTTAAAAGATCAGCCATTTATTCCGCATTATTTTGGCTTTAATGTGGATATTAATAAATCTGGTGCCGAGAATGTTCAAAGAACAAAATGGGCAAATAAACTTCGTTTAAATGTAGAGGAGGTTGAAAATGATGCGGTCATTGTAGATACTAGGGATGAGGAAATATTCAAAAAAGGCCATCTCCCTAAAAGTATCAATATCATGGCCCGCTCTGAAAAAGATAAATATGAAACCTGGCTTGGCGCTATCATTCAGCCCGAGGAAGAATTTTACCTTGTGATCGATTCCGTTGATAATTTGGAAGAAATACTGGAAAGAACAGCTAAGATAGGCTACGAGAAACAAATTAAGGGATTAATTACGCTGGACTCAAAGCCTGCGAAAAAGTCTGATGATTTTGATGTAGAAGATTTCAAAAGGAATAAAGAGAATTATACTATTGTGGATATTAGAAATAATAGTGAGGTTGCAGAAGGGAAAATATTTGAAGATGCCATCGCAGTGCCGTTGAATGAATTAAGAGAAAAATCTGATGAAATCCCAACAGACAAACCGGTAGTAGTGCACTGCGCCGGAGGATATAGATCTGCGGCCGGGAGTAGTATTCTTGATATGAAACTAAAGAATTCCAAAGTTTATGATCTTAGTGAGGCTATAAAGAATTTTAATTAAGCTAGTCGGCATAGAAGTTATTTTTAAAAAGCCCGGAATATTGTTCCGGGTTTTTTGATTTTGAGCGTTGTCATCGCGAGAGAAACGAAACGATCTTCAGTGTACGTCATTGCGAGCAAAGCGAAGCAATCTCAATTATTGGATTTCGTCATAAAGTTGAGACTGCTTCAGTCGTACCTCCTTCGCAGTGACAATCCACAGAGTAATTCAGCTTGTTGAGTTTTCAATAGTCATCGCGAGAGAAACGAAGCGATCTCAGTCTTTATCCTCAAATTTTAGTTATTCCAAATTCAGTCCGGGATTCATAACTCGTTTTTAACTTAAATACAATGAAATTATCCATATTTTGAGATTTCTTCAACACTTCAAACATCTTAATTTTTCTATATTTACGCTCAATGGTCAAAAATAATAATACATAAAGCTTTTTATGGATAAGAATTACAAGGTTAAGGTGAACGACACTCTGGAATTTGAATTTTCAAAGGAAGAGGTCAAAGCACTGGACACACAAAAAACTTCAGACAAACATTATCATCTTTTAAAAGATAACCGCTCTTACTCGGCTGAGGTCCTTAAGTCTAATTTTTTAAACAGGACTTATGATATAAAGATCAATTCCAATATTTATTCAGTCAAGATCAATAATGATCTGGATCAGTTAATAGAAGATATGGGCCTTTCTTTGGGAACTTCCCAACAGGTCAATGATATTAAAGCTCCTATGCCAGGCCTAATTCTGGAAGTGAATGTAAAGGAGGGAGACGAAGTAAAAGAGGGAGATTATCTTCTGGTTTTGGAAGCGATGAAAATGGAAAACACCTTAACTGCACCAAGAGATGGGGTGGTAAAATCTGTTACTGTTTCCAAAAGCGATACGGTGGAAAAGAATCAGTTGTTGATAGAAATGGAATAATTCGAAGTCAGAATTTAGAAGTACGAAATTAGCAGAAATTAACATGAAAAAAATATTAGTAGCCAACAGGGGAGAGATCGCTTTAAGAGTGATGAAAACCATCAAACGTATGGGAATTGATACGGTGGCGGTATATTCTATAGCCGACAGGAATGCACCCCATGTAAAGTTTGCAGATGAAGCAGTTTGTATTGGAGAAGCACCATCCAGCGAATCTTACCTGAAAGGCGATAAAATTATAGAAGTAGCGAAAAAATTAAATGTAGACGGGATTCATCCTGGATACGGATTTCTAAGTGAAAATGCTTCTTTTGCAGAATCTGTAGAAAAAAATGGCATTACCTGGATTGGACCTGGTTCTAAGGCGATAAAAGTGATGGGAAGTAAACTTGCTGCTAAAGATGCGGTAAAAGCGTACGATATCCCCATGGTTCCAGGAATTGATGAAGCAATCACCGATACTGAAAAAGCTAAGAAAATTGCCAGAGAAATAGGCTTCCCTATTTTAATTAAAGCTTCTGCCGGTGGTGGAGGTAAAGGAATGCGTGTGGTGGAAAAAGAGAAAGAGCTGGAAGACCAGATGAAGCGTGCTATTAGTGAAGCTGAATCTGCTTTTGGTGACGGATCTGTTTTTATTGAAAAATATGTTTCCTCACCACGACATATTGAAATTCAGGTATTGGCTGATACACACGGTAATTACGTTCACCTGTTTGAAAGGGAATGCAGTATTCAGCGTAGACATCAAAAGGTAGTTGAAGAGGCTCCATCTATGGTATTAGATGAAGCATTAAGAAAAGAAATGGGTGAGGCTGCTGTTAAAGTTGCCAAAGCCTGTGACTATGTTGGTGCCGGAACGGTGGAATTTCTATTTGACGAAAATCGGAATTTCTATTTCCTGGAAATGAATACAAGACTACAGGTAGAACATCCGGTTACAGAATATATCACCGGAGTGGATCTTGTAGAACAACAAATATTGGTAGCGAGAGGGGAAAAGCTTCAGTTTTCTCAGGATGATTTGAAGATCAAAGGTCACGCCATGGAACTTCGGGTATATGCTGAAGATCCATTAGAAGATTTTATGCCTAGCACGGGAACTCTGGAGAAATATGAAGTGCCGTTAGGTGAAGGAATAAGACTGGATAACGGATTTGAAGAAGGTATGGAAGTACCTATTTATTACGATCCTATGCTTGCCAAGCTTGTGACTTACGGAAAAACGAGGGAAGAAGCAATCCAGGTTATGATCAAGGCCATTGATAAATATATTGTGGAAGGAGTAAGTACTACGCTTCCTTTCGGGAAATTTGTCTTTCAGCATGGCGCTTTCAGAAGCGGAAATTTTGATACACATTTCGTCAAAAAATATTATTCTCCGGAAGCATTAAAAGAAGAAACCGAAGAAGAAGCAAAACTGGCTGCTCTTATGGCATTGAAACAATATATGATAGACAAGGAGCAACTTAGATTACCACACAACTAAAATTGAGAATTTAGAGATGAGTCAGAACCTCGATAAGTTAAAAGAAAAGATCGCTGAAGCCCATAAAGGTGGAGGTGAAAAACGAATAGCTAAACAGCACGAAAAGAAAAAATTAACTGCTCGTGAAAGAGTAGAATATTTACTGGATGAAAATTCATTTGAAGAAATAGGAATTTTAGTAACACACCGTACCACAGATTTTGGGATGGAGAAGCAAAAATTCTATGGTGACGGAGTGATTACCGGCTATGGAACTATTCATGGTCGCCTGGTCTATGTTTTTGCCCAGGATTTCACCGTTTTTGGAGGGTCGCTTTCAGAAACTCATGCTGAAAAGATCTGTAAAGTAATGGATATGGCCGTAAAGGTTGGTGCGCCAATGATTGGTCTAAACGACTCTGGTGGCGCACGTATCCAGGAAGGTGTAAAGTCGCTTGGAGGATATGCAGATATCTTCCATAGAAATGTAAAAGCTTCGGGGGTAATTCCACAAATTTCGGCAATTATGGGGCCTTGTGCCGGTGGTGCCGTGTATTCTCCCGCAATGACAGATTTTACCTTGATGGTGGAGGATACTTCTTATATGTTCGTTACGGGACCAAACGTGGTGAAAACAGTTACTAATGAAAATGTAACTTCAGAAGAACTCGGTGGAGCGAGCACACACTCTACTAAATCTGGGGTGACTCATTTTACAGCGGCAAATGATATTATCTGTCTTGAGAATATCAAGCAGTTAATAAGTTATATGCCTCAGAACAATCAAAAAGCTCCGGAAAAACTGGAATATGAGCTTGGCGATGAGCATCGTGAAGTACTGGAGAATATCGTTCCCGATAGTTCCAACAAGCCTTACGATATGCACGAGGTGATCAAAGGGATTATAGATGATGATTCTTTTTTTGAAGTTCATAAGAACTATGCAGATAACATCATCGTAGGTTTTTCCAGAATTGGAGGAAGAAGCGTTGGGGTAATCGCTAACCAGCCGATGAGCCTTGCCGGAGTGCTGGATGTAGATTCCTCTAAAAAAGCCGCAAGATTTACCAGATTCTGTGATTGCTTTAATATTCCGCTTTTAGTACTGGTAGATGTTCCGGGATTCCTTCCAGGGACAGATCAGGAATGGAACGGGATCATTTTACATGGTGCTAAGCTGCTTTACGCACTTAGTGAAGCAACAGTACCAAAAGTGACTGTAATTACCAGAAAAGCTTACGGTGGTGCTTATGATGTGATGAATTCTAAGCATATTGGTGCCGACTTTAATTTTGCCTGGCCAACGGCAGAGATTGCTGTTATGGGAGCGAAGGGAGCTTCTGAAATTATTTTTAGGAAAGAAATTGCTCAATCTGAAGATCCGGAAAAGAAATTAGCCGAGAAAGAAGCTGAGTATGCTGAAAAATTTGCAACTCCATTTGAAGCTGCGCAACGTGGTTTTATTGATGAAGTGATCATGCCAAAAGATACCCGAAGAAAATTAATTAGAGCTTTTAGCGCACTGGAAAACAAACACGTTCTGCGACCTAATAGAAAACACGGGAATATTCCGTTGTAGTATGATGGGACTGCTTCAGTCGTTCCTTCTTCGCAGTAAATTTATTAAGTCATCGCGAATGAAATGAAGCGATCTCAACTGAGGTCGTAAATTAGCGGAGACGTCGGTCGCAAGCTCTCTCGCAGTGACGTGGTTCTACTCGTGCCTTAATTCCGGTCATTGCGAGCCCAAAAGGCGAAGCAATCTCATGATAATTGCAATCAATTTCATGAGACGGCTTCGATCGTTACACTCTCTCGCAGTGACATATCAAATTTATTAATACTATGAAATTCAACAAAATAGTCTGTGTAGATAACACTAAGCTGAATGACGAAGCCATTTCTGAATTACGGAAGCTGAGCGTAGATGAAGTTGAGGTACATACAGATTATCCTGAATCTTGTGACGAGATAATCCAAAGGATTGGAGATGCAGAAGGAGTGATCGTTTCGTGGCATACTGAGCTTAGCGAAGAAATTATCGAGGCCTGTTCAAGCCTGAAATATATCGGGATGGCCTGTAGTTTATATGATGATGAATCTGCCAATGTAGCTGTGAAATTTGCCAGAGAAAAAGGAATTACGGTAAAAGGAATTAGAGATTATGGAGATCCTGGAGTAGCAGAATTTATTATTTCTGAACTCATTCAATTACTTAACGGCTTCAAAGGGAAGCAATGGAAGAAAATGCGACGTGAACTAACAGATTTGAAGATCGGGATTGTGGGTCTGGGAGTTACCGGACAATTACTTGCCGACTGTCTTATACCTTTTGGGACCGATCTTTATTATTTCAGCAGAACAAGAAAACCTGAATATGAGGATAAGGGTGTAACCTATCTCGAGCTTGAGGAATTGATGAGCAAATGCGAGGTTATATCGTTTCATCTTCCAAAAAATACAGAACTGATAGGGGAGAAGCTTTTTAATAGAACAGGAAACGGAAAAATCCTGGTAAACACTTCTTTGGGTTTACCTTTTTCTAAAAAAGCTTTTCAGAAATGGATGCAAAACGGAGATAATTTTGCCATTTTCGATGGAGACGGAAAGAAGGAGCTTTCTTCAGAAACATTGGAAATTGAGAACCTTATCGCTCAGAAAACCAGTGCAGGCTGGTCAACGAAAACCCTGGAAAGGCTTTCTAAAAAAGTTCTTGAGAATATTCAGGATTTTGTCACTTCTGCATAGAATGTAACTTTTGTTAGTGTTAGACGACTCTTCTTATCTTTACTTTGCAGCTTAATCAGAAAATATGATTTAATTTTGCAGCCGTTGCCCTGGTATGTTGCAGGACCATTAATTGCTTTAATATGTTTCTGCTCATTTTCCTGGGGAAGCAATTTGGAATGTCCTCCAACTTAAGAACCATTTGTACCATGTGCGGAGCTGATGAAAAAGCTAATTTTTTTGATTTTAACTGGCGCGCACAAAAATGGAATTTAACGGTCATCGTAGGTGCAGCTATTGGTGGCTTTATCGCCATGAATTTTCTAACTGAAGATCCTGCCGTGGCTATTAATCCGGAGACCGTATCTATATTACAAGGACTTGGATTTCAAAGCGCTGGGGAAGCTTATCTTCCAGATGAATTATTCTGTCTGGAAGCATTAACAGATTGGAAGGCTTTACCTATCCTCATTATTGGTGGATTCCTACTTGGCTTTGGAGCTAGATGGGCAGGAGGTTGTACGTAGGGTCATGCAATTTCAGGCTTAAGTAATTTACAAATACCGTCGTTAATCGCAGTAATTGGATTTTTTATTGGTGGTTTGGTAATGATCCATTTAATCTTTCCATTAATATTTTAAAAAATGAGAGTAATAGGATATTTAGTTATAGGTATATTTTTCGGGATCATAATGTTTAAATCTGAAGCAGCTTCCTGGTTTAGAATTTACGAGATGTTTCAATTCCAGGCTTTTCATATGTACGGAATTATAGGTTCAGCATTGGTGATTGGAGTTCTGGGTATTCAGCTCATTAAAAAGAATAAAACAAAAGACATCCACGGTGAAGAGATTAAATTTGAGCCCAAAAATAAAAGCTTCAGCAGGTATATGTATGGCGGAATCATTTTTGGACTGGGCTGGGCGCTCGCGGGTGCATGCCCGGGCCCAATATACACTTTAATTGGTGCCGGTTATGTTTCTGTGATTATTCTTTTTCTGGCAGCTTTACTGAGGACTTTTATTTATGGAGTATTGAGAGAAATTACCTCACTAATATGAAATATAAAAAAGAGGCTGTCTAAAAAGTCGAGAAGACGTCATCCTGAATTTATTTCAGGATCTTAACTAATTGAAAATCAAAATCGGTTAGAAGCTGATTCAAGTTCAGCTTGACGAAATAATGACTTTTCAGGCAGCCTCTTATTTTGTAAGTTGATCCGCCAATTTCAGTTTACTTTTTCAGCCTTTAGGTATAGTTCCTGTGCCTGTATTTTTTCGAACATTTCCTTGCCTTTTTCTGCCGCAGCTTTCCATTTTTCAGATTTATGGATCTTATCATAAGTAGCTGAATCTGGCCACACACCTTCCATAAAATATGAATACTCATTATTATCATCAGTGATCTTATAAAGATGATAACCGGCATTGGGATAGCCTTCAGTACTAATAGCCTTATTCATACTTTTAAGGAAGTCGTTTAGTTGCATTTCACTTACACCTTCTGGAAGTTTAAAAAGATGAAGGCTTTTTTTGCTGGCCGAATTTGAGTTGTTCTTTAATTCCACCTGGATCACCTCAAAAGGTTTTTCACTTGCATTACTGGGATGGTGCTCTGTATAATCGGTCCACATTACAGTTCCGGCTTTTTCATCCATTACAAAATCGTTTCCATCTTTCATTTTCATTTTTCCTTTGGAATCTGTCATAAATATGGCAACTCCTTCCGGGTGGCTATGCATCATTGATTCTTCTCCAGGAGCATAATTAATGCGGAGTACCCTTACTTTTTCATTTTCGAATTCCACCTTATAATGTTTAGGATCTATTTTTACCGCATCCTGGGCAGATATAATTGGTATCCATATCAGAAATGATAGAGTGATACAAAATGTTATTTTTGATATTTTCATTTTTAAAATTTTTAAAATTGTTCAAAAGAAGTTATTCCTGTTCTTAATTCTTTGGTTTGTTTAAAGAATCCTGGTCTACCATGATGGAATCCATTTCCTGCATCGCCATCATCATTTCAGAATTATCCCAGTAACCATATTCCCGAACAATTTTACCATCGATAAAACGTGCCGTTAGATGAACAGGAATGATAATTTCTTTCTCATTGCTTTCAATAGTACCCTTCCATGTACCCCAATAATTCACCCAGGTTTCGTTATCATCTGTAACCACCATCTCAAAATCATCTTCTTCATCTTCGAAGCCATAAGAAGATAGATCGGCAACATTATTTTTATGGGTTTCTGCGGCCTGTTTATAGCTTAGACCTTCTGTAGTATTGTGGAAGATTTGAGCCGTATCGGCATAATATTTTTCGTAGGCCTGCCAATCGCCATCTTCATAAGTTTGAATAACAGCTTTTAAAGAGCTTATTTCCTTAGAATCCTGAGAGTATCTTATGTTTTCTTTCTCTTTGTTTCCATTATTACAGGATATTACTATTACAGAAACAGATAAAATTAGAAGTAGCTTTTTCATATTTTTTATTCTTTAACAATCTTAGTTTCTTCCTGTGCTCCCTGGTAAGCAAGATCTGGTCTCATACTACCTCGTACCACTTTGTAGGCATCCACATATTCAAACATCTCATCGAATAATTTCTGTCCCTCTTCTCCCAGAACTTTATCATTTTCACTAGAAATGCGATCGTAATCCATAGCATCTTTTGCTGAAATTACTGCCACAAAAGAATTGCCTACATTGCCGAAGCCACTTTGATAAATGCGATATTGCATTTTGGAGTTTTTGGTTGCAAAAAGATCTTTTAGTTCTCTCATCTTTGTCTGTAATTTACCCATATTACTCGGTGCTACTTCCATTCTATGCCAAACTCGGTAATCCTGCCCTGGAGTATCGGTGCTCAATCCATTTGGCATATAAGATAGCGAAGGGTTTAATATTGTAACATAATCTCCGTGTTTACTGTAACATTTATCAAAATTTTCAAACATTTTATTGAATGAATCTTCACCAACTTTTTCTTTAAGATCTTCAAAATTCATATCCTGAATATCCGCCAGGCTCTCTATAGGAGTGATCGCTAAATAAGTCCCGTCATTCATGGAGGCCACAGACCATTGCATGTTTTTTACATTATTTTGTTTGCATGCCGTAACAAGATCCTTTGAAGCTTTTTCATATTCTGCCCTCATCGATGGTTTTACCTGATCTTCATGAACCCAAAATGCCTGATTCTTTCCTTCCTGTGCGTACATGCTCAAGGCAAGACATAAACAGAACAGCATACCGATAATTTTCTTAGTGATTTGCATAATAATAGTTTTTAAAAAATTAGAATTTAGTTGAACCAAATATGCATTGTAGGTGGGGTTCACTTAGATAAGGTGAAGTCACAGGACTGGAGATAATTGATCTTGACAATTTTGAAGAATAATTCTCAACAATTCCGGTAATCCAATTTATTTTATATAAATATACAGAAAGTATTGATAATCAGGTAAATAAAAATGATATTATCTCAATTTTGAACTTCCTGGAGAAGTTGGATAAAATGAAGGAAGTGAAATATGATATTTAACCACAATTATCCTAATACTAATTACGATTGATGAGGTCACCACATAAATTATATCGGCATTAACACCCATATCATACAAAGTGACATAGGCGAAAGCACCAATTAAACAGGCCGTCGCATAGATTTCTTTTCTAAAGATAACAGGAATTTCATTACAGAGTATATCACGAATAACTCCGCCAAATGTTCCCGTCATAGCACCAAGGGCAACAGAAACAATAGGATCCAGGTTATTTTGAATTCCTGTTTCCACGCCGGTAATGGTGAATACCCCAAGGCCGATGGTATCAAACAGGAAAAGGGATTTTTTGAGATAATTTAGTTTATTTCTGAAGATAATTGCTAAAACTGTAACCACACCAATGAGATAGATATAAACAATATTTTCCATCCACATAACCGGAGTGCTTCCTATTAAAATATCACGTAAGGTTCCCCCGCCAATGGCTGTCACAAAAGCAATGATGAAAATACCGAAAAGATCCAACCTTCGGTTCATCGCTGAGAGTGCCCCGGAAATAGCGAATGCTATGGTTCCCAGAATATCAAGAATAATAAACAAACTCAATTCCATACTTGGCAAAGGTAATTTTATCTTTTAAATTTGTTTAAAGGCGGGCAGGTTTCTGTCTTTATTTTTTTAGGTTTATCAACAAATAAACGATCTTAATAACAATAGCTGTAAGGTTTGCTTCAAACTACCTACTTTTATACAGTATAAAATAAGTACAATGAGTGATACTATAGAAAGAGTAAAGTGTTTAATTATTGGTTCAGGGCCTGCAGGATATACTGCAGCAATTTACGCTTCGCGGGCAGATCTTAAGCCGGTGATGTATACCGGAATGGAACCCGGAGGACAACTGACTACCACTACAGAAGTTGATAATTTTCCTGGTTACCCTCAGGGGATCGATGGTCCTAAGATGATGATGGACCTTCAGGAACAGGCTGAAAGGTTTGGAACTGAAGTAAGGATAGGGATGATCACCGAAGTTGATTTCTCTAAACAGGTTGGTGGAATTCATAAAGCCTGTGTAGATAATTCCAAATGGATAGAAGCAGAGTCAGTTATTATTTCTACTGGAGCTACTGCCAAATATCTTGGATTACCTAGTGAACAAAGGTTAAGAGGGGGAGGAGTTTCCGCCTGCGCTGTTTGTGATGGTTTCTTCTATAAAGGTCAGGATGTTGCTATTGTGGGTGGTGGAGATACTGCTGCAGAAGAAGCGACTTATCTCGCCAATATCTGTAATAAAGTAACTATGCTGGTTCGTAAGGATTATATGAAAGCCTCAAAAGCGATGCAGCATAGGGTTGAAAATACCAAGAATATCGATCTTAGATATAATACTGAAGTAGACGAGATCCTAGGTGAGCAGGTTGTGGAAGGTTTGCGTATGGTGAATAACCAAACCGGAGAAAAAGAAGAAATTCCAATTACCGGATTTTTTGTTGCTATTGGTCACAAGCCAAATACAGATATTTTCAAAGATTGGTTAGACATGGATGGAACTGGTTATGTTATCACTCAGCCAAAATCTACCAAAACCAATATTCCGGGAGTATTTGCTTCAGGAGATGTCCAGGATAAGATCTATCGCCAGGCCGTGACCGCTGCAGGTACAGGTTGTATGGCGGCACTAGATGCTGAACGTTACCTTGCTGAAATTGAAACTGAAGAGGATATTCAAAAGCCACAGACCAGACCGGAAACGGTGTAAGTGTGTTGGTATACAAAAAACTAAAATCCCGCTCTTGCGGGATTTTATGTTTATAGGATGAAAGGAATTTTTAATTATCGGTTTTTACTTTGACCTCGCCATCATCAATTTTCACTTTAGATTCGGTGCCATCAGCTCTGTCTATTTTCTTTTTATATTCCCCATCATCTTTTTTAATCTTGATCTCATCGCCTTCAGGAGTTTCTATTTTCACCTTATCTCCTCCGTCTTTTACTTCCACTTTATTATTAGGATCTTCCATCAGTCTTTCCACTTCGGTTTTTTTATCATCTTCATTGTCGGTATTTCTGCATGAAGTAAAAACGAGACTCAAAACAAGTATAAGAAAACTGCTTTTAAATAAATATTTCATAATTTCTAATATTTAAAATTCAGCAGTAAAACTATACAATAGGTTTATCATCCTGACTTTATTTTGAAAATTTTGGGAAATAGACTATTTAAAAATACTTTTACTGAATTCCTTTTTTGCAATAACCGCCTCATCTTTCAGTTCTATAAGGTTGATTTGGGGATTATTAAAAATATGGACTTCAGAACTTCCGTTAGCCCTGATTTCAAGAGAATCTGTGGTGTTTATCTTTACTTCTGAATCTCCCTGTGCCAGAACATTAGCTTTGATCGAAGTAAGGTTTTCACCATCAAATTTTGAGGATTGATCTGCTCGAATTATAAAATCTTGAATATCCCCATCTATCCTGGCGGAAGCCTTTTCATAGATATCCACATTGAAAACAGGGGAGTTTATCAGTGCTTCAGTTTTAGAAGACTGGTTTAACTGGCAGGAAACTTCCGAGGCAGTGACATTTAATTTAGATTCCGCATCATCACCCTGGATAAGGGTAAAAGTCTTCGCAGTTAAAGTTAAAAATGCTTTGGCGTCTTTCCTGGTTTCTAATTGAAAATCACCTAAATAAAGATCCTGAAGAGAAGAAATTTCTACCTTTCCTGCCACGTTAATATTTTTTAAGGTATCAGAGAAAGTGATCCTTAATTCCTGCTTTTTTGTTCTGCTAAATTCCTTTATTGGTTTAATATGGAGTACGCCGTCTATAACCTCAGTTTGAATAAGATCGTGCAAATTGTCATCTGCTTCGATCTCCAGCATAGGCCTGGAACCCTTTAAAATACCAATTTCAAATTCTCCCTTTGCCTGGATGGAATGGAATGAGGTAAGATTATATTGTTCGGTTTTTACGTTTCTGCTGCCTTTTACTTTATCCTGTGCATTACTGGAGAATAGTACAACCAACAAAATTAATGGTAGTTTCTTGATCATTTATAAATTTTAATTTTACCAAAGATAGAAAAAGCCTCCGATTGGAGGCTCTAATTATAAGTAGATTAGCTATCGAGTATTTTTTGCCTTACTTCGAGATGTTGAAAAATCTCAATAGACTGTTTTTTAAATTCGGTATGAGCTGTTTTGGGATTTTCCAGCTGATGGCCAAATAAGACGCCTATGATAAAACTTATTACAAGGTTGATTAGTGTGCTCATGATTAGTTGTTTATTTCAATTCCGTTGCTATCAATTTTAACACGCCTCACTTTTTGATCGTTCACTTCTATACCTTGATCATCTATTCGAATGTTCATTTCTTCACCATTCACGTTTATTCTTCCGTTAAAGTCATCAGAGGTATCCCAGTCTTCTTCTTCCTCATCCCAGGTGTCGTCATCGCTATCCCAGCTATCTGTAGGACAGTCTTCACAGATGGTTTCCCCATCTATGATTCGTAAAAAATGACCTTCCTGGCCGTTTTTCAGAATGTCTCCGTAATAATCCTGGTTGCTGTGAAATGAATATGTATTATCATCTGCATAGAGTGTCGTACCTTCAGGAAGAAATAGCGTTACCTGTACTTCCTGGTCACGATAACCATATTTAGAGTCTGATGTGAGATAGCCATCCAGTAATAGTTCATTACCTATTAAACTAGTAGAGTAATTGATGTTTTCAGCTCTTTCTTTAGCATCTTTAAAGTTTTTACCTTCAGCAAACTTCTCGATTTTTAAAGAAGCTACGGAATCTTTAGTAGATTTTACGACCAACCTAATATCTCTTCCGTAGACAATGCGATTATCATTTTCATCATATTCTACTCTGAAATCTGAACTTCTATATAAATTGCTGGAATATTCAGGATTACTTCTCATCCTTAAAAACAGCGTATCCTTCGCGCTTATATTCAGTTTTTCTGTAGTAGCCGTTTCTCCGTCAAATGCTCTGTTAGTAGCCTGACCTATTCCTATTACTGTTAACCCGATGACGGAAATTAACCAAACTCCCAGTAAAGTTAATAAAGCAACTCTACCTATAGATTTCAGGTTTTTAACCAGGATCTTCAATCCTAACACAAAAAGGAAAAAGAACGGAATTCCTACAGCAAAAAATGCAAGTAAAGAGATTAACCATATTGGAGCTCCGCTATTTACCATGTCTATATAATCTGTCCATGGTGCGTCAATGATTCCAAAAGTTCCTACCGCAAAGAGACCTACAAAAAGGCCTATCAAAGTAGTTCCCGCAATTAGCAATAATAGAATACCTATGAATTTTACGAATAGTTTCAGACAGAACTTGATAATATCACCAAGGGTTGTAGCGGCTGAGGTGGCTCCGGCGCTTGCCTTCTTACCATATTTACCGTAGTCTACACTTTTTACACTCTCTGAAACATCATGAAAACCCTCACGTATCTTTCTTTCTATATTGCTGACGGTTACCTCCTCTCCGCGCATAGCCAGTTTATCGGCTGTTGTCTTTGCTTCCGGAACGAAAATCCAGAAAGCGATATAGATTAGTACAAACGCTCCACTTGAAAAGATGGTAAGTAAGATCCATAGTAATCGTACCCATATTGCTTCAATTCCCAGGTAATGCCCAAGTCCTGAAGAAACACCACCTACAAATCCGTTTTCGGTGTCACGAAATAATTGCTTTCCAACCGTTTTTGTAGATTTTGTTCTACTAGGTTCATCGTCGAAGATCTCTTCATCTACCATATAATCTTCAGGTTGCCCCATAATGGTGATAACTTCTTCAACTTCTTTTATGCTGATTACCTGACGGTCATCCTTTCTTTTTTCGCTAAATAATTCAGCAATACGAGCCTCGATATCTGAGATGATCTCATCACGACCCTGTGTATTCGAAAAGGAATGCTTTATAGCCTCCAGATAACGCTGTAGTCTGGCATATGCATCCTCATCTATATGAAAGAAAATGCCGGCAAGATTTATATTTACTGTCTTATTCATGGTTCTTCTTTTTTTGATTGGTTACGATGTTAACTGCTGTTTGCAATTCATCCCAGGTTACGGTAAGTTCCCTAAGAAATATTTTTCCTGTTTCAGTAAGACCATAATATTTTCTTGGTGGTCCACTGGTTGACTCTTCCCAACGATAATTGAGCAGTCCTGCGTTCTTAAGCCTGGTTAGAAGAGGGTAAATTGTGCCCTCAACAACTAACAACTTTGCGTCTTTTAAGGTATCCAGAATCTCTGCTACATAGGCATCTTCATCCCGTAGAACTGAAAGAATACAGTATTCCAATACACCCTTACGCATTTGGGCTTTGGTATTTTCAATCTTCATAGTGTTTGTTTTTGGGTGTCATTAAACTGTTCATTTTTTGATTGATTTTGATGATTGGTTAAATCCGGTTTTTCCGAATTCAAAAAATTGATGGTTAATGGATAATTGTAAAGTTCTCCGTCGTTCGCTTTAATACTTGCAGTAATCACCGCGAAGAGTTCCAGAACAAAAAGACCTAATAATAATATTCCTAAAATGGCTATTATAATGATGAAAGGCAAGGCATCAGAAAACTTATCTATTACGAATGAATCCTGTTCGAAAAATAGGGGTTCTCCAATGGTAAATTTCATTCCAAAGTAAAGAAAGGTTGCAGCGCCAATAGCAAGTAAGAATATCATGTAGAGGAAAGTGCTTATCTGAAAGTTCAGAGCATTTCTTCCGTGATGATCTACAAACGGATCCTGCTTGCGCGAGAGCCATAACAGCATTGGAAATATGAAATTTCCAAGTGGAATGAAATATTTTGTGAATACCGACAGATGAAGTACGGTAGCCAGGGTTTTATTTTGATCGACGTTTTCAGTGGTCATATTGATGCGATTTAAATTCTATTTATAAGAATATTGTAGTTAGAAAGTAGATATATATAAAGGCGGTTGCCAAATATATTTGAGTTCTTGTAATTAATGCAGCGTCTTTTTTTGGAACCGCTACAACCTGATTTTGAGATGATTTTTTCATGATAATTTAGATTGATGATTATATAACCTATTAGGTTCTTATGCAAATATATGTCTAAAAGAAGGTATTATGCAAAACAAAGTACTAAAATTTAACAAATATTTAAGAATAAGCAAGTGGAACATATTTCCTACTTTTATAAAAAACCAATCAAAAGCCTTTTAAATGAAGCTCTCTCCCTCAAAATTGAATTCCTTCTTAATGTTGAAACTACCAAGTGCCTGGTTATGTGGCGTAAGGGTTAGACATATAGATCAAACTGAATGTGAAGTGGGTGTAAAACACCGGTGGATCAATCAGAATCCTTTTAATTCCATGTATTTTGCGGTACAGGCTATGGCGGCAGAGTTAAGTACAGGAGCCCTGGTAATGAATAAAATTCAGGAATCTAATGCAAAGATCTCCATGCTGGTGGCACAGAACAAAGCAAGCTTCTCTAAAAAGGCTACAGGAAAAATAAAATTTTCTTGTTATGATGGTAAAAAAGTAAACGAGGCTTTGAAGAATACGATAGAAACGGGAGAAGGGCAGACCTTCTGGATGAAATCTGTTGGATTAAATGAAGAGGGCATAGAAGTCTCTATTTTTGAATTTGAATGGACGATAAAAATGAAAAGCTCTAAGCTTTAAGCTTAAATTTTTATACATGAGAAGTTAACTAACCTTGCTTAGAGCTTAAAGCTTTGAGCCGAAAACTATCAAAATAATGAATGCACACGAAATAGACTATCGAATTTACGGAGAGGAAATGCAATATGTAGAACTGGAGCTTGATCCACAGGAAGCTGTAATTGCAGAAGCCGGTAACTTTATGATGATGGATGACGGTATTAAAATGGATACCATATTTGGTGATGGGTCTAAGCAAAATGAAGGTTTCCTGGGAAAAGTACTTGGAGCAGGTAAACGCTTGCTTACCGGTGAGAGTCTTTTTATGACTATTTTTTCTAATGAAATTCAGGGAAAGAAAAAGATCAGTTTTGCTTCTCCTTATCCCGGTAAGGTTATTCCTATTGATCTAACAAGATTCAATGGCAAGTTTATCTGCCAAAAAGATGCTTTTCTGTGTGCTGCCAAAGGAGTTTCCATTGGTATAGAATTCAGTCGAAAACTGGGAAGAGGTTTTTTTGGTGGTGAAGGTTTTATTATGCAAAAAGTAGAAGGTGATGGGATGGCTTTTGTACATTCAGGAGGGACAATGGCTGAAAAAGAACTGCAGCCCGGAGAAAAACTAAAAGTAGATACAGGTTGTATCATTGGTTTCACGCAAACCGTAGATTATGATATTGAATTCGTAGGAGGTATTCGAAATACGCTCTTTGGGGGAGAAGGCTTATTTTTCGCAACCTTAACCGGACCAGGAACTGTTTATATTCAATCTTTACCCTTTAGCAGACTTGCCAGCAGAATCCATCAGGCGGCTCCCCAGGGCGGAGGTAAAGACAAGGGAGAAGGTAGTATTCTAGGCGGAATTGGAGATGTTATAAGTGGAGATAACAGGTTTTAAACTATTAAATTGATAAAACAATTGTTAAAATAAAATAGATTTACTATATTTAATCGACCATAAAATTAAAACCTATAGTAAACTTCTACGCATTTTTTTGTCAACCTAACTTTAACTTAAATCATTTCAAATTATGGCGAGAGCGATGTTTGAATACACCAAGACTATACTTGATAAAGTGAGTTTTGATGCCAGTCTATTCTGCAAGGAAGTAAAAAAAGCGATTCAGAGATTGCTTCCTCACGAAATTGAGGAGTTGCGATTATGGATCATAGCTTTAACCAGGCAGAATCCTGAACTAAATCAATGTTTAATTTATTTGAATACTTAACAGAAAGCGGCTTAAAAGGCCGCTTTTTTAATTATTTACCTGATACTCTTTCTTTTTGTTCAAAGGGCTTATAATCTTTACATTCTGAAAAGTAATTGCACCTTTTACCACACTGGCAATCGTTGAACGAAGAGCCTCAATGATCTGCATCTTTAATTCACTTCGGTTATAAATTAAACTTACTTCCCTTGCAGGAACGGGATCTTTAAACATCTTCAGATTTTTTTTCTCTGCTTCTTTCAATTCCAGAGTATGTAAATAGGGGAGCAGCGTCATCCCCATTCCCTCGTTGGCAAGCTTTATTAGCGTTTCAAAACTACCGCTTTCAAGTTGAAGCTGATCTCCCTCATAATCCCTGGAAGCTTTGCAAAGATTAATAATCCCATCTTTAAAACAATGGCCATCTTCCAGTAGCAACATATTATTAATCTCCAGGTCGTCAATATCAATCTTTTCAGAACTTGCTTTTTCTTCGTTATTAGGAATATAAGGTACAAATGGTTCATAATACAATACATTCTCTTTGATACCTTCAACTTCAAGCGGAGTTGCCGCAATTGCAGCATCCAAATGACCTTCTTTTAGTTTTTCAATAATAGCCTCGGTATGCAATTCTTCTATTTTCAACTTGACCTTTGGATATTTCTTTATAAAATTTCCAATAAACATAGGTAGGAGCGTCGGCATAATCGTGGGAATCACACCTAATCTGAAGATACCTCCTATAAATCCCTTTTGCTGATCTACTATATCCTGAATTCGATCGCTCTCATTCACGATATTCCGCGCCTGTTGAACTATTTTCTGGCCAACTTCTGTAAGCTGAATAGGTTTTTTTGTCCTGTCGAAAATTGTGACTTCCAGTTCTTCCTCAAGTTTTTGAATTTGCATACTTAAGGTAGGTTGGGTTACAAATACTTTTTGAGCGGCCTTGGTAAAGTTCTTATGTTCGGCTACTGCAAGTACGTAATGGAGCTGAGTAATGGTCATATAAGAATTTTTTATAACCACAAAGGTATAAGTATTTCTTATTTAAAACAGAATTTAACTTTGTTTTATCTATAAGGAAAAGGCTGTTTAGACAGCCTCTTAAATAAAAATTCGGTTTTTGATTGATGAATTATGGTGGATGATTTTTTAGAACCGAATCTCCATTTCTGTAATAGAACCATCAAATGTAAATTTTGATTCTTCCCAAACGGGCGGTCCATAGCTCATAGAATTTCCACTGGATCCATAATTTTCCAGGGGCATACCATTCGTGTCGAAATCCATCTGATTATTATCATTCTTATCATGCATTACCAGAATTGCATACACACCTTCAGGAATATCCTTAAAAGTAGCGGTAGCCTTTCCTTTTTCGATCTCCGCTTTTGCAGAAAATTCTGGTTCGGCTTTCATAAAAGTTTCGGCGGTGTAAATTCCAAATTTCACATTCCCTTCAGTTCCGGTCACATTGGGAACAGTGGCCGTTATACTTCCTTTTTCTTCGGTTTGTCCATTTACCAGTGACCCTATGAACAGGGCGACTAAAACAGCGATTGTTTTCATATTATTATAATTTTTTGATGATGAAACAAACTTAGGCGCAAAGTTCAGTTTTCAGAAAATCTATTTACCGAACTGTAGAATATCGAAACCGAATTGTATCAAAGAAGTCCCCTGGCCTTTATTTCAAGGTATTTATTAATAGTGTTGATACTCAATTCTTTAGGCGGAGTTAATATAGTTTGAATGCCATGTCTCTGTAATTCTTTAGCCATGAGCAGCTTATCGTGAACAAATTGTTCGGCAACCGTTTGATGTGCACTTTCGCTGAGGTTTTGGGGTGTGACTTTGGTAAGTTTGGACAATTCGGTATTCTCAAAGAAAATAACCACCAACAGATGTTTTTTTGCTATCGCTTTTAAAAATGGCAATTGTCGCTGAAGCGCAGACATATGCTCAAAATTTGTATATAGCATTAACAAACTTCGGTGAGTGATATGTTTTTTTACACGCGAATATAGAAGACTGAAGTCACTATCATAAAAACCAGTATCTACTTTATAAAGCGCTTCCATGATTCGGTTTAGCTGACTTAATTTTGAGCTGGCTTTTTGTAATTTATCAATCTTTTTGGAGAAAGACAGCATCCCAACTTTATCTTTCTTTTTTAAAGCTACATTAGAAAAGGCGAGAGAGCTATTTATGGCATAATCCAGTAAACTTAAACCTTCAAATGGCATTTTCATCACCCTTCCGCAATCTATAACAGAATAAATGGGTTGTGATCTTTCATCCTGAAACTGGTTCACCATCAATTGACTGGTTTTTGCAGTCGCTTTCCAGTTGATGGTTCTTACATCGTCTCCGCGAACATATTCTTTGATCTGCTCAAATTCCATCGTATGTCCAATTCTACGGATACATTTTATGCCGTGAAGATTGATTTTTTGATCCAGCGCCATAAAATCTAATTTTTTCATCTGAATAAAGGACGGATAGACTTTAACCGTTTGGTCTTTATTGAAAACATATCTTCTTTTGGCGAGTTTTAAAATACTTGAAATGTAGATATTCAGATTTCCGAAGATATATTCTCCTCTAGTTAAAGGTTTCAGTAAATAGTTAAAACCTGTTTTTTTATGAGCCTCAAGCACTACAGATTTAAGAAAATCTCTTTTTTGAAACTGTACCGGAATTTCATCAATTACTTCCGCATAGACTTTAAAACCATAATTATTTCGAATATTCACTTCTACCTTGTTCTCATCTGAATTGGAGAATTTCCCGGTTAAAATCCTATCGGCAGATATTGAAGATTTACTGTAGAGTGTAACTATATCAGTAAAAATTAAAATTACCAGGATAGACGCTAAAATCCAGGTTATACTGTATAGCCATTCAAACCAAAATGAAAGCAGGAAAAGCAGGGAAATACTAAACAGACTATAGAATACCCGTTTTCCAAAATATAATGATTTGATGCATTTTAGCACTAGCGGGGAATTTCTACAGATTGGGTGATCATATCTATCACAGTACTCGCCGTCATACCTTCCATTTCCCGGTCTGGAGACAGAATTAAGCGATGCGCCAGTACCGGTTTTAATGAATTTTTTACATCTTCAGGAATTACAAAATCACGCCCATTTACGGCTGCAAATGCTTTTGCAGCATTCATCACTGCAATAGATGCCCTGGGACTGGCCCCCAGATATAGATGTGGATGATTTCTGGTTTTGCTTATAAGTTCCGCAATATAATTCAGCAATTTTTCTTCAACGATGATTTCATGAATCTGATTCCTTAATTCTTCGATGTTTTTGGGTTCCAGTACAGGTTCAACAGCTGTTTCTGGAAGTTTACCTTTTCGTTCATGATGAGTTTGAAGAATTTTTACTTCGTCTTCCAGTTCCGGGTAACCAACTTCAATTTTAAATAAGAACCTATCTAATTGTGCTTCGGGCAGGGCATAGGTGCCTTCCTGTTCTATAGGGTTTTGGGTAGCCAGAACCATAAAAGGAGCCTCCATTTTATACAATTTTCCATCCATGGTGACCTGTCTTTCTTCCATCACTTCAAAAAGGGCCGCCTGTGTTTTTGCAGGGGCACGGTTTATCTCATCAATAAGGATAATGTTAGAAAATACCGGACCTTTTTTAAATTCGAATTCAGAAGTTTTAGTGTTAAAAATAGAAGTTCCCAATACATCACTGGGCATGAGGTCTGGCGTAAACTGGATTCTGCTGAAATTAGTCTTTAAACATTTCGCGAATAGTTTTGCAGTGATGGTTTTTGCCACCCCTGGAACACCTTCTATGAGCACGTGACCGTTGGCCAACAATCCCACGATCAATAATTCCACAAAATCCTGCTGTCCAACTATGACCCTGGAAAGTTGGGATTTTAAACTTTCTACAGATTCTTTAAGACCTTCAAGAGGAATTCTGTTTTCGAACTTTAATTCTTCTTTATTTTGGTTCACTTCCTGATTTTCCATCCTGCTTTTTAAATGTATTTATACTTCTGCTCAACTCGAAGAATCGATCTTTATCATATTCATGTTTCTTCTGAAAATTAAAGATAATTTCGAATAGCCTTTTAGTGTCCTCTATATTATTTTCACTTTTTCGTGATAGATCCCGGTAAAAGTTTTCGTTGATATTAGAAGGATCCAACCGGTATTTATTACGAATATTTTCCATGAACATGGAAATCTTTTTAAGTCCCAGTTCATGATATTTTTTTTGTTCCAGGTATAATTGGGAGATCGTTTGTGAAAATTCAAAGGATCTGTTTTGTGGAGGTTCCACCACTGGTATTGCTCTTTGTTTACGTTTTCCTTCGAAAAGGATAAATAGGATCGCCGCTATGATTACAAAATAATACGCCCATTTAAGCGCACGATTATTCAAAAGAATATATAAAGGAGAGGTAAAAAAACCTTTCCCTGATTTATAATAAGCATCCCAGAGAATGTTATCGTTGGCCAGGTAAGCCAATAAGGCTTCGCTGTAGCGGTAATTTTTATCCTTTAAAAGAAAATAATTACTTAAGGCCTGCGGAGTAGAATGAAGGTAGATTTTACCTTCCCCAAAGTCCCTTTTGATAAAATTAATTTTCTTCTCTTTTTTCTTGGTTCCGAAGCTGGCTGTTCCTAAAATAACATCATTTAAAGTATCAATTTCACTAAAATAGGTGGCCAGTAGATCCTGATCGAATTCTAAAGCCTGCTCAAATTTAAGTGCCGGATTTACAAAATTTAGGGAAGGCCGGGAGTGGAAGTTTTCAGAAGCGATATAAGTGGAAATTTCAATATTGAGGGTATCTGACAATTTTTCTCCAAAACTATAAGCTGAAATGAATAAATCGTTTCCTTGTGATACCCAATCCAATAGATCGTCCAGTTCATTATCATCAAAATCGATATAATTATTAAGAAAGAAATAAGTTCCCTTTTCAGGTTCCTTATTCAAATATTCGTAGGGCGGAATATTGATTTGCTTAATACTATCATCAGATTTGTTATTCCAGGTTTCATAGAAAACATACGCTCCTAGCGGAATTTTATCCTGGGCAGTATAGCTCGAATTCCAGTTTATTTTTTCGGGTTCAGAACTTTCCAGCCAGGCCAGGGAAACTACCAGTAGAAGGAACAGGCCAAAAGCAATTTTATACGTATTATTCATGGCTTAGTTTTTTTAAGGCATCTGTCATTCTTATAAAACCTTTTTCCGCCAATCTGAAATCAGATTCGGTTACCTTGAAACTTCCATACCAGATAAATTCATAGAATTTAGAAATAGTTGAAAACTGTTGTTTTATTTCACTATTGTTTATTTCCTCTGAATAGTCCTTATTGGTTTTTTGATATTCATAATTTATCAATTCCAACTCATCGAGTTTTCGTAATTCCTGTAAATAATAATACCGAATTGCTAGCCTGAATTGGCCATTTTTAACTGCTTCTTTAATTAGAGAAGCGAGATCTTCGTTCTTTATCAATTCTTCCTCTTCAGAAAGGAATACTTCACTGTTCCTGGGTTTTTGAAGTATTTTTCCGCCGGGATTCAACCTTGAAAATAACCACGCAATGAGGCCTAATAGAGCCAGGATTAATAAAATTGGGAGCACCCCAATAATCGCGGCCAGAATACTATTGGCTTTATAGTCTCCAAAAAGCCAGTTTATAAATGCATTGTATTTTGCATTCAGCCATTTTTTAAAACGCGTCCACCAGTTATCCTTTTCAGCGGTAGTGAGATAATTGAACTCTTCCTGAGACTTATAATTTTCAATTTTTTTAGAATTCAGCTTTACAGGAACCAGCGAAGAGGTCTCGTCATATTTCAGCTGCTTCACTTCCTTTAAGGAATCGTTTTCCTGCGGATAAACTATTCCGAAGCAAAAAAATAAAAGAATGAGTAAAAACCTCTTTTTCAAGACTATTTATTATTTCCCAGATTCTGGATTGTTTCGTAAGTGCCTGTAAAATGCTGTTTTTCGTTCAGATTAAAATAAACAAAGGCAGCTCCAATTGGAGTGATGCTATAAACAAGATATTGAAAAATGGAGGTGATAGCATTGATGATAATATAACCTGGCCCAAACATTTCCTCGACGTTTGAAGATGCAGAACCCTCACTGGCAGAGATAAATGTCCTGATCATAAAGTAAAATATGGCGGGTAATTGAAATACAAGGCTTATAAAATATACTAACAAACCTATACAAAAGAGTGTTGCGAAGGTGTTCCACCAATTGTCCTTAATTAATTGAAATGAATCTGCGATACTATCCAGAGCGCTGTTCCTTCGGAAAACAACTATGGCTGTAGCCAGGCTAACCGGAATTGCTACATAAATACCCGGAATGATAAAAAGCATCGTTCCGGCTAAAATAAGGATATAAGAAATCACTGTAGTTAATAAGATTTTACCAAAATCATTTTTCATCCCTGCAGAAACTTCAGAACCAATGATCTTCCCATTATTATTTATATACGAAAGAATTATATGATATACCGTTCCCGTCATAGAAGTGACATAAAGCAAATATGCGAGAAAAAGGAGTCCGCCGGAAATTAGAAAATTTGAAGTATTTAAACCACCGCTGGAGATAAAGCTAACTCCCAGGGTAGACCATGTATAATAAGATACTGCAGCAATTAAAAGAATGAAAGCCGGTCCCACAAGTTTAAGGAATATTTTTCCTGCCGGTTTGTAATTCTCCCTGATAAATTTAAAGATAACACTTAAGATTTCTCCCAGCTCGCGCTGCTTTTTAAATTCAATATATTCCTTGTTCATTTATCTAATTTTTTTAATAGGTGTAAAGGGTAGTAAACGTAGTAAAATAAAATTAATGCTAGAGAGGTAGATATAATTATGACAGCCAACCAATCTGGCATGCTGGTGATCCTGGTTACAAAACCTTCCAGGAAACCGGCAATTATAAAGAACGGAATCGTACTAATCACGATTTTTAATCCGTCTTTAATTCCCCTGGTAAAAGATTTCAGCCTGGAAAAAGTACCTGGAAAAAGAATGCTTTTTCCAACCACCAGCCCGGCACAACCTGCAACAATAATAACCGAAATTTCGATAGTTCCATGTATCCATATAGTTCTGGCAGATTCCCAAAGCAATCCTTTATCATAGAAAAAATATTGAAAGCTTCCCAGCATGACCGCATTCTGCATTAAGAGAAATACAGTTCCCAAACCCGCGAGCACTCCAAAGGAGAATGCCATAAGAGACACCCTTATGTTATTGATGGTGATCCCCAGGAACATATCGGTTTCAGAAGCTTTTTTATAGACAGCCATAGGATCGCTGTTTTCAATGTTCTCCAAAGTCATATTTACATATGCGTCTCCCAGGATAGACCTAACAAAAGCAGCATCTGTCGCAGCACTATATGCCCCGATGATGCTGAATACAGCGAATACCAGGAAACTTAATAAAAGCAGCTTTTGATGTTCATGAAACTGTGCCGGAAATTCTCTCGTGAAAAAAGTAAGAAACCTGTTACCGGATTCTTTTTTGGAACCATAGATCGTTTGATGTATCCCGGATGCTAATCCGTTTAGATATCTGGTGGTATTGCTTTTAGGATAAAATGTTTTGGAATAACTAAGATCGTCACTTAGTTCTATATAAATATCTGAAAGTTGTTCGGGAGAAAGGCTCCTTTTATTTCGCAGGAGGCTTTCGTACTTTACCCATTTATCTTTATTTTGCCTGATAAAAGCAGCCTCGCGCATCTTTATTGAATAAAACCCAAAGTAACATATTTAATGGATAATTTTCAAATTGAAACCGCTCAAAATATCAGCATCGAACAGAATGTGGCGGGAATAGGGGACAGGATACTGGCATTCATTGTAGATATGGCAATTATAGTGATGTATATGATATTTTCAGGCTTAATCATGACCGGGACAAGCGGGGATCGCGGTAGTGAAATAATGTACTATATGGTACTGGGGTTGCCGCCTTTTTTATATTTTCTACTATGGGAAACTTTTTGGAACGGCAGGTCACCGGGAAAGGCAGTATTACAAATAAGAGTGGTGAAAAAAGACGGTTCGCGTCCCGAATTTTCTAATTATTTAGTACGGTGGCTGTTACGTTTTATTGATATAACTCTTACCAGCGGCGGTGTTGCCGTTGTAAGTATACTCCTAAATGGAAAAGGACAGCGGTTAGGCGATCTTGCAGCTGGAACTACGGTTATCTCTGAAAAGGAAAGGCTCAGCATCCATAATACCCTGGCGGTAGATCTTCCTGAAAATTATCAGCCCAGATATTCACAGGTGAGTGTTTTGAGCGATCATGATATTCAGGAAATCAAGAACCTGTTTAATAAGGCGCGGGTAGAGGGGCAACATCATATTATCCTGGCCTTAAGTAAAAAAGTTTCAGATTTAATGGATGTCAAACTGGAGGAAAAACCGATGGAATTTATTCAGCGGGTTATCATGGATTATAATTACTATACGAGACAGTAATTAGTCCAGGATCTCAATATCCATTTCTACATTATCTATTGGCCATTCTGAATTGCCTGTTTGCACCCTGGCAATTTTTTCAGCCACTTCCATTCCACTTATCACGCGGCCAAAAACAGTGTGATCATTGTTTAAATGAGGTGTACCTCCTTTATCCATCACGATAAAAAATTCAAAGGGAGAAGAAGCCTTGCTTACATTTTGTTCGGCATATTTTGCTGCTGAAAAAGCTCCGTAAGTATGGCTATGACCTGCATCGAACTCACTTGGAATCAAATAACTCCCAACATCTCCACGGCTGCTAGCAGTGATCTGGTTGTCGGCATTTCCTCCCTGAATTACGAATCCCGGAGCAACCCGATGAAAAAAGGTATTATTGAAATAGTCATTTTTAACCAGCATAATAAAATTTGCCCTATGTAGGGGAGTATCCATATAAAGCTGTACATCTATATTCCCAAATTTCGTTTTGATCCTAATCCTGTTTTCCCGGTTCTTCTTTCCGTATTCGGTAAGGGTAGGGATGAGCTCCTCCTGAACAATAGGAAACATTGGATTTTCTTCAATTTTTGTCTTTTTTTCCTCCTGGGCGAGTTCTTTCTTACGCAATTCAAAAATACTGTCCCTTGCCCGTTGGATAGAATCTTCTTTTCTCTTTGTTTTCAATTGCTCTGCAGACCTGGATTGATTTTTTTCTGAAGAAGTTTCCTTATCTTCACAACTTGCGAAAACGAGAACTAAAAAAATTGAGAATAAAGAAAGATTTCTAAGCATGGAATTTGAAATTTTTAGAAATAGGATTCCAAAGTTAAAAAAAATGGCGCTTCCCGGGGAAGATGCGCATAGAAAACTAGCTCCGCTTATCCGGATTAACGAATTGAACAATCTGGATATGTCTAAGCTAACTCCTTCCCAAGCCGGCGTGATGGCCATTTTCTACCCAGGAGAAGATAAACAAACCAGGCTGGTGTTGATCCTAAGAAAGACCTATAAGGGAGTTCATTCCAACCAGGTTGGTTTTCCTGGTGGCAGAATAGAAGTTGAAGATAAAGACCTGGAAGAAACCGCATTAAGGGAAACTGAAGAGGAAGTTGGGATTCATAGAAATGACATCGAGGTTTTAAAGAAACTGACCAAACTCTATATTCCGCCTTCTAATTTTTGGGTGCAGCCATATCTTGGTATTCTTCATAAAACGCCAAAAATGATACCTCAGGAAACCGAAGTTGAAGCGATCCTGGAAGTAAAATTGAGTGAGTTTTTAAATGATCAAAGTATGATTACCGAAAATTTGAGTACTTATTATGCAAACAATATAGAAGTTCCAGCTTATAAATTAAACGGCCATGTGGTTTGGGGTGCAACGGGAATGATGTTGAGTGAAATAAGGGAATTATTATTGAAAATATAATCTTTGGCCAATTCTTATATTTGCCGCTGGTTTAATAATAGCGGGGTATAGGGCCGATAATTAAAAAGTATATCAGCAATGGGATTATTTAAAAAGAATCCATTTGGGCATTATCTGATTTTGAAAAAGTGGTTGATACGCATTTTTGGGATACTTACACATAGAAGGTACAGGGGCTTTAATGAACTTCAAATTGAAGGTTCAGAAATCATTAAGAATCTCCCTGATACCAATGTTCTTTTTGTATCTAATCACCAAACTTATTTTGCCGATGTTACGGCCATGTTTCATGTTTTTAATGCCAGCCTAAGCGGTAGGGTAGATAGCATTAAAAATGTGGGTTATATATGGCAACCTAAAATGAATATCTATTATGTCGCCGCTAAAGAAACGATGAGAGCCGGCCTGCTGGCGAGGATCATGACTTATGCCGGAGCAGTAACCGTGGAACGAACCTGGCGTGCAAAAGGTCAGGAGGTCAAGAGGGAAGTAAACCCCAATGATACAGAAAATATAGGGATGGCCCTTAAGGATGGTTGGGTTATAACATTTCCCCAGGGGACAACCAAGCCTTTTAAACCAATTAGAAAAGGAACAGCCCATATTATTAAAAACCATAAGCCAGTGGTTATTCCCATTGTTATTGATGGTTTCAGAAGATCTTTTGATAAAAAAGGCCTCCGGATTAAAAAACGAGGAATCCTGCAAAGTTTTCAGATCAAAGAACCCCTGGATATAGATTACGAAAATGAGACTATAGAAGAGATCGTGGAAAAGCTGGAATATGCCATTGAGCAACATCCTACCTTTTTAAAGGTGATCGCTAACGACGAAATAAAGGCCATGGAAGATTTAAACGAACAACGCCGCTTTGGATATTAGTAGGGACGAAATATAAAATCTCAAGTACGAATCTGGTATTTTGAATTTTAACAAACATCTTAAAACTCTAGACTATAAACTCACTTATTCCATCTCCATTTTTTTCAATTCTTTATAGTTCTTTTGAAGTCTTCTAAGGAGTATTCCGTATACAACTCTATAGATCAACCAAATTGCTCCCAATAAAACAGCAAGAACCAAAAGTGTTCCACCAATAAATAAAAACCATTGAGTAGTATCGAAAGACATGTCTTTAGTGGTTGGTTCTGCAGTTAATGCATGGTTGCGCATCATCATGTAGAAAGTTACCAGAAATAAAAATCCACTGGAAATCAAAATAAAGGATATATAGTACTTTACCGTTTTTCTTGTTCTTAAAATATTTTTCATTAATAGCTGCGCACTATCTGTGGTTGAAATACGCTGGTAATTCTTATAAAATCTGAATATAAAATAAAATGTAATTAAATAGCTAAGCCCATAAGTTATAATGGTAAACTCGGTGAGGCTAAATTTCTCCATTTGTTGCCAGTAATCATCGTCGATAACAAAAATGCCTAGTACAACGCCTAATAAAAATTCAATAATACTAATTACAAAAATCCATTTAACGATCGAGGAAGATCGCTTCCAAATCATTTTATAAAGTTCATCGTAGGAAAGATGGGGCAGATTCTTCTCCTGCTTTTTCCAATCCTTTTTTAATAGATCTAAATCATCCATAATATCTCAAGGATTAATAAGGTTCTTTAATTTGGTTTTTACCCTGTTCATTTTTACCCGTGCATTTACTTCAGTGATTCCAAGGGTATCGGAAATTTCAGCATAATTTTTATCTTCCAGATATAAAAAGACAAGGGCTTTGTCGATATCGTTTAATTGCCTTACGGCATCATACATAAGTTTAAGGTGCTGTTCCACTTCATCATCATATTCTTCAGATTTAATCTTAAAATGTACGCTGTCATAATCCTGTGTAGGAATGCTTCTCTTTTTCTTTCGGTATAAGGTGATCGCTGTATTCAGTGCAACCCTGTACATCCAGGTACTAAATTTGGAATCTCCCCTGAATTTGGGATAGGCCTTCCATAACTGTATCGTGATCTCCTGGAAAAGATCATTATGAGAATCTTTATCATTGGTATAGATACGGCAGATCTTGTGCGCAATATTCTGGTTTTTCTCCAGGTTGGTTACAAACTGATGTTCTAATTCTTTGTTCACGAATAATTGGTTGGCAATAGATAGGTAGTAAAAATACAGGCTATGTTACAAAAAACTTTAATTTAAAGTTAATCCATCTTTCATCTCTTCTATAAATAGTAAATTTGAGTAAAACCAGCCGATTTTATGAATATCCCAAAAACTGACTTACCCAGAGTAGTAATTATAGGAGGTGGTTTCGCCGGTATGGCACTCGCCAGGAAAATATTAAAAGAAGATATGCAAATGGTCCTGCTGGACAGGCATAACTATCATACCTTTCAGCCATTACTATATCAGGTATCAACTTCTGGTCTTGAACCTGATTCTATTGCCTATCCACTTCGGAAGATTACGCGATCCAGTAAAAAGTGTTTTTTTCGCCTTGCTGAAGTAAAATCTATTTCTGCAGAAAAGAATACGGTTCATACCAGCATTGGTGATCTTATTTATGATTATCTGGTCATAGCGACAGGCTCTAAAACTAATTTCTTCGGAAATGAAAGTATCGAAGAGCATGGAATGTGGATGAAAACCGTTCCGCAGGCATTGAATATTAGGAGTCTTATTCTTGAAAACCTTGAACAGGCTACAATTACCGAAGATCCAGAGCGAAGAAAAGCATTATTGAACTTTGTTTTAGTGGGTGCGGGGCCAACAGGAGTGGAATTGAGTGGTGCCATTGCAGAGTTGCGAAACCATATTGTTCCCAAAGATTATCCAGATTTGGATCCTAACGAAATGAATATTCATCTTTTGGAAGGTTTAGACCGGGTTTTGCCACCAATGAGTGAACATGCCTCTAAGAAAGCCCATGAAATGCTGGAAGAGCTTGGTGTGAAGATTCACCTCAATACCATGGTGGAAAATTATGACGGACATTTGGTTAAAACAAACACCGAACTTGCGCTAAAAACAGAAACTTTTATCTGGTCTGCCGGAGTCACAGGAGCGCCCGTAGAAGGTTTGAATGCTTCTGCTATGGTGGAAAAAGCAAATAGATATGAAGTTAATGCCTTTAACCAGGTGAACGGATATGAGAATATCTTTGCCATTGGAGATATCGCGTTAATGCAAACAGAAGAATTTCCAAAGGGACATCCCATGGTAGCCCAGCCTGCAATACAACAAGGCAAGCATTTAGCAAAAAATCTAAAACATCTTATTAGAGGAGAGAAACTGGAAGCTTTTGACTATTTTGATAAAGGAACGATGGCCACTGTGGGAAGAAACAGGGCAGTTGTAGATCTTCACAAATGGAAATTTTCAGGATTTTCTGCCTGGTTTGTATGGATGTTTATTCATTTATGGTTTTTAATTGGTTTTAGAAATCGTATCGTAACCTTCTTTAACTGGACCTACAATTATATAAATTTTGATAAGGCAGCGCGATTAATTATTCGTCCATACAAGGGACATGAGGATGTGATGAGCATGGATAGGGATAAAGTGTAAACTAAGCTGTCTATAAAAGCAACTTTTTTGCCATAGCGAACAAAGTGAAGCACTCTGTAAGCTCACTTTGTTCGTAGAGACTTTAAAATTCCGCTTTTGAGTTATCTATTCAGTGTTGTCCCATAAAAACTTTAGAAAATAGACCTGAACCCAGTATTTACAACAGGGCAAAGCTTTTTATTACTATCCATACCCTGCTTTTGCAAATTTCTGAATGTGGGAATCCTTTAAAAAACATAATTTCAAAAGTACCTTCTCTATCAATTAGTTAATCTCAAGTCTAAATTTCTTATATCTGAAAGCGAAGCGGTCTAATTTCTTTGCCCGGAAATGAGTGTTATCTATTCTTACGAATTTCTTTATTATAACTATCGGCGAGATCTGTTTTTTGATTTTCTGTAAGGACTTTCCCTGCCATCTGGAACACCTCGTGTTCTTCTTCCTCTAAATGGTGAATTAACTGATGTTCCAGATCTTTTGCCAGTTTTAGCCAGTTAGAAGCATCCATTTTAGTATCCTCCATTTGTTCCACAAGCTCATCCATTTCATGGTGCTCGGCTACACTATGCCGAGCTTTTTCCTGCGTCATGTCTTTCTTCATTAAAGGAATATAGAAGTGACGCTCTTCTGCATCTTCATGGATCTTTAATTCATGTTTTAAATTTTCAAAGATTTTTTTACGGTCTTCGCTTTTGCCTTCAGTCTTAATTAATTTATCAATAAGGTGTCTCTGTATTTCATGTTCCTGTCTTAAGGCTTCAAATATGGTCATTATTTAATTTTTTGAATTTGTTTTCAAGTTATTCAATTAAATGTTAAAGAATATTTAATTTTAAGAACTAAAGGCCAAAATTTGCCAAAATGACAATTCGGAATGGAAATTCTACAATTCAGAATCTTAGATTTTATTTCTAAACCGTAAAATGACATTTTTGCTGCCTAATCAAAGCTGATGAAATTATTCCTTAAAATATTGAGAATTACGGTGATTATTTGTTTGATCGTTGTATTCATAGATACCACCTTCACAGATAGGCCTTTGAAAAGACTTTTGGAACCTGAACTTTGGGGAATGTATTTTATGTACACCTTTGTTCTCACCTGTATTAATGGTTTTTATTTTTATTATTTCAGTGAGAAAATAGGCTGGGAGGGAGCAAGTTTGAAAAGGGTTTTTGGAGCGGCTGCCGGATCGATCGTTTTAACTCTAATCGGTTTTTTCTTTGTAAGAATGATAGACGAAACAATCATCAATGATAAAACCATTAAAGAATTTCTGAGTAATGAATCTATAAAGAACTATTTCTTTCCCTTACTATTTACAGCTGTAGTATCTATGTTCTTTCACTTGGTCTATTTCTATAAAGCACTGCAGGACAAGAGGCTGAAAGAGCAGAAGATCATTGCAGGAACGGCCTCGGCCAAATTTGATGCCTTAAAGAATCAATTAGATCCTCATTTTCTTTTCAATAGTTTAAACGTACTGGCGTCTCTAATAGAGGAAAATCCTGAACAGGCACAGGGATTTACCACAGGTTTATCAAAAATTTACCGGTATGTTTTGGAACAGAAAGATAAGGATCTGGTGAACCTTACAGAGGAATTAAAATTTGCCAGCACTTATATGAAACTGCTAAAGATGCGGTTTGAGAATAGTATTTATTTTGAAATACCTGAAAATCTTTCGAACGAAGAAGCTAAGGTGGTGCCGCTTTCCCTTCAGCTATTACTAGAAAATACTATCAAACATAATATAGTGAATGAAGTTCAACCCTTGAAGATTAAAATTTATGAAACTGAAGGATACCTGGTAGTCGAAAATGATTTTCAGAAAAAAGAGGTATTAGGCGACCGTAAAGGAGTGGGGCTTCAAAATATTATAAATCGCTACCATGTTGTAACAGATAGGAAAGTGTTAATAGAACAAACAGAGGAAGTTTTCAGGGTGAAACTCCCTGTACTAACCAAACAAATTTCAATTATGGAATCAGTAGATAATAGTCAGGAAAATGCTTATTTCAAAGCAAAACAACAGGTAAAGGAAATGAAAGAGTTTTATGGCAACCTTATTTCGTATTGCGTGGTCATACCTTTTCTAATTTTCGTTAATTACTATACATACTGGGAGTTTCAGTGGTTTTGGTTTCCTCTTTTTGGATGGGGAATAGGCCTCACTATCCACGGTTTTTCCGTATTCGGATATGGGTCAGACTGGGAAGAACGAAAAATACAGGAGATCATGGATAAAGATAAGCAACAAACAAAATCATGGAGGTAATGGAAACTAACTACAAAAAGGACATCAGTTATAAAGCAGCCCAAAAAAGGGTAAAGGATATTAAAGGTTTTTACATCCACTTTGCGGTTTACCTTTTCGTCAACATTGCAATATTTGTGCTCCAGACCCGAGAGGAAGGTTTTATAAATGGGTTAGCTCGTCTCTCGAACTATTCTACAATCTTCTTTTGGGGTATAGGTGTTTTCGCCCATTGGGCGAGTGTATTTGGACCTAATTTTAATTTTCGGGAAGCAGTGGGAGGAGCGTAAAATAAAAGAATTGATGGAAAAAGATAAAAAGAAACTCTGGAAATAATTTTTATAAAATAAAGAATCTGGCGTGATAAAGCTTATAATTATTGAAGATGAAAAACCTGCTGCGAGAAGATTGCAGCGAATGCTGTCTAAAATTGATATAGACGTACAAACCATGCTACATTCGGTTGCAGAATCTATAGCATGGCTAAAGAATAATGAGCACCCAGATCTAATATTTCTGGATATCCAGTTAAGTGATGGTTTGTCTTTCGAAATATTTGATCATGTAAAAACAGATTCCTCGATTATTTTTACGACTGCTTATGATGAATATGCCTTAAGGGCATTTAAGCTGAACAGTATAGATTATTTATTAAAGCCAATAGATGAAGACGAACTGAAAGCTGCAATTAAAAAGTTTAAAAATACTCAGCAGTCTGCTGAAAATATAAATATTAATAACCTACGGTCTTTACTCAATCTTTCGGAAAAAAGAACTTATAAAACGCGGTTCACAGCGCAGGTAGGTCAGCATTTAAAACTGGTAGACGTTTCAGATATCACCTGTTTTTATTCGGAAAATAAGGCAACTTTTCTGCACTGCTATTCCGGCAGGAATTATCCGGTAGAAGTTTCTTTAGAACAACTTGAGGAAGAACTGGATCCTGATAAATTCTATAGAATAAATCGTAAATGCATAATGAATATCAGTGCCATTAGCGATATTGTTTCCTATACCAATTCCAGGTTGGAAATAAAGCTGGAAAATTTTAATGAATTTCAGCTTGTTGTAAGCAGGGAAAGGGTTAAAGGCTTTAAAACATGGTTAAACAACTGATACTTAAATGTTAAATTAATCATTTTTAAAACCACCTTATATATTCTTCCGTATATCTTAATACATAAACTCTAAATTTGTTTGAATAATTTTTGGTCGAATTATATTGATTTGAGTTTTTGATTTTTTTGGTTGGTTAGATGCTTGGAGGTCAAATTCCCCCTGGAATTCTTCAAGTATTTACAAAAATAAGCCCCGGATTTCCGGGGCTTATTGTTTATAATATTTTAATCTATGTTCTTAAGGTGCAGCGACGGCTCCCAGTACATATAATTGATCCATAGTTGGTGATTCACTACCACCCTGAGGCTCCAAAGTGATTCCAAATGCTTCAGATTCGTTGGCATTTTCCAACATGAAAATTTTATTCTCATCCATAGTATATCCATCGAGTAATCCAATGCTTGTAGGAGTTAAAGGATCGAGCTTTAATGACCATACCTGGTAGACCTTTCCTCTTGGAGGCTCAGGTAAGTCTTTAGCATCTATATATGCCGTATTCTCTTTTTTGTTCCAGTATACTGCTGCAAAAGCTCCCGGATCTACATTTTGACCCTGTAAAGGAATTTTGGTTACTTCTTTATCTCTAAGTACAGCTAATAATTCTTCTGTCTTTTCAGCATCTTCTCTTGCATCAGCAATTTGCTGTTCCATTTTTGCCGAACGCGCCTTTTCTGAATTTAGCTGTTGCCTTAATTCGTTATTATCATTTAATAGAAAAAACAGCCCTACTAAAAGTAGCAGGCTGGCCGCCCATCCAATATAAGAAACCCAGGGAGTACTTTTTTTGCGATCTATGTGAACTACACCAGATCCAGATTTATTGCTCAATTTTTGTTTTATGCTGGCAAGTAGGGCTTCAGCATTATAGGTAGGAGCCACAGCAGAAGATAATTTCTGTAATGCTACTTCAATTTCCTCAACTTCTTTACGAATTTCAGAATGTTCCTTTAGTACTTTAGTGACTTCACGGCTTTCAGCCTCTGTTAAAGCACCATAAACGTACAGCTCAAGTATTCCAGATGATATGTATTCCTGTATATCCATTTTTTTATTCTACTAACATTTCACGAAGTTTATTGATACAGGCTCTGTTCTTTGTTTTTACAGTTCCTAAAGGCATATCAAGCTCTTCGGCAGTTTCTTTTTGGGTAAATCCTTTGAAGAATAACAGGTCTATTAATTTCTTGCAAATCGGCTTTAATACATTTATATATTTTTTTACACCAATTGCATCTGCTTTCGCCGAGAAATTAGATCCGCTCTCCAAAATATCTACGAAATTATCTGTTGTTAGGTTTTTACGCGAGTTTTTATGGCTTTTGGATCGTATTTGATCTATAGATGCATTTCGCGCAATATTAAGCACCCAGGTAAAAAACCTTCCTTTGTCAGAATTATAGGAGGAAGAATTATTCCAAATTTTCAGAAAAACATCCTGAAGGATCTCTTCAGCGATTTTTTCATCATGTACAATACTATAGATTATTCCGTAGGTACTTTCAGAATATAATTCATAGATCCTTTCAAAGGCCCTCTGATTACCATTTTGTAATTCGAGGATTAAACCGTCTTGCTGCATAAATGTTATTTGAGGAAATAAATATAACTTTAAATAGTAAATAAAAAAAGCGGCCCAAAAGCCGCTCTTATAAAAAAATATAAATTGATTTATTTTTGAATAACCCCACAACCTACACGTGTTCCGGCAGCTCCGGAAGGTTGAGAAGTATAATCATCTACTCCATCATGAACAATCACGGCTTTTCCTAAAATATCTTTTTTAGCGTCACCACATCCAATACACCATTCATCTGTGCTTAGATTAACAGTTCCATTTCCATTAGCATCTACCTCAAAGTTACCAATGTCTCCTTTGTGATATCCATCAGTGCTTCCCCATTCACCATGTTGTTCATTTGTAGGGTTCCAATGTCCGCCGGCAGATTTCCCATCGGGTGCAGAGCAGTCACCTTTTTCATGTATATGAATAGCATGAGTACCTTCAGCTAGACCAGAAATAACCGCGGTCATAGATACTTCTCCATCTTCTTCAGTAAAAACAACATTTCCGCTTAGATCTGAATCGCTTACCGATTGAAGCGTAACTTTTACTTTCTTAGCTTCTTCCTTCTTTTTCTGGTTTTCCATATCAGAATTCATTTTAGATTCTGACTGGTTATCCCTCTCATTTTCCTTTTTCTCATTCTTACAGCCGGTAAAAATCAGGCCTGCGCAAAGAATTAGAGATAAACTGATACGTTTCATAATTTCGATTGGTTTAAAATTTAATTATTAACTAAATTAAATTTATTCAAAGGGAGTACCAAAGATTTAAGGATAGCTTAACAAAGGATTGTTAAGCATCATCTTCTCTATAAATCGGTTAATTTGGAGGTGATCTGTGCCTGTGCAGAAAGGGTTTTATGAACAGGACATTTATCTGCTATTTCCATAAGTCTTTTTAGCTGCTTTTTATCAAGATCTCCCTTTATAGAGATCTCCCTTTCGAAATTATCAATTTTAGCTTTTTTGTTTTCACAGTCTGCACAATCTGTAGCATGTTTTTTGGAATAACTTACATGGGTTTCTACATTCTCAACCGTCCATTTTTTTCTACGTGCATACATTTGTATGGTCATAGAGGTACAGGCAGCAAGTCCACTGGATACCAGTTCATATGGATTAGGACCGAGATCACTTCCTCCCATTTTTTTAGGTTCATCAGCAATAAAATGATGGTTTCCGGCAATAATCTGAGTAGTAAAACCCGTTTCTCCCAGGTTTGCCATAACCTCGTGATCGGTTTCTAATTCCGGAGCTTTGGGTTCTTTTAAATATTTTCCTGCCCAGGCTGAAATTACAGAACCCACGTATTCAGAATCTTCTTTTGTGCTCAACATATGATCTGAACCATCCAGAGAAACAAAACTTTTAGGATGCCTGGCTGCTCTATATAGATCTTCTGCATGTTTTATAGAAACAATTTTATCTTGCGGAGAATGCATTATCAAAAGTGATTTCTTTATCTCTTTTAATGCAGAAGCATCCTCGTTAGACTTGAGGTCTTTAATGAATTGTTTTTTTATTTTAAAGCTGCGACCACCAATTTTAATATTGGCAAATCCTGCCTGTTCTATTTCGTCTACACTGGTTTCAAAATGCTTCTGAACATGGGACAAATTGGACGGCGCATTAATGGTGACGATACATTTGATGGAATCAATTTGTTTGGATGCAAATAGGGCAGCGGCTCCACCAAGAGAATGCCCAACGATCATTGTAGGAGCAACATACTCCTTTTTCAAAAACTCAGCTGCGGCTATTAGATCCTCTACATTACTGGAGAAATTGGTGTCTTCAAAATCACCTTCGCTATCCCCAAGTCCTGTAAAATCAAAGCGTAAAAGTCCGTAGCCTTTAGAGGCCAGGCTTTTACCTATTTTGGAAGGGGCATGAAAATTTTTGTTGCAGGTAAAACAATGGGCAAAAAGTACGAAGTTTTTGGGTTTTTTATTGGTGGGTAATTCCAGTACTCCTTTGAGCACTTTGGAACTGGAGTTTTTAAAACTTACCTCTAACTTTTGCATATAATTAATTTTTATGTTTCAGATAGTGGCTAATATAAGTCAATAAAAAGAGGCTTTCTAAAAAGCTTAAAAACGTCTTTTGAAATTATTGATATACACAAATAATTTGATGCTGAAACAAGTTCAACCTGACGAACTAAGAACTTCTAGAAAACCTCTTTTAGGAAACTGAAATTATAATTGTTTAATTTTTATATTCCTGTACCATACCGGGTCGCTATGATCCTGCAAAGCAATATGTCCTTTCCTACTGGCGCCAAAACCTTCCCATTCGCTGAATTTTGATTTGCTCACCATTTTCTTCCATTCGTCTCCATGCACAGGAAATTCTGTCACTTTTACGCCATTCAGTTTTACCCAACCAATATTCTCCTGATGATCTATATGAATAACTTCTTTGTTCCACTCTCCTGCAGGTTTGGTGGCATCTTCTGAAGGGGGCACCATATCATATAAAGCTCCTGCAGTTCGGTTAAGGCCATTTTTCGCATCAGGGTGTTTCTCGTTATCGAGTACCTGAATCTCCGGACCTGTTAAATAAGGTTCATTATATTTTTCACTTTCCTGGACAGCCCACATAATTCCGCTATTTCCACCTTCTGAAATTTTCCACTCCAGGGATAATTCAAAATTTTCAAATTCTTCTTTAGTGATCAAATTCTCTGTTCCTTTTCTTTCTCCTTCTGAAGGTTTAAAAGCAATGGCTCCATCTTGCACTTGCCATTGATTAGAAATGGAATCACTATTAAATGCCTTCCATCCTTCCAGGTTTTTACCATTGAAAAGCTCCTGCCATTCTCCTTGTTTTTCTTCTGAATTTTCCATTTCAGTATTTTCAGCAACTTTAGTTTCCTCAGATTCCTTTTTTTCATTTTTACAGGCAGTTAGCGCCAGTACAGAACATCCTATTAATAATAATCTCTTCATTGTTGATTGGTTTAAATTCCTAAAATTCGTTTTAGTTTATTTTTGTCTATATCAGATCCTGAGAAATCGTCAAATCTCTTCTGGGTGGCTTCAATAATATGTTTCTGTATAAATGGAGATCCTTCTTTAGCCCCCTGATCTGGAGATTTAATACAGCATTCCCATTCCAAAACCGCCCAGACATCGCAGCCGTATTCCGTTAATTTTGAAAATATGGTTTTAAAATCTACCTGTCCGTCTCCGGGATGGCGATACCTACCCGCCCGATCTTTCCAGTCACCATATCCACCAAACATTCCTTTTTTTCCAGTTGGATTAAATTCAGCGTCCTTTACATGAAACATTTTGATATAATCATGGTAATGGTCTATATACTCAATATAATCTAGCTGTTGCAATACAAAATGACTGGGATCGTAAAGTATATTCACCCTTTTATGATTGTTCGTGGCTTCTAGAAACCGTTCAAAAGTAACCCCATCATGCAAGTCTTCACCGGGATGAATTTCATAACAAACATCCACACCCTGCTCGTCAAATTCATTTAAGATAGGCAACCATCGTTTAGCAAGTTCACTAAAGCCTAATTCCAGAAGACCCTCTGGACGTTGAGGCCATGGATGTGCAGTATGCCACAATAATGCGCCACTAAAGGTGCCGTGTACGTCCAATCCCAGGTTTCTACTTGCTTTTGCGGCAAATTTAAGTTGGTCTATCGCCCAGTTGGTACGTTTTTCAGGATTGTTTTTATATTCGTCTGGCGCGAAATTATCGAACATAATATCATAAGCCGGATGAACCGCGACCAATTGCCCCTGAAGATGGGAACTTAGTTCGGTAATTTCTAAACCGTAAGATTCAACCTTTCCTTTAAGTTCCTCACAGTAGGTTTTGCTTTCTGCAGCTTTTTCCAAATCGATAAGCCTGGTCTCCCAGGTTGGGATCTGTATGCCTTTGTAGCCTAAATTTGAAGCCCATTCACATAATCCATCCAAAGAATTGAATGGTTCCTTATCGTCCATGAACTGAGCTAGAAATACAGCTGGTCCTTTAATAGTCTTCATTTGTTACTCTTTTATTCTTCTATATTTATCCAGATATTCCCTTTTTTATGGGAATCTACTGTTTTTTCAATAAAATTCATTCCTCTAAGGCCATCATCTAATTTTGGATAGGCTCCTTTGTGTTTGGTTTTATCTTTAATAGCCATAGCAACACCGTAATAAATATTGCCCATGGAGTCAAAAATACCTTCAGGATGTCCCGGAGGAAGTTTAGTTCCTTCCAGGGAAAATTCACTGTTATATTCATGCCCGGGTTTTAAGACCTGTAGCGCCATTCCTTCTTTCAATAAATAAAGATAATTTGGGTTTTCCTGTTCCCATTTTAATCCGCCATTATCCCCATAAATCTGGACAGTAAAATTATTTTCTTCTCCGGTGGCAATCTGGCTGGCTCTTAGTACCCCTTTTATATTTTCCTGAAACCTTAGCAGCACAGTTCCATCGATATCCATTGGATTATCTTCATAAAGATAGTTAAGATCGGCCAAAATTTTATCAACTTTCATTCCGGTTACATATTCAGCCATATTGTAAGCATGGGTTCCAATATCGCCAATGCAGCAGCTTATTCCAGATTTTTCAGGATCTAACCTCCAGGTGGCCGCTCGCTTTTCTTTATCGTGTATAAGCGGATTTATCCAACCCTGATAATATTGTATGTCTACCTTTTGGATTTTCCCTATTTCACCATTAGCTATCATAGTCTTCATTTGCCTAATCATAGGATAACCTGTATAGGTATAGGTCACGGCAAATATGGTATCTTTTTTCTGCTGAATTTCATTCAGAATTTTAGCCTCTTCATAAGTGGTAGTGAGCGGTTTTTCACAAATCACATGAAAACCATTTTCCAGCAATCGTTTTGCCATGGGAAAATGAAGAAAATTGGGGGTAAGCACTGAAACTGCCTGGATCTTTTGATCTTCCGGAAGCTGGGATTCTTTCTCGATCAATTCATCCAGATCTTTATAAACCCTTGTGCTATCTAATTGAAGTTTTTCTCCAAATTTTAAACTTTTAGCATGTGCTATGTCAAAAACTCCTCCAACAATTTCAAACTGGTCAAACATATTAGCGGCTACCCGGTGAAGGATTCCTATTAAAGAATCTTCTCCGCCACCTAAAATTCCGAGTCTTATTTTACTCATAAAATATAATTTATATTTCTATATCTTTTTTATCGATCTTTTCGTTTTTAAAGAATAATGCAAAAAGAAGCATTACCAAAAATGCAAATCCTGCCGGATAGATCCAGATGGTTTCCCAATCATGCATTTTTTCTCCCGTAAGATAAGCATTCGTTATAAGGCCCGCGACATAAAAGCCTATGAGCATTCCCACCCCATAAGTGGCCAGGGTAATTAATCCCTGGGCAGAACTTTTATATTTTGCACCTGCTTTAAAATCTGTATAGATCTGTCCTGAAACAAAGAAGAAATCATAACAAATCCCATGAAGGGCAATTCCCGTTAATAGCATAAAAATAAGTTCTCCCGAATCACCGTAAGCAAATAGAAGATATCTTAGCGTCCAGGCCAGCATTCCTGCAATAATAGTAAGTTTAAAGCCAAACCTCTTAAAGAAAAATGGCAATAAAAGCATAAATAAGACTTCGGAAGCCTGACCAATGGTCATAAGCCCTGTGGGATTATCCACTCCAATTTCTGAAAGGAATGGGTTCGTGTTCTGATAATAAAAGGCTAAAGGAATGCAGATTAAGACTGATGCCAGAAAGAACATGAGAAAATTACGGTCTTTCAGCAATCCCAAGGCGTCGAGCCCCAGGGTTTCTACAATGCTTACTTTTTTAGATTTATCGGCAGTTGGTGGTGTCTTAGGAAGAGTAAAACTAAACAGACCTAAAAATGCAGAAGCTATACTTACCATTAGAAAAGTATATTTGAGCATACCTTCCTGCCTGGCTTCCGGCGCATCCCAGAAGAATAAATAACTGATTACCAGTCCGGCAACAATCCAGCCTATAGTTCCAAATACCCTGATTAGCGCAAATTCTTTGGCAGGATCTTTCATCTGGTTAAAACTAACCGAATTTACCAGAGCCAGAGTAGGCATGTATGCGATCATGTAGCCCAAAACAAGAGGGTAGAAGGTGGTGAAATCGGTACTTTGATACATCATATATAAAAGTACAGCGCCAAATAAATGAAGGAAACCCAGGATTCTTTCAGCATTAAAAAAGCGATCGGCAATTAATCCTATAATAAACGGGGCGATAATGGCTCCCCAGGATTGAGTAGAAAAGGCAGTGGAAATTTGAACATCTGTGGCATCCAGATTGTATCCCAGGAAAGTTCCCAGGGTCACAAACCAACCTCCCCAAATAAAGAATTCCAGAAACATCATCAGGGAAAGTTGAAATCTAACTAATTTTGTCATTTTAAATAGAGGCTTTGGTTTATAATTGTTTTCCGGCTTTTACAAGTAAATTCTTTGTGGCGAGTATACCCTCTTTTGGAGAAACTTCATTTCCTTCAAACTCCACTCCTATATAACCAGTATATCCCGCATCTTTTACGATTTTCAGCATTTTTTTATAATCGATAATTTCTTCCTGGCCTTCTTCATCAAAAGTATAGGATTTAGCACTTACGGCTTTTGCATAAGGCATCATTTTCTCCACACCTTCGTATTTTGGATATTCTTCTATACAGGCAGCTTCCCATCTTTCACCACCTTCTCGTTTTAAACAGAAATTACCGAAGTCCGGTAGTGTCCCGCAATTCTCCATATCTACCATTTCCATAACTTCAACCAAAAGGTCTATGTTGGAAGAAAGGTAGCCGTGATTTTCTACAAGAATATTCACGTTTTTTCCTTTAGCGTATTCAGATAATTTTTTTAAGGCATCAGCCGCTGAGTTTTTCCAATCTTCGGGAACTTCAGCGCCAAAAAGGTTAACCCTTATAGAGTGGCAGCCTAAATAATTTGCGGCATCTACCCATTTTTTATGATCCTCTACCGCCTGATTCCTGGCGACAGCATCTGTAGAGGCCAGATCTCCCTCCCCATCTATCATTAAAAGAAGGTTCTCCATACCGTATTCTTCACTTTTGGCTTTAAGACCATCGAGAACCACCTGCATTTCCTCCTCTGGATCTTCGGCCTCATTTATTCTTTGGGCGTAAAACTGTGTTACATATTCTAATCCTTCAAAACCCAGATCATTAGCTCTTTCTGCAAAATCCATAGGATCGAGTTCATCCGAAAAAATAGGTTTATTAAGTGACCATTGTGCCAGGGATAATTTAAAGAACAATGAATCTTGAGATATTTCAGCATTCTCCTGCTGGACTATTTCAGATTTATTTTCTTTCGTTTCTTTACATGAAACCAGGAAAATAAAAAGAATGGCTAAAGCTAAGCTTGATAAGCTCTTAAGGAATTTTAGGTTCATTGGGTTGGAATTAATTTTTAAACTGTGATTTAGTTAAGAAAAATGAAAAATAAAAGTAGGCTTTTTTTTAAACACGCAAAATTATCCGGTTAAATTTATATATTTGGAATACTTCAAACTAAAATTTCATCAATAAAATAATGTATTGTGAGTAATTATTACGAGAATGACAATTACGACGCTATAGTTGTAGGTACAGGTATCAGCGGTGGTTGGGCTGCTAAAGAGCTTTGTGAAAAAGGTTTTAAAACACTGGTATTAGAAAGGGGAAGAATGGTAGAACATGTTAAGGATTATCCTACCATGAATGATGATCCGTGGGATTATAAATTCAAAGGACAGGTTCCCCGAGAAGAGAAAAAAAGGCAGTTTAAACAGGCAAGAACGGGATATACCGTGGCTGAACCCAGTAAACACTGGTTCGTAGATGATATAAAACACCCTTATAACGAAACTAAAAGATTTGACTGGATGCGTGGATACCATGTAGGTGGCCGGTCTATTATGTGGGGAAGGCATAGCTATCGCTTAAGCGATATGGATTTTGAAGCAAATAAAAAGGACGGTCATGGTGTAGATTGGCCAATAAGATATAAAGATATTGCTCCGTGGTATGATCATGTGGAATCATATATAGGAGTCTGTGGTGAGAAATTAGGTTTAAGCCAATTACCAGATGGACAATTTTTACCACCGATGGATTTAAATTGTGTTGAAGATTATTTTAGAGAAAGTATCGCAGAGAATTTTGATGGTCGAGTAATGACTTCTGGAAGAGTGGCCCATATTACTGGTGATAAGAAGTTTGAAGGAAGATCTAAATGTCAGTTTAGAAATAGATGTATACGTGGATGTCCTTATGGAGGATATTTTAGTAGTAATGCTTCCACTTTGCCCGCTGCTGAAAGAACCGGAAATATGACCCTAAGGCCCAATTCAGTAGTTAGCCAGGTGATTTATGATCCTGAAACAAAAAAGGCATCGGGAGTTAAGGTTATAGATACGAATACCAAAGAAACTATGGAGTTCAAGGCAAATGTTATTTTCCTTTGTGCTTCTGCAGTAGCTTCAACCAGTATTTTAATGCAATCTAAATCTGATCGTTTTCCTGATGGGATGGGCAATGATTCCGGAGAACTTGGACATAACGTAATGGACCATCACTTTAAGGCGGGTGCTTCAGGTAAATATGACGGATTTAAAGATTCTTATTATAAAGGTAGAAAACCTAATGGTATTTATTTGCCACGATTCAGAAACCTGAACGGAAGTGATAAAGATCTTGGATTTATTAGAGGATATGGCTATCAGGGTGGAGCCAGTAGAGGCAATTGGTCTGATAGCATTGCGGAAGCAGCTTATGGTGAAGACCTGAAAAAAGCGATCGTGGAGCCAGGAGGATGGACCATGGGACTAATGGGATTTGGAGAAACGCTTCCTTATCATGAAAATAAGATGACGCTGGATTATAATAAACTGGACGAATGGGATCTCCCTACGGTGACCTTTGATGCAGAATTTAAGGAGAATGAATTGAAAATGCGTGAAGATATGGTTTCCCAGGCAGTTGAAATGCTTGAAAAAGCCGGATTTGATGAGGTGAATGGGTATGATGATATTGGAGCACCAGGGCTGGGAATCCACGAAATGGGAATGGCCAGAATGGGACGCGATCCAAAAACTTCTGTGTTAAATGGAAATAATCAGGTTCATGGAGTCCCGAATGTATATGTTACTGATGGGGCTTTTATGACCTCTGCAGGTTGCCAAAATCCATCTTTAACTTATATGGCTATGACAGCCAGGGCCGCAGATCATGCTTCAAAGAATTTTAAAAAGTCTAATGCTTAATATATAGAATTATGAACAGGAGACAAGTCTTAAAAAATTTAGGATTAGGTGCTGGAATATTTATAGTTGGCCCATCCACCCTTAGTTTACTTCAAAGCTGTAAGAATGAGCCAGATTATGATTGGCAACCAACATTTTTATCTGCCTCTCATGGCTTCGCATTAAAGAACATATTGGATGTGATTTTACCCGCTACAGATACCCCAGGTGCATCAGACCTTAATATCGCCCAATTTATAGACTCTTATATGGATCAGGTCGCAGATGAAAACAGCCAAAGAAAATTTGAAGCATCTGCCGGAGCTTTTTCGAGAGCTTTTGAAGCGGAATATGATAAAGAGCAGAACGAAGGAAAGGCGGAAGATTTTGAAAATTTAATCAAGAAATATTTAAAAGCCACACCTGCAGAAAGAGAAGAGTATATTAAAAGGAATACGGAAACCCAAGATGCTCAAAATCAGGAGTCGGAAATGAAAATAGATCCGGATGCTGGATCCTACGCTTATTTAACCACAGTTCGGGAAATGGGAATTTGGGCCTGGAAAAATAGTGAGCAAATAGGGGAAAATGTATTATGGTATGACCCAATTCCTGGGGAATATATTCCTTGTGGACCTGTTACCGATTTAGGTAATGGCAAAGCAATGGCTTTGTAATTAAAATAAATAAATAAGCTTCAATTTCTTTATTGGAGCTTTTTAGCTTTTTGTGAATTATTAGAAAATTTATAGATATTTTCAACTTTATTAAAACTTTTTAATTTTCTGCATTTATTTTCTTGAAGAATAAAAGAAGAAATAATATGATAATATTAAAGTATTATTTTAAAAATTTGAAAATTCTTAAGCTTCTACTTAAGAATTAAATGAAAAATAGAATTTAAAAACCACGAAAACGTTTTCGCTAATTTTAAAGGTTAAATTGCTTTATTAACATTTATTTACATAATTTTATCACGGTTTGGGCAGAAGCCCAGATGATTCCAACTAAAACTAAATATTTATGAAACAAATTACTTTCAGGAGTCTCTTGTTTGCACTAGCCTTTCTGTTTGTTAGCATGGTGAATGCTCAGGAAACAGTCTCCGGAACAGTGACTGACGAGGAAGGGCCTCTTCCGGGTGCAACCGTAGCTGTTAAAGGAACCACGAACGGAACAACGACCGATTTTGACGGAAATTATACAATCAACAATGTTCCTCCAGATGGTGTTCTAATTTTTAGCTTTATAGGTTATCAATCCCAAGAAATTGGAGTAAATGGTAGAACAACCATCGATGTCAATTTATCAGCTGATGCATCTGAGCTTGAAGAAGTTGTGCTTATTGGTTATGGTACAACTACTGTCAAAGATGCGACAGGTTCTGTTTCTTCCGTTACTTCCGAAGAATTTAACAGAGGGATAATCTCTTCTCCGGAACAATTAATTCAGGGAAAAACAGCTGGTGTTCAGATTTCAGAAACATCTGGAGAACCGGGAGCCGGAGTAAACGTTAGAATTCGTGGTTCGAACTCGATTCGATCAGGGAACAATCCGTTGTTTGTGGTTGATGGTGTGCCTCTGACTAGTGGATCTGCACCTGAAACAAACGTAGCTGGTATTGGAGGTTCAGGAGGAAAGAATCCTCTAAATTTCCTTAACCCAAACGATATAGAAAGTATCTCTATTTTAAAAGATGCTTCAGCAACCGCCATTTATGGTTCCAGAGGTGCGAATGGAGTTATTATTATTCAAACCAAAGGCGGAAGAGGAAGAAAAGGAGTTTTTGAACTAAATACTACCCTTAGTATCGCTTCTCCTGCAAATGAATATGATCTTTTAGATGCAGAGACTTTCCTTAATGCTGTTGAAAGTGTAGGAAATGACCCGGGTGAATTAGATTTTGGATCAGATTCTGACTTCCAGGATTTCTACACTCGTACAGCTGTATCTAATACAACAGATTTAAGTTACTCTAAAAGCTATAATACAGGGAGTGTAAGAGCATCGTTTGGTTATACTGATCAAAAAGGAATTGTTGAAAATACATCTTTAGAACGTTTGTCTGGACGTATTAATGCTCAGCAACGTCTATTTGACGATAGATTGACCCTAAGTGCTCAGGTGTCCTTATCTGGAGTAGATGAAGAGAGAGCTCCTATATCTGGGGCTGCTGGTTCTACAGGAGATTTAATCGGTGCTTCGATAACTCAAAACCCTACGGCTCCAATAGATCCTACCTTCAATCCTGGAGGGAATGTATTGAACCCTGTAAGTTTATTAAACAATTTTCAAGGTATTGCAGAATCGAATAGACTTTTAGCCAATATATCAGCAGAATATGATATTACTAATGAATTAGCTGGTAAATTGACTTTTGGATATGATGATCAGGATACTGAAACTACCTCTGTTTTTAGCTCAGACGTGATTGGACTTAATGGTGTTTCGGGAATTGGAAGAGGTAGATATGATACTTTTGATCAGCGAAATACACTGTTCGAAGCAACCCTTAATTATATTAAAGAGTTTGATAACTCTGTACTTGATGTAGTTGGTGGTTATTCTTATCAGAAATTTCAAAGGGATGGTTTTGGTTCTGAAGGTGCTGGATTTGATAATACCGATCTTGGTTTAATGGCAGATCAATTGATTCAGGCATATGGAAATGTAACTAATGTTATTGATGATTTTGCAGTATTTGGTTATGGTGCAGACGGTACTTATTTGAACACTATACTGCCTGAATTTACGAGTTCAGAATTACCTGCGAACTTTGACAGGCCTTTACCGGCTTATGTAGTGAACTATAGTTTTGACAACTTTGATGAACTCCAATCCTATTTCGTTAGGGCTAATTATACACTAGCAGAAAAATATCTTTTTACCGGTACTTTTAGAGCAGATGGTTCTTCTACATTCGGTGAAAATAATCGTTACGGTTACTTCCCTTCAGGAGCAATTGCTTGGAAAATTCATGAAGAAGATTTTATAGGGGATAATATCTCATTATTAAAATTAAGAGTAGGAGCAGGTGTCGTAGGTAGCCAGGAAGGTTTGGGTTACGGACGATTTGTCCAACGTGAACGTGCTGCCGGTGGAGGAATAAGTAATGATCTTAATGTTCTTCCCGCACCCGGAACCTTTATTGATGGTGATCCAAATCCAGACCTTAAATGGGAAGAAACCACCGATCTAAACCTTGGTATTGATTTTGGTTTTAATGCCGATCGTCTTACCGGTACTTTTAACCTTTATAGAAAAACTACCAACGATCTATTATTGCCAAGGCAAACCGCTGCTCCAAGTAACGGGGAAGTAGTGTTCAGTAATTTATTAGATGGTAAAGTAGTAAATCAGGGTTTTGAATTTTCTCTTGATTACAATTTTGTTAATACTCAGGATTTTGGTTTTTCTGCAAGTTTCAATATTGCGTATAATGATAATGAGGTGCAGGATACTCCTTTTGTAATCCCTACTGGGGCTATTCGAGGTAATGGATTAACGGGAGCATTTTCTCAGCAGCTATCGGCAGGACATCCATTGTTTTCCTTCTATATGGCAGAATTTACCGGTTTTGATCAGGATGGAAATCCAACTTATCTTGATATTGATGGTAATGGAGTGGGAGATCCCGATGCAGATAAATCCTTTGTAGGAAAAGATGCAGTTCCAGATTGGAATGGTGGTCTTTCAATGAATGCACGCTATAAAGATTTTGATTTTGCAGCTTATTTTAATGGACAATTCGATTTCTACGTTTATAACGCAACTAATAATGCTTTTTTCACTAAAAGTGCATTACTTATTGGTAAAAATGTAACGGAAGATGTCTTAACAACTAATGAAAATCCTGCTTCGTCGGTAGCTGTTTCTACCAGGTTCCTTGAAAAAGGAGATTTTGTAAGGCTTACCTCTGCATCTTTGGGTTATAATCTACCTTTAGACAGAGACGGATTTGTAAAATCTTTGCGACTTAGTGTGATAGGTCAAAATCTTTTTATAATTACAGATTATAGCGGATTGGATCCAGAAATTTCAACAAATACAGGATCTTTGAATGCTTCGGCTATTCCTACAGCAGGAATAGATTATGCGTCTTATCCTAGACCAAGAACAGTTTCGTTAGGACTTAATGCTAGCTTTTAATTAAAGAAAATTGAAAATGAAAAATATTAGGAAAACTAAAAATATGTTGAGATTGCTTCTCGGATTTATTCTGATTGGCGGTACTTTGGCCTCATGTAGTGATCTGGAAATTGAAGGTACAGATTCAATTATCGTAGATGCCAGTGAAGCGGGATTTCAGGGAGTAAGTGATCCAGAATCCTTTTTGGATAACGCATACAACAGCCTTCGGGGTTATATAGGTGATCAGGCTAATTTATATGCCCTTAGTGAGGTTACAACAGATGAAGCTCTGGTGCCAACCAGAGGATCAGACTGGGGAGACAATGGTATATGGAGACAATTACACCAACACGATTGGCGAGCTGACCATACCTTTATTTTAAATGTTTGGAACCAATGGAATACACTTCATTTCCAGGGTGCACAAGTGCTTTCGGAATTAACTAACAGTACTCCGGAGCAAGAGGCGAATGCTCAGTTCTTAAGAGCTCTTGGAATGTGGGTTATTCTAGATAATTTTGGTCAGGTTCCTGTCCGTGATCCCCAGGCGCCCATATTTGAGGATCCAACTGTGCTTAGAGGACAGGAAGCGGTAGATCAAATTGTTTCAGATTTAAACGCTGCAATTGCCGGATTACCTGAGGTTGGCCCGGGTACTGGTGTTGGTGATGCAAGTTCTGCAAACGCCCGCCCAGGTAAAGCAGCTGCTAGGTATCTATTAGCAAAAGTATTATTAAATAAACATATCTATCTTGGAACCGAACCTAACAATGCTGATATGAATCAGGTTATTAACCTCGTAGATGAAATTTCTGGTGCAGGTTATGAACTTGAGGAAGGATATTTTGATATATTTAGAAAGCAATTGGATAAAGAGACAATCTGGTTTATTCCAACTTCAGTAGGGAACAGGATATGGAACGGTTTACATTACAATATGGCACCAGATCAAACAGGTGGTGGATGGAATGGGTTTTCAACTCTTGCTGAATTTTACGATATGTTCGAAGGTGACTCTGAGTTCAACCGTGGGACGGCTGAAGGAGAACCTCTAGATGGTCAGGAAGAAAGACGTGGATATGTTCCACCTTCTGGTCTTCCTGCCGGATCTTTTGACGGAGCTATTGACAATAATGATGATGGTTTTGCAGATGGATCTAGTGTTGGTTTTGGATTTTTAATCAATCAGCAGTATGATTATGATGGTACTCCATTAAACGATAGGGGAGGTAATCCACTGACTTTTAAAAGACAGTTTACAAATTTAGATGGACAGGTTAGTTTAATCAACAACAGCGAAACCACCGGGATTAGAACTATAAAATATAATCCTCGTTACGGTGCTTTCACAGAACATGAAATCTTTTTTAGATTTTCAGATGCTTATTTGATGAAAGCTGAAGCAATGATGAGAAGTGGGGGTGATCCTACTGCTATGGTTAATGAATTGAGATCTATTAGAAAAGCCATGCCTTTAGGAAGTGTTTCCGAAAGTGATCTTCTGGAAGAAAGAGGAAGAGAACTATACATGGAATTCTGGAGGAGAAATGACATGATACGCTTTGGAGAATATACAAGGGATTGGGCTCTTAAATCTCCTTCTGCAGTTGGAGATGAAAACAAAAATCTGTTTCCAATTCCAGCGAACCAGTTAATATTGAACCCTAATTTAACCCAAAACCCGGGTTATTAATAAACTTTAAACTTAGTGGAATAAGAGGGCGAATTCGCCCTCTTATTTTTTATAAAATGTTTTACATTTAACAATATTTTATAATAGATTGCTGCGAATTATAGTTGAAGGATTTTATGCTTAGAAGTAGAATATTTCTTTTATTTTCTTTCATTATGCTTATGTTCTTGCAGGCTTGCAAAAAACAGGACCTTCTTTTCGAAGAGGTTAAAGTATCCCATTCTAATCTTAAGTTTTCCAACGAACTTAATCAGGATTCTCAACTTAATATTTTTAATTATCTCTATTATTACAATGGAGCCGGTGTCGCGGCAGGGGATTATAACCATGACGGACTTAAAGATTTATATTTCACCTCGAACGAAAAAGAGGATAGGCTTTTTCTTAATACCGGTAACTTTATCTTTAAAGATATTACTACAACATCCGGAATAAACAATGCTGATGGATGGACCACTGGAGTGAGTAATGTAGATGTGAATGGAGATGGTTTACTTGATCTTTATGTTTGTAAGGTAAGTGGATTTCAGAAGCTTAAGGGTCATAATCTTCTGTATGTTAATCAGGGCGCAGATGAAAATGGCATACCTGTATTTAAAGAACAGGCAGCCAGGTACGGTCTTGATTTTTCAGGTTTTTCCACTCAATCTGTATTTTTAGATTACGATCTGGATGGTGATCTGGATATGTTTTTACTGAATCATTCAGTGCACCCAAATAGAAACTACGGCAGAGGCAGTAAAAGGCAAAGTTTTGATCCAAAATCGGGAGACCGTTTATTTAGAAATGATAATGGATTTTATAAAGATGTTTGTTCAGAATCGGGAATATTTCAGGGAGTGATTGGTTATGGATTGGGAGTTGCCGTTGGCGACCTTAATAACGATCTATACCCCGATATTTATGTTGGTAACGATTTCTTTGAGAATGATTATTTATATATCAATCAGAAAAATGGCAAATTTCAGGATTTGATTACCACTGAGCCTGAAAAAATGGGTCATACTTCTCATTTCTCAATGGGAAACGACATTGCAGATATTAATAATGATGGCCTTGCAGAAATAATATCTCTAGACATGCTTCCTGAAGATTTGGAAACCTATAAAACTTCAGGTCTGGAATTTCCATATCAAACCTATTCTAATTACCTGAAGAATGGTTTTTCTCCACAATACATGCAAAATACGTTACATCTAAATACTGGAAAACTGAATTTTTCGGAAACCGCATATCTAAGTGGGATAGCAGCCACAGAATGGTCCTGGGGTGCACTGTTTGCAGATTTTGACAATGATACCAATAAAGATCTTTTTATTACCAATGGGATCAAGGGGGCAACTAACGATATGGACTTTATACGTTTTATCTCCAATGAAAAAATTCAGAAACAATTAAGCCGGGGAGAATTTGAAAATTATGATGATCTTATAAAGGAATTGCCTGCTAAAAAATTATCTAATTATATTTTCAGGAACCGCGGTGATAATACCTTTGAAAACACTACTGAAAAATGGCTTGAAGCAGCACCTACTTATAGCCATGGTTTTGTGTATGCAGATCTGGATAATGATGGGGATTTGGACTTAGTTGTGAACAATACTGATAAAAATGCAGGTATATTTAAGAATAACGCAGAAAGATTAAACAGAAATAATTATTTGAAGGTTAATCTTAAAGGAAATAATTCTAATACATTGGGAATAGGTGCAAAAGTTTTGGTGTATTCCAATGGCAAGATGCAACAGCAGGAGCATTATTTAAGCAAAGGTTATCTTTCTTCTTTGTCTCCAGGTGTTCATTTTGGTTTATCCGATCATTCAGTGGTAGATTCAGTTAAAGTAATTTGGCCGGGGTTTTTAACGGAAACAAAATATAATATTAATGCCAATACAATAATCGCTTTCAATATAAAGGATGCCGACTCTCTGGTTTATAATGATTCACAAATAATCCCTCTCTTCACTAAAAAGGATTCTTTGATAGACTACAGGCATGTGGAGCAATCTACCCTTGAGTTTAACCGTGAACCTCTAATTCCCTTCGGTTATGGAAATTTGAGTCCGCGAATTGCTGTTGGCGATATTAACGGCGATGATCTTGAAGATTTAATTATAGGTGGGGGGAAAACGCAGGCTTTAAATATGTGGTTGCAAAACCCTGATGGTAGTTTGGAAAAAAGGGAAAATAATATTTTTAAGGATGCTGCTATTTCAGAAGATATAGATCAAATATTTTTTGATGTAGACGGCGATAAAGATCAGGATTTAATAGTGGTAAGTGGAGGTAATGAATTTACAAAAGGAAAAGCTTTGCAACCGCGATTGTATATAAACAAAAATGGGAAATTTGAATTAGATGATCAACAGTTTAAAGATCTTGCCTTAAATGCTTCCAAAGTGACTTCGGTAGATCTGAATGCTGATGGCGCTCCCGATGTTTGCTTTAGCGCAAATATAGTTCCTGGAGAATATGGTAAAACTCCAGTACAGTATTTGTTTTTAAATGATGGGAAAGGCAATTTCAAAGAAATAACAAGTCAGTATTCCGAGGCATTTAAAAAGGCAGGAAATGTTCAGGATATTATCTGGATCGATATCAATAATGATAATTTTCAGGATGCTATTGTGGTGGGCCATTGGATGCCAATCAGCATTTTCCTCAATAACGGTAAAAAATTTACCAAACTCAATGCTGAACTTGAGAATACAAATGGATGGTGGAATAGCGTAACCGCAGATGATTTTGATGGAGATGGTGATATTGATATAGTGGCGGGTAACTGGGGGCTTAACTCCAGATTAAAAGCCTCTGAAGAAAAACCAATAAAGCTTTATCTCGGGGATTTTGATGGAAATAAATCTATAAATCCTGTGGTGAGTTATTTTTACGGTAATAAGGAGACCGCTTTTTCGTCTAAGGATGAACTTGATAAACAAATGCCTTTTTTGAAAAAGAAATTTCAGACTTATAAAGAGTACGCAGCTGCAGATTTTTCTGAAATATTACCCGAAGAAAAGCTTGAAAATGCTGAAATAAAGCAGGTTTTTGAACTGGCCAGTTGCTATTTTGAAAATAAAGGGAATAATACTTTTAAAAAGCATATTTTACCCTTCGAAGCACAGGTCTCTTCAATTTTTGCCATTAATAAGCATGATTACAATAATGACGGATATCCTGATCTATTTTTAGCAGGAAACAACTATGAAATTAGCACTCAATTGGGTAGATTAGATGCCAGCCATGGTACTGTTCTTATTAACGATAAAAATGATTTTTTTGAAGTTTATAAAGGAGAAATACCTGGCGTTTCCGGGGCTGCCCGGGATATTGATGAAATCTGCATAAATGGTGAATTACATCTTGTTATAAGCCTGAATAATGGAACCCCAGTTATTTTGAAAAGCAATAATTAAAAACATGAAATTCTATACATATTTAACCTTTCTCAGCTTTGTCTTTTTTCCACTACTTATCTCCTGTAATAAGGATAAAAAAGAAGATAAAGCAGAAGTTAATAAAAATACGCTCTACACTTTACTTCCATCTGAGGAGACTGGAATAGATTTTTTAAATGAAGTAAAGAACAGTCCAGAATTAAACATTTTTAAATACCGTAATTTTTATAATGGAGGGGGAGTTGCCATTGGCGATATCAATAATGATGGTTTACCAGATATTTACCTTACCGCTAACATGAAGCCCAATAAGCTTTATCTGAATAAAGGCAATTTTCAATTTGAGGATATTTCAGCTTCCGCGGGTGTTGAAGGGAATAAGCCCTGGTCAACCGGAGTGAATATGGTAGATATCAATGGCGATGGCCTGTTAGATATTTACGTTAGCAATGCCGGGAACATGGAAGGTAACAACCACGATAATGACCTTTATATCAACAATGGGGATCTGACTTTTACTGAAAAAGCCAAAGAATTTAATCTCGCCGAAACCGGTTTCAGTACCCATGCTTCTTTTTTCGATTATGACAAAGATGGGGATCTTGATGCCTATATTCTTAATAATAGTAATATTCCAGTAACCAGTCTTGGATATGCCGAACAGCGGGAAGTAAGAGCCCAGGATTGGGAAGGGGTTCCTAAAATTTTTCGGGGTGTAGGAGATATGTTGCTTCGAAACGACGATGGTAAATTTGTAGATGTTAGTGAAGAAGCGAATATCTACGGAAGTTTGATAGGTTTTGGTTTAGGCGTGATGGTAAGCGATTTCAATAATGATCTTTACCCCGATATCTATGTTTCCAATGATTTTTATGAACGGGATTATCTCTATATCAATAATCAGGATGGAACTTTTACCGAGGAAATAGAGAAGTGGACATCGCACCTATGCCTTTCAGCAATGGGCGTGGATATGGCAGATATCAATAATGATGGTTATAGTGATATTTTTATTACCGATATGCTACCCGATTCTGAAGAGCGCGTAAAATCTGTGATGGAATTCGAGGGCTATAATGTTTTTAAACTGAAGCAAAGCAAGGATTTCTTTCAGCAATATATACATAATACGCTTCAGCTGAACAACGGCAATAATTCCTTTTCTGAAATTGCCAATTTTAGTGGGGTAGAGGCTACCGACTGGAGTTGGGCTGGCCTTATTTTCGATATGGATAATGACGGGAATCGTGATATTTATGTTACCAATGGGATTAACCACGATCTTACCAATATAGATTTTGTGGAATTTTTCGCCAATGAAATTATCCAGAAAATGGCATTAACCGGGAAAAAGGAGGCTATAGATTCCATTATAAATAAAATGCCTATAACTCCACTTCCCAATTATGCCTTTCAGAATACCGGTAATTTGAAATTTAAGAATTCTGCAAAAGAGTGGGGACTGGGAATCCCAAGTTTGTCCAACGGTTGTGCCTATGGCGATCTTGATAATGATGGTGATCTGGATCTGGTGGTAAATAATGTAAATATGGAATCTTTTATTTATCGCAATAATTCAGATAAATTGAAAGATAGAAATCATCTAAGGATTCAGCTAAAAGGTAATCAAAAGAACCGCTTTGGAATTGGTAGTGTTATTAGGTTATATCACGAAAAGGGGATGCTGATGCAGGAACAGAATCCTTCCAGGGGCTTTCAGTCATCTATGGATTATACGATGAATATTGGCCTGGGAAAAGTGGAAAACATAGATTCGTTAAGGATTATCTGGCCAGATAATTCCACGCAATTGCTTCAGGATATTAAACCAAATACTAACCTGGTACTGAATCAGGATGAAGCATTGGTAAAATATATTCCGAAGCCGGTAAAGCAACAGAAACAGTTACTAACTGAAATACCTGCGGAAAACTTCGAATCCCATACGGAGAATTCTTATACCGATTTTGATTATGAAGGCATGATCTATCAAAAACTTTCACAAGAAGGGCCTTCGCTTGCCGTAGCCGATATTAACGGAGATGGGAATGAAGATGTTTTTATTGGCGGGGCAAAAGAGCAGCCCGGAATTATTTATATCAATAGAGGTAACGGAAACTTGCAAAAGTCTAAACAGCCAGCTCTGGATGCCGATTTTCTTTTTGAGGACACTGCAGCAGCATTTTTTGATGCCGATGGAGATGGAGATCAGGATCTTATGATTGGTTCTGGAGGTAATGAGGTAGGAGAGAACCAGAATTACAGACCACGTCTATATTTAAATGACGGTAAGGGAAGATTTACACCCTCTACAGAGATCATTCCCTCGGTTAACCAGAATATTTCTGTTATTGCACCCCATGATTTTGATGGCGATGGGGATATAGATGTATTTGTTGGTTCCCGCAGTGTGCCCGTAAATTATGGGATAGATCCTCCGCATTTATTTTTGGAAAATGAGGGAAATGGCAAATTTTCAAACGCTTCTGAAAGGATTGCCTACGATGTGAAATACGCAGGAATGATAACCGATGCCATCTGGCAGGATATCGATGGGGATGAAAAAATGGACCTTATTACAGTTTCAGATTGGGGAGCGCCGAAGATTTTTAAGAATTCCGGAAGAAGACTTTCCAATTATAAAACCAATCTAAATGAATATACCGGATGGTGGAATACCATAGAAACAGCCGATCTTGATAATGACGGCGACCAGGATCTTATTTTAGGAAATAAAGGTTCCAATATTCCTTATAAGACTTCTATGGATAAGCCAATGAAACTTTGGGTAAACGATTTTGATAACAACGGAACCATAGAACAAATTGTGACTCAACATAACGAAGGTAAGGACTACCCTTTACACATGAAAAAGGAAATGATCTCTCAACTGGTTTTTCTGAAAAAGGAAAACCTGAAAGCATCTGAATATGCCCGGAAATCGATAAAAGAATTGATGCCAAAAAATAAAATAGAAAACGCAGTAGTGAAAGATGCTGTAATTTCAGAAACTGTGATCGCAATTAATGAAGGAAACGGTAATTTTAAGATCAAGGAACTTCCCGGCCGCGTTCAGTTTTCCTGTGTTTGCGGCATTTCATGTACAGATGTGAATAATGATGGCAATCTGGATCTTATAATGGCAGGTAATAATTACGAATTCAAACCTCAGTTTTCAAGACTGGATGCCAGCCTGGGAAATGTGCTGCTTGGCGATGGTAATATGAATTTTGAATGGCAGGATTACACTAAAAGCGGCTTCAATATAAAAGGGGAAGTTAAATACCTACAGCGATTTACCGATAAAAATGGTAAAACTTTTATTATAGCTGCGATTAATGATGAAAAACCAAAGATTTTTGAAATCACAAATTTATAGAATATTTAGTTTCCTTTTTTTGATAATTGCTGTTGTTGGTTGTTCAAAGAAAGAAGAAAAGTTTTTTTCAAATCCGGAGGCAAAGGTCTCCGGAATAGATTTTACGAATAAGCTTACTGATAACCGCGATCAGAACATCCTGGACTATCTTTATTTTTATAATGGCGGAGGGGTAAGTATAGGCGATATCAATAACGATGGTTTGCCAGATATTTATTTTACAGGAAACCAGGTTAAAAACAAACTTTATCTCAATAAAGGAAATCTAAAATTTGAAGATATTACCGAAAAAGCCGGAGTTCAGGGCAATAGTACCTGGAATACCGGAGTTACTATGGCCGATGTGAATGGAGATGGTCTTTTAGATATCTATGTTTCCGCAGTGGTGGGAATTAACGGTTTTATTGGTTACAACGAACTTTTTATTAATAATGGCGATCTAACATTTTCTGAAAAAGCCAGGGAATATGGGCTTGATCTGGAAAATTATTCCTCCCAGGCAGCTTTTTTCGATATGGATAATGACGGAGACCTGGACATGTACCTTTTAAATCATGCAGTGCATACCAATAACTCTTTTGGGCCTGCTGAAATAAGGAATAACAGGGTTTACGAAAGTGGGGATAAATTAATGCGGAACGATAATGGCACTTTTACCGATATAAGTGAAGAAGCCGGTATCTATGGTGGAGCAAATAGTTACGGACTGGGGATAAGTACTACCGATTTTAATAATGATGGTTTTACAGATATTTATGTAGGAAACGATTTTCATGAAGATGATTATTATTATCTGAATAACGGAGATGGGACTTTTACTGAAAGCCTCAAATCCAAATTTGGTCATGTTTCCAGGTTTTCAATGGGTAATGATGCTGCAGACATTAACAACGACGGGTTTATAGATCTTATCACTCTGGATATGTTGCCAGAGAATGAAAAAATTCTGAAATCTTCGGCAGGGGAGGATGATGTTAACGTTCATAATTTGAAAATAGATCGCCTTGGCTATCATCCTCAATATACCCGAAACATGCTCCAGCTAAATATGGAAGGGGAGTATTTTGCTGAAATTGCCCTTATGAGCGGTGTTGCCGCAACAGATTGGAGTTGGGGCGCTCTGTTTACAGATTTGGATCAGGATGGGAATCAGGATCTTTTTATTAGCAATGGTATTCCTAAACGCCCGAATGACCTTGATTATATAAAGTATACTTCGAATGAACAAATTCAGCACAAACTGGATCAAACTACGCTGGTAGACAACGAGGCGCTTGATAAAATGCCTTCAGGGGCAGTGACAAATTATGTTTTCAAAGGAAAATCCAACGGTACTTTTGAAGATATGTCTGAAGTATGGATTGAAAATGATTCTATCATTTCTACAGGGGTTGCTTATGGTGATCTGGATAACGATGGGGATATAGATATAGTTACTAATAACATCAATAAACCTGCAAGCATTTATATAAATAATGCAGCGACCGGAAATCATCTTAAAGTTAAGCTCTCGGCCGGTGCAGGAAATACTTTCGGAATTGGGAGCAAGGCGATACTTTATACCGATGGAGGAAAACAATTCCGCCAGTTATACGCCACCAAGGCTTACCAATCTTCCTCAGAACCATTAATTCACTTCGGAATTCCCAAAAATGCCAAAATAGATTCCCTTAGTATTATCTGGCCAAACCAGACTGTTCAGACTTTGACTTCAGTTAAACCTAATTCGAGCCTGAGTTTAAAGCCAGAATCGAGTGATAAAAAGGCAAATCTCAAAAAACTGTTCTATAAAAATTCTAAAAAATGGTTTTCTAAAGCGGAAACTGATTTCGGCCTTGATTATACCCATAAGGAAAATCCATATTTGGATTTTGATCTCCAAAAGTTGATCCCTCATAAAATTTCAGATCTGGGTCCGGCAGTGGAAGTAGCAGATTTGAATAAGGACGGTCTGGAGGATGTTGTTTTTGGTGCTTCCAGGTACAAACCTTCAGTGATTTATTTTCAGGGTCAGGATGGATTCACCAGGAAAAAGCCTGAACATATTGCAAAAGATTCCCTTGCGGAGGATATAGATATAGAGATAGCCGATTTTAATAATGATAATAATAAGGATATTTTAATCATTTCCGGAGGTGGGGAATCGGTAGGAAATAATAGGTGGTTATTGGATAGGTTCTATAGTAGGGATCAAGACTCTTTTGAAAAAGATAGCCTCTTTCCGAATATGTATGGTAACTCCTCCGTGATAAAATCTGCAGATTATGATAACGACGGAGATCTGGATGTATTTATTGGCTCTAATGCTGTAAATTATAAATATGGAGAAATCCCAAAATCAAATCTGCTTAGAAATGAAAATGGAAAATTCGTTCTCGACACCAGGTCTACTGTTTTTGATAGCTTAGGAATGGTCAATGATGCGCTGTGGGAAGATTTTGATAATGATGGTGATCTGGATCTTATTGTAGTGGGAGAATGGATGTCACCCACATTCCTGGAGAACAAAAATGGAGCTTTTACAGAGGTGACCGATAATTTTATTTCAGAAAAATTAAATGGTCTTTGGCAGCGAGTTTTAGCTTACGATATAGATAAAGATGGGGATATGGATTATCTGCTTGGCAATTGGGGCCTCAACACGAAACTAAAAGCTTCGGGAGAATTCCCCCTTTTAATGTATTTTAAAGATTTTGATAATAATGGCCTACCTGAGACCATATTAGCGACCGAAAAAGACGGGAATTATTATAGTATTCATGGAAAAGACGAGCTTTCTTCCCAACTTAGTCATTTAATAAGAAAAAAATTTCCTACTTATAAAGATTTTGCAGGAAAAACAGTTGAGAAAATTTTTAGCAGGCAAGAACTGTCAACCGCTTTGAAGAGGGAGGTTCATACCCTTGCTTCTGGATACCTGGAAAACAATAATGGAAAGTTTAATTTTCGGGAATTTGATCTTCAGCTACAGCTTGCACCTATAAGGGCAATGCTCAAGTATGATTTCAATAAAGATGGTGTAGAAGAAGTGTTACTGGGAGGTAATTATTTTGGAGTTACCCCATATCATGGTAAGTTTGACGCTTTTGGAGGCGCGTTATTAATTAGCCCTGACAAAATTCTGAATTCCAATGAAATTGGTTTAAATTTGTCACAAAAATCTGTTAAAGATTTTTCAATTATAAAAATACAACAACAGGCATATTTGATGATTACGATAAATGATTCTGAAATTGAACTGTATAAAATGAACTTTTAATATGAAGAAATTTATATTACTTTTTTTATTCTCTGTAGTTGTAATTTCCTGCGGAAAGAAAACGGAAGGAATTGAAGTGACTGCAGAAGATTTTCATGAGGCAAATGATAACCTCACAAAGGTTATGGTGCACGATATATTTTCTCCACCCGTGGCAAGCCGTGTCTATGCTTATTCCAATATTGCAGCCTATGAAGTGATGGCTAAATTCGATCCCCAATATAATAGTTTGGCTGGCCAGTTAACCGATCTTACTCCTGCTCCTGAATCTACGTCTGAACAAACTAATCCCGAAGTAGCGGCACTTGTTGCATTTTATGAGATTGGCAAAAATCTTGTTTTTTCAGAAGAAAGGCTTACTGTTAAAAGAGATAGTATTTTTAATATCTGGAAAGAAAGGGATGAAAAGACATTTAAAATCTCTGAGGCCTACGGTTTACAGGTTGCAAAACATATTAAAGATTGGATGGCTAAGGATAATTATGCTGAAACCCGAACTATGCCTAAATTCTCTGTGCATACAGATGAGGATAGCAGATGGCAGCCCACTCCGCCCTCTTATATGGACGGTATAGAGCCACATTGGAGCAAAATACGTCCCTTTGCTATAAATGCTGCCGATCAGTTTAAACCCATACCACCACCGGAGTTTTCAATGGAACCGGGAAGCCGTTTTCATAATGAGTTGATGGAAGTTTATAATATTCGTGAAGAAATTGCCCGGAATGAAGAGGATAGTGAAAAAATGGCCATTGCAAAATTTTGGGACTGTAACCCCTATGTTTCTATTCTTAGAGGGCATTTAATGTTCGCCACTAAGAAAATTACTCCTGGAGGCCACTGGATTGGAATCACCAAAATAGCCTGCCAAAAATCTGAGGCCGATTTTAGTAAATCTATTTATGCCTACGCTAAGACTTCAGTAGCGCTTGCAGATGGATTTATAAGTTGTTGGGATGAGAAATATCGAAGTAGTTTGGTGAGACCAGAAACCCTCATTAATAAATATATAGATGAAGCCTGGACGTCTGTTTTGCAAACGCCTCCATTCCCTGAATATACCAGTGGGCACTCAGTGATTTCTGGTGCTGCAGCCATAGCACTTACCGATATTTTTGGAGATAATTTTAGTTTCGAGGACGATACCGAAGTAGAGTACGGCCTGCCCGTAAGAAGCTTTAGATCTTTTAAGGATGCTTCTAATGAGGCAGCGAATAGCAGGTTATATGGAGGTATCCACTATCGTGCTGCTATTGAAGTAGGTCTTGACCAGGGACAGGCACTTGGTAAATTCGTTGTTGATAAACTCCAAATGGCTAATACCAGTACCGAGCTGGCTGTCAAATAATTTTATGAAAAAAGCGTTTTTCTTTTTCCTGTTGCTCGTGTTTTCAGGATTGATCTGGTATCTCTTTATCAAGAAATATGACTACCAGTTTATGATGGAAGCCAAATACGGGCCCGGTGCTGTATATCAGGAAATTTCAGACTGGAAGAGGTTTGATCCTGATTCCTCTCAAGACAATATTTATTTAACAGAGGAACAGCCGTTTGAAAGCCTTACTCAGAAAGTACATTCCAATAATTCTCCAATAGAACTGAACTGGGAATTCGAAAGAAAGAATGATACGGTTACCAACATTACTCTAAACCTTAGATCTTATAAAAATTCGCTAGCCAATCGCTGGAATATTATAAATCCTTTTTCTGAAAGTGAGTATATAGATACTTTAAAACAGCGTTTGAGTACATTCAATCAGGAATTAAAAGAAAAGCAACGGGCTTATCGAATTCAAATCCCCGATAGTATCGTACATTCTCCGGCATTAGACTGTATATGCCATCATTCCACGAATATTCCTGTAAAAGATAAGGCAATTGAAATGGTAAAAACCATAAATATCCTTGAAGATTATATTCTGAAGCGCGATCTTAAATTAACGGGAAGCCCCTTCGTGAAATTGACAAAGTGGGATAGGGAGGAAAATATGATCAATTTTGATTTTTGTTTCCCAGTAAACCTGGCTCAGGATATAAGGCCCTATGGAGAAGTAGAATTCAGGCAAATCCCGTCTTCTACCTCATTAAAAGCAATATTCAATGGTAACTACAGGATATCTCATTTGGCCTGGTATGATCTTTTGTATATAGCCGGGCAAAGGGAGCTAAAAACAAGTGGACTGCCACTGGAGATTTTTTATAATAATCCCAATCTGGAAAGTTCTCCTTCAAGCACCTGGAAGGCCGAAATATTTTTGCCGGTTACGCATTAAAAACTCTAATCTTTATTAATTGGGGATAGCAATGCGAAGTTTTTCAGGCAGGATCTTGATTTCAACTTCAGTTTTTTTCCCTATATATTCACCATCAATCTGAAAGGCTACAGGTTTTCTACAGGTGATTTTGGCTTTTTCTGCCGTGATTATTTCTACAAATTCGGAATCCAGATCGGTTTCATTACGAAGTGTTTTTAGAATTTCCAGGAGATCCAAATTTTTAAAAATAAGGATTTCAAAGATTCCATCATTAAGCTTTCCATGGGGATTGATATTTGCACCTGTTCCATATTTGTTGGCATTCGCAATCCCCAAAAGAACCGCGCTTGCTTCAATTTTATTCCCTTCCGTTTCAATAATAAATTCAAAAGGAAATTCACTTTGAATAAGCGTGGGGATAGATTGGAGAAAATAACCAATTTTACCCCTTACTGAAGAATTTTCGTAATTCTTAATAAGTTCTGCGTTTATGCCTAAGTCGCTAAGATGTAAACAAATAATACCGTTTAGGCATAGAATATCAAGATCCATATAATTGGTTCCAAGGGCAACTTTTATCTGGTCATTGACCATTTCCGGCAGATCAAGATTTTCAGCCATTCCATTGGCAGAACCAGCTGTGATAATTCCCATGATGATATCGGTTTTTTTAATAGCTTCGGCCACAAGATTTATGGTGCCATCACCCCCAGCAACAATTACTCGCTCAATTTTTCGCTCCTGGATTTTATTCTGAATTTTAATTATATCATTATCTCCAGTTGTAGAAAATAGGTGGAAATTCAATCCATTTTCCACCACTTCATCCCGAACACAAGAAATGATCTTTTCCTTGTTCGTTTGACCTGAAATAGGGTTTACAATCAATAAAACTTCCTTAAAATTCATTTAATACACTTTAGGATACGCCTAAAATTAATTAATTTGGAAAGAAGGAATTTAAAAAAAACGCCAATATTTTGAAATTAGATCTTAAGCTGTATCGCGGATATTTGAACGAAGAAGAACTTATCGTTTTTGGTCATTTATTCGAATCCTGGGCTCCAGATAAATACAGCATTGAAAGGAGGGGGATCAAACATGCCTATTCCATACTGCATAAGTTTCGAATAAAGCCTTTGAAGAACTTTGAAATCCGTCTAAAATTTAAAGATCTGGATGTGACCACCAAAACTCAGGACGATGGCTATTTTAGATTTACCATTCCCTACAAAGCTAATATTGAACCTGGCTGGCATACCTACGAGGTGAGTTGCAAAATGTTTGATTTTGGAATGGTGGAATTAGGTGAGATTCTTAAACCATATCCTGGGAAACTGGGAATAATTTCAGATATAGACGATACTTTCTTAATTTCTCATAGCAATAGTTTTTTTAAGAAACTCTATGTTATGCTTTCTAAAAATCTCAATAAAAGAAAGATATTTAATGATGTGGTTAATCATTATAAGAGGCTGAGCAAGGCAGGGCAGGATAGTGAAGAGTCTTCTAATTCGTTTTTCTATGTATCCAGCAGTGAATGGAATTTATATGATTTTATTACTGAATTTGCCGATTTGCATGAACTACCAAAAGCCGTCATTAAACTGAAAAAAATAAAAACAGGCTTACGGGATTTTGTGAGATCGGGGAGGGGCAACCATGATCACAAATTTGTTAAAATTAAAGATATTATTTCTTTTTATCCAAAACTTGAATATGTCCTCATCGGTGACGATTCCCAGCATGATCCTTATATCTATGAGCGTATTTGCAAAACTTTTCCCAGGAATATTAAAGCAGTATATGTGCGACAAACTTCCCACAAACAGAATAAAAAAGTTCAGAAAGTGATGGCTAATATAGAAAGCATGAATGTTAGCACCTGCTATTTCAGGGATAGTGAAAAAGCAATTCACCATTCTGAAAGGGAAAAGCTTATATAAAAAAGCTTCAGGAATTGCCTCTACAAAATTTATATTAAAAATTTTCTTTCTGAAAAACTTGTTTTAGGCAATTCAATACTTATTGGAAATAAAATGCTTTCAAATCCATCTTAATCTTTTCTTTCTCCTCACCCGGAACTGCGAAAAATCTGGTACGACTGCAAATTGAGATATAGCGAAAACCGCGACGTATAGCTCGTAGGAATCTGTCGATTTAAAAAAAATCTTCTGAAGCAGGTAAGAAGAAAAAATTTAAATTCCGATAATAAAAGTAAATGGTTTAATGAATATCCGCTTTCTCTCTTAAAATCTTGCGGAGTATCCATCTGACTTTGATTTATACGGAAATAAGATTCTGAAACAACTTGAAAATAACAGAATTTACCAGTTTACAATATTTTGCGGACCATCAAAAAGTTTTAGGAAAGGTTTTTTATTTGACAACCGGAGTTAGTTTTTACTAAAACCTCTTATTTCCTCTAAGAATCCTCTTTCATTACTTCTCTTAAAATATCGCTGAAATTGAGAATATGACAACTAAACTCCCCTTTAACTGTTAATTGTTCTTTTATTAGTATAAAATTTTAATAAACTGAAAACCAGCAGCTTATATGTTACGTATATTTTGATAAAGATTTGAATTTTTATTAACCATTAAATATATAATTATGAAAAAACACATGATTAATGTGGAATTTGCAGATCTCGGATCTGGCGAAAAGAACAATTCAAGGAGAAAATTTCTTAAAAAATCGGGACTCCTGGTTGCAGGAACCGGGTTGTTCATGTATTCCTGTAGCGATGAAAATTTAGATGAAGATTTGCAAGTAGCCGACGCTAAAGGAAAAGGAGAAGGACAGGGACAGGTTTTTAACCTTGGAAAAGGAGACCTGGCGATTCTGAACTATGCTTATATCCTTGAACAGTTAGAGGCAGCATTTTATGCTAAAGTTGTAACTGAGAGTGGATTATCTTTTACACCTGTAGAAGATAATGAAGAACAAATTTTTACCGATTTGTATTATCATGAAGTAATACATCGGGAATTTTTCAAAAAGGCTTTAAATACAGTTGCACCTCCGGGGAAAGTAGCACCAGATCTTATTTTTGATTTTAGCAGTGTAGATTTTAGTGATCGGGCTAATGTATTAACTGTTTCCCAAATACTGGAAGATACCGGTGTTTCAGCTTATAACGGTGCCGGGGAATTACTTGAAAATCTCGATTATTTATTGGTAGCTGGGAAAATCGTTTCTGTGGAAGCAAGGCATGCTTCGGCTATTAGAAACTTAATTGCGCCAGGTACCACTAATTTTGCTTCAGATGAAATTCTGGTAAAACTTCTTGGTACAGGGCCGGCTTATGATAAGGCTACTCCACCATTGGAAGTACTGCAGGCCGTTAAGGCAACCGGGTTTCTGGAAACAAAACTTATTACCAATAATTTCCCAACTGCATAACTGAAACATAAATTTTAAAAAGAAAAAATCATGAATATTATAAAATTTTTAGAAAACATTTCTGATCCTGAGATACTTAATTCCAGGATGTCCAGAAGAAATACTTTGAATAAAATAAAAAAAACAGGTAAAGATTTTGCTTTGGTATCAATTCCATTTGCGATGGCCGCCACCAGTAAGGAAACTTCCGCAGCTACCATGTCTATGTCATCGGCTGCTTATCAGGCTTCGCCAACCGAGGTACTTAATTTTGCATTAACCTTAGAATACCTGGAACGAGATTTCTATGATATGGGAATAGATTCAGGAGTAATACCAGAAAGAGACAAAGATGTTTTTGGATTAATCCTGGACCACGAACAGGCTCATGTAGATTTCCTGCTTGCGGCTCTTGGTGATGATGCAATCGCTAAACCAAATTTTGATTTTACAGTTGGCGGGGCTTTCAATCCATTTGACAATTACGATACTTTTTTAGCATTATCTCAGGGATTCGAAGATACTGGAGTGCGTGCTTATAAAGGACAGGCAGGTGCTTTAGCAGACAATGATACTTTATTGCGGTATGCTTTACAGATACATTCGGTAGAGGCAAGGCATGCAAGCCAGGTAAGAAGAATGAGGGGATCAAAAGGATGGATCACTTTCGATAATCATAATTTAGGTGATGCTTTTGATCCTATTTATGCCGGAGAAGCCAATACAACCCATCTTGGTATAAATCTCTCAGGAGATTTTGAAAATTTTGGTGGAGATGCGGCTGTGACAGAAGCTTTTGACGAACCTTTAACAATGGCAGAAGTTAATGCGATTGCAGGTTTGTTTATTGAATAAACAATTGTTTTTGAAAAGCCCCGGAATTTTTATCCGGGGTTTTTTTATTCATTACTTTGTCGAAATATGAATCTCTTTTCCAGTCATAATAAATACTGAATTTTTACCAGTTTCTTCTGAAATAAGTTCTCCTTCGATTTCAAAATCAGTCAGGGGAAAGATTATCCGGAGCTTCCATTCTGGTTGAGTTTGGGTAATTTTTACTGATATCCTGCCATTTTCTTCCGAATAAAAAATGGAAACAGAGTTATCAGAAATCTTCACATTTTCCAGCGAAGCTACCTTCCAGGAGGATGGAAATTGAGGATGTATGGTAATGGTTTTTTCCGAAGCCATTGGCTGGATCCCAAAGAACTGCTGGACAATGGGAATGGCAAAACTATAAATATTCCAGGCTTGAGTGATCATCCCATAATCTGGGGAAACTTCATACATGCTTCCCGGTAAGGCATAACTAAAAGTCCTGGTCATTCTCCTTAAATAATCTATAGCTTTATCTGGATTCCCATAATTGGTTTCAGCAATTGCCAAAACTCCGGTGGGTAGCGTCATTACCGCTCCCGTATAAGAAAATATCTCACTTCCTTTAAAGGAGGATTCATCGGTGCCCGCAGTTTCATCACGATCTATTCCTGTTACAAAAACACCAAAAGGATTGGTAAATTCTTCTGCTGTCTTTAGCGCAATTTCAGCCTTTTCAGGATCTGCTATTCCCATTTCCATGGGAGTGTTAACAACCCAATTATGATGAAGTACAAAGGGCCTGGGTTTATCTGATGGATTATTTAATATATATTTTTTTGTATTCTTCAGCTCTTTTACAGACCAGGGTTTTTCTAATGTATCGGCCCTAATGATGGCATCATCTATTAGCCGTAATGCCTGCTCATCGGTTCCGATAAAATCTGCATAAGAGCCAAATTCATCTGACCAGAACTCTTGGTTAATCTTCTTCTTTAAATTGGCAGCCATTTCCTTATAAGTTTCCGCAGTATCAACTTTTCCAAGTTCGGTAGCGATAAGGGAAGCATCTTCAAAAGCTTTTTGGGTATAAACCGCCACATCTATCATTTCACTGTTGAGGCCATGAATTTCCATCATTCCGAATCCGTCTGGAAACAGATTTTTATTGGCGTCATTTTCTGAAAGGAGCCAGTTTAAGCCTTTTTGGATCGTTGGAAAGTATTTTTCCAAAAATTCCCTATTACCATTCCATTTATAGATTTCCCAGATCAATGAAGCAAATTGAGGAGTTTCATTGATATTTCCCTTGTTAAAAACAGCTCCGTTCGTAGACATTTCATGGATAATTCTGCCATTCCCGTTTACTGCCATAGAAACACTGTCTAATAAATTAATAGTGCTATAAACCGGCTCGGTTTGTCCCACTGCCATATAGCCTTTCAAGGCATATTCGCTATCTACCCCAAACCACCACGGATAATCCGGGATTCCTGCCGTGATGCCTTTTCCAATTTTAGGCACTTCCTGAACCAGCCATGCCGAATTGTATTTGAGCCATTCAAAAGTTTCCTGTAAGTTTTTATCTGGAATAGTGAGCCGGGATCTTTCCGCCAAATTCTTGTAGCGATCTCTCTTTGCTATTATCTCTTTACTGAGATTCTCCTGAATATCCCGAAAATTTTTTAAAGTTTGAGAAACAGAATTATACGATCCTGCCAGATAAAAGGTAATTAATTCTGAACTTCCGGCAGGAATTGATAGATTGTAACCCAGTAATGTTCCCGTTCCCAATCCTTTATATTTTGAAGATAGACTTTGTTGAAAATCTGAATCCCTATCTGCACGGTACACAGCACTCCAGGAATTCAGGCTATCTCTAATAAACCAGTAGTCGGCATTCCGGTTATAAAGAGCTTTATCTTTTCCATCGGTCATATTTGTTCTTTCGCCCAGCCAGGTTGGCCTTAAGTCAGAAAAAGCTTTAAATGTAAAATCCAGTTCCCTGGCTGTTTCAGAATTATTTTTAATTATAAATTGTATAGCAATACTTTCCTTTTCATCTGGAACAAATTGCCATCTTTCTATTTCAATTCCCAGGGCTTCCCATCTAAAATGATGAGAACTGGCTACGGGATAATTTATAAAAGTACCTGCATTATTCAGGATTAAGGAATCACCGGCATGAGAGAGTACTGCTTCAAATCCGTCAAATAGCTTAATGGGATGATTCCATATTCCGCCCATTTCATCTTTGATATGCCAACCCAATTCCGGAAAACTACCATCCTGATGTCCCACAAGATATAATCTGTTTCCAGCATTTACGAAGGGAGAGTTTAAATAATTAGATTTGCCAGGGATAGCGGGAGATTCTTTTAGCATTTCAGAAATCACTGGCATTTGCTGAGAATATAGAGTGATAGAAACTAAAAATACGAACAGATAAAGGAGATTTCTCATGGGATCACTTTATGATTAGCAGTAAATTTACTGTAAAATTTAGAGTCTCCTGCTCAATATTCCAGAAGCTTATTTAAGACTGAAGCTTACTCAACATGAGTTATTTCAAGAGTAAGTGTTTTAAAATTAGATATTATTCTTATCATTGGATATGAAAAAAAGATACTGGGCTATTTTATTTCTTCTCATAGCTCTTGGCATAGCCTATATTTCTGGCCCGGTTCCCGAAACCCCCGAGTACTCTCAAAAATTACCAGCATTGCCATCTCGCCTGGAAAATCTTCAGGAGTATATTAGGATTAAAGAAGATTCCATGCCGGTTCGGCAGGATAATCAGGCAAGGATTTTATGGCAGGATTCCATTCCGAAAAAAACATCGTATAGTATTGTTTACCTACATGGTTTCGCAGGAAGTTACAGGGATGGATATCCGGTAAATAAAAATATAGCTGATACGCTTAATGCAAATATTTTTATGGCTAGATGGGCAGGTCACGGGCTTAAATCACCTGCTTCCCTGAACAATTTTTCAGCGGAAAATGCATGGAAATCTGCAAAAGAAGCTTTGGCTATTGGAAAGAGGATAGGAGATAAGGTGATTATTATGAGTACCTCTACGGGAGGTACTTTAGCAATTAAACTTGCCGCTGAATATCCAGACCAGGTTTATTGTATTATTAATTTATCTCCCAATCTTGAAGATGATCAGCCAGGAACTTTTGTGCTGAATACTCCCTGGGGTTATGAGATTGCCAGTCTCATATCTTTCGGAAAAAATAAGAAAATTGAGCATGAACAGGAAATAGCAACTCAATATTGGGATACGATATATCCTTCAAAAGCTTTGGTAGATTTGCAGGTACTTGTGGAAACAACCATGCTTCACAGTACTTTTAAAAAAGTAAAATCCCCGGTACTTACTTTATACTACCACAAGAATTTTATGGAAGAAGACGAACATGTGGAAGTAGACATATATAAGGAAGTATATAAATTATTTTCAACTCCAGATTCTCAAAAAGTTTTAAAGTCTTTGGAAACCCCGGAAACGCATTTTATTGGGAGTGGTATCAAGTCTCAGGATACAAATATTGTAGAAAAAGAAATTGTAGATTTTCTTATATCCATAGGCGTGGAAATTTAACTTTAAAAATTCCCCGATGACTCTGTCTCAGGGTTTCCGTTTTATATCTCCTTTGGTATAGATCGGAACCGCTTTTTTGTAGTTCGGGGTATGGGGAAATAAGATATCCCGGTTTTGGCTGGGGAGGTCGAAATAATACCGATAACTATTGGTACGGCGAAGTACCCCTTCAGCTTGCCTCGGTTATCATCGGTTTTGAGAAGTTTTTTATTTTATTATAAACATCGGTTTAAAAACTCTGCATAGCCCATAGAGTTTTCAGCTTTAAGTTCAGCATTTTCTATGATTTCCTCAATGAGTGAAAGCCCGCATTTTAGCTCTTTATCCCCAAAGCATTCAATTCCAAAAGTATACCAGATGTCGTCCTTTAATTTGACCCTGGTATATTCTATTTGACAGCCAGAAGAGATAAATTCGTCAGATTTAATCTTTACAAATCCTTTATCAGCATCTTTATTAAGTTTAAAAGACAGCCTTTCTTTAGATACTCCAATCCAATTGTATTTTTCTTCTTCAACGATTTCTTCATACAAAGAGTCTTTTTCAGTAGAAGAGAAACTCCATTTGATATAACTTTCGAAATAGCCCTCGGCTTTGCAGAATTTCTCTTTTTCAGATCTATTTATTCTGTTTTTAATTTCAACATTGCCTTCCCTCAATTTTATCCCGATATCTTCTTTTTGTAATGGAAGATAATAGTCCTTCCTGGGATTGGTATTTTCGAAAGTATAACTGTTTTCTTCAAACCATTTGCTGATAGAAGAATTTTCAGTTTCAAAAAACCATCTTATTTCTTCGCTTTTGAACATCCTTTAAATTTTTTTCCTTTTTCAACTTTTTCGGATTAGCTTTTCAGCCTTTTAAATTTACTAAATACAAATGTTACATTGTGTTTAGGAAATTATAAGATCACCTAAAACATATAATTCAATCCAAAAAAAACATTACTTTTGTGCCAATCTACAATTAGACTTATGAGCCGGAAAGTACTATTAGACGCTACCCAACTCAATATTATTCTACATCGTTTGGCTTGTCAATTAGTAGAAAAACATACAGATTTTAAAAATACGGTTCTTGTAGGTATTCAGCCCAGGGGAGTGCATGTGGCCAATAGGATACATAAAATTCTGAAGGAGGAATACGGTCTCGAAAATATCAAAACCGGTCAGCTGGATATCACTTTTTATAGAGACGATTTTAGAAGGGGAGAGAAACCCCTCGAAGCCAATAAAACCAAAATTGATTTTGTAGTAGAAGATAAGTGTGTGGTCTTTATTGATGATGTGCTTTATACAGGCCGAAGCATACGTGCAGCATTAACGGCGATCCAATCATTTGGCAGACCCGATGAGATTGAACTTTTGAGCCTGATAGACAGAAGGTTTAGCAGGCATTTGCCCATTCAGCCAGATTATAACGGCAGGCAGGTAGATGCAATTAATGAGGAAAAAGTAAAGGTGAGCTGGAAAGAAAATGATGGGGAAGATGCGGTTTATCTTATTTCAAAATAGATAAAAAATGAGTAGCGAATTAAGTGTAGATCACTTATTGGGAATTAAATACCTGAAGCCCGACGATATAGATCTAATTTTCAAAACAGCCGATCATTTTAAAGAAGTAATCAACCGGCCTATTAAAAAAGTACCCTCACTCAGGGATATTACCATCGCCAATCTATTTTTTGAAAACAGCACCAGAACGAGGTTGTCTTTTGAACTTGCCGAGAAAAGATTAAGTGCAGATGTTATTAATTTTTCAGCAGCGTCCTCTTCGGTTAAGAAAGGCGAAACCCTCATTGATACCGTAAATAACATTCTGTCTATGAAAGTGGATATGGTGGTGATGAGACATCCCAATCCCGGGGCAGGTATATTTCTTTCCAAACATGTTAAGGCCAGTATTATAAATGCCGGAGATGGTGCACATGAACATCCAACCCAGGCTTTATTGGATTCGTATTCCATCAGGGAAAAACTTGGGGATGTAAAAGGTAAAAAAGTAGTTATTGTAGGTGATATTTTGCATAGCAGGGTCGCGCTATCCAATATTTTTGCTTTAAAACTTCAGGGAGCTGAAGTAAAAGTATGTGGCCCCAAAACTTTATTGCCCAAACATATTGAATCACTTGGAGTAGGAGTGGAGATGGATTTGAAGGCTGCTTTGGAATGGTGCGACGTGGCAAATATGCTAAGGGTACAGAATGAGCGTATGGATATTAGCTATTTTCCCAGCACTCGTGAATATGTAAAGCAGTTTGGCCTGAACAAAAAGCTTTTGGATAATTTAAATAAAGAAATTGTGGTGATGCATCCCGGCCCTATAAACCGCGGAGTAGAAATTACCAGTGACGTTGCAGATTCAGATCATGCTATTATCCTGGACCAGGTCCAAAACGGAGTCGCTGTTAGGATGGCTGTGATTTATCTTTTAGCTTCGAAAATCAAGCAATAGAGACACTTTTTATTTGGATTTTTGTTTTACTTTATCTTTGAAATAAAAAACTTATATGAAAATCACCAAAAAAGAAAATTTCCTGCTTGTTGAAAATGAAAATGATTCTTTAACCGAGTTTTCTTCAAAGCTTACAAAGCAGCATATCGAGATCCAGAAGGAAAATGTGGTGGTAAATCTTACTCAGCATCCAAATATTTCTGCAGATCAATTGTTGGCATTTCTTGAAATTTCTAATGTTCACAGAGCTGAGAATAGAAGTTTTATTCTAATAAATGATTCTCTGGGAATTGATGAACTTCCGGAAGAGCTAGTGATAGTGCCTACACTTCAGGAGGCAGAAGATATGATACAAATGGATGAGATCCAGAGAGATCTTGGATTTTAAAAATCCTTTGGCCCCGAATTGAAAATTAAAGTTGAATGAAAATAAGCATTCTTGGTTGTTATGCAGCCACCCCTCGTAGTTTTACTAACCCTACATCACAGGTTCTCGAAATTAAAAATCATTTATTTTTGATTGATTGTGGAGAGGGAACTCAGGTACAGTTAAGGCGCAACAAGATCAAATTTTCAAAAATCAAGCACATCTTTATATCGCACCTACACGGTGATCATTTTTATGGGCTGGTGGGTTTGGTATCTACCTTTAGATTGCTCAACCGGGAAAACGAACTCCATATTTACGGACCAAAAGGCATTAAGGAAATTATAAGCTTACAGCTGAAATTAGCCAATTCCTGGACTAATTTCCCATTAATCTTCCACGAATTAACCTCCAGGGAACCTGAAATTTTATTTGAAGATTCTAAAGTGGTTATTAGCACCTTGCCACTAAAGCATAGGGTCTACACGAATGGATTTCTTTTTAAGGAAAAAGCAGGAGATAGAAAATTGCTTATAGATAAAGCCGAGGAATATAATATTGATTATACTTTATTCAGAAGTCTAAAAAAAGGGAAGGATGTGGTTTCTGAAGATGGAAAACTTATTCCGAATCACCTGGTAACCGCAGATCCACCTGCACCAAATTCCTATGCTTTTTGTAGTGATACTGTCTTTGATATGGATTTGGTACCCTTAATAAAGCATACCACGGCATTATACCATGAATCCACCTTCCTGGAAGATCAATTGGAGCTTGCGTTTCCTACAAAGCATACCACCGCAAAACAAGCTGCCACAATAGCCAAAGCTGCTGAAGTAGAGAAACTTATCCTTGGCCATTATTCTACCCGCTATGAAAATATTGAATTGTTCCGCGAAGAGGCTTCTGAAATATTTCCCAATATCATTTTAGCCGATGATGGAAAGGAAATAATCGTTGAATAACCAATTCTTAGATCATTCAAATTAAGTTTTTAAACGACTGAAACAGAGTAAAAATGCCGTAAATTCCTACATAAAATGTTAAAATAAGCCAAATTTTAATATTTTATTAATTACGATGTGTCTTTAATCGGTAAAATATGTAGATTTATCTTCCCTGAATCTAACATATTGACCTATGAGAAAAATTACTTTACCAGGATTAACATTCATATTATGTACACTTTTTCTTACATCTTGTTCGAAAGATAATTTATCTGAAGAAGTTTCTTCCTATGATCAGGTAGTAACAGAAAGATTAGAATATAATTATAATTCTATTGAGGTAGAAATCCTTGAAGAGATAAACTTATATAGAAGGGCATTGAATTTAATTGAATTAAAGCCAATGGTAAACCTTTCCATAGAATCTGAAAAGCATAACCAGTATATGATATCCCAGGGTGTAGTTAGCCATGATAATTTTTCCCAGCGTTCCTCATTTTTAATACAGGAGGTTGGAGCCGATAAGGTTGGAGAGAATGTAGGTTATGGGTATAGGACCTCACAGGCAGTTGTAAATGCCTGGTTGAAGAGTAAAGGACACAAAGAAAATATTGAAGGAGATTATACTCATTTTGGAATTTCAGTAAGGCAGGATGCAGATGGAAAAAATTATTTCACCAATATTTTTATAAAAAGATAAAAAAGTAAGTTTTGTTTTCCCCCCAAATTGTAAAAAAGGTTCAGGCTAGAGGCTGAACCTTTTTTTATGCTTAGGCTTTGCGAAAAGGAATCGGTATTTTAAATGTTGATTAACACTAAGTAATTTAAATGCACAAATATTAGGTTTACCCTGCGTCTTGGTCTTCTTCCGGTTTATTTCGCCTTTAGTGGCCGAAACCCGTACAGATAGGAATGTATGCCAGAAAAAGCAGTTCCGGATGTGTGGAAGGAGGTATCTACTTCTTTAAGTATACCCATTTCATTTTGAAATATGATAATACTTTTAAAAATGACAAGGAAAAGACTGCTTAAAAAAGCCATAGATGAAAGTATCGTAGTAGGATAATTAGGTTTGAGATCCTATTATTATGGATCTTCGCTAGGACAATTTCCGGACATTCTAAGCAGTCTTGTATAGAGCTATTTATTTATCAAGCTTCGGCAGCTCATTAATGTACATTCTCTGATATTCAATATTATTCATTCCACTTTCTCCAAGCTGATTAAAATCTAATCTTTGAATAGCTGATTTATTGGTTTGAGAACGTCCCAAAATATCATTGATAGCTTTTTCAAGCAAGGGTTCATTTGATTCACCCAGAACTCCAAAATCATTTAAATTCTCTACATAGCTAATATCGGGTTCAAGGCCATCCACATAATCTGATACCCCAACCGAATTAATGGATTTATACACCAGGGGTTGCATTGCATAGGTATGATTGCTGCTTGCACCCGCCTTACCAAAATCTTCACTGTCATATAAAGTTACTGATGCCTGAAATTTACCTACGGTTCTATCACCTACCTGAATAACATTTATATAAGGATTCAAGGCATTTATAACAAGTTCACTTGCTGAAGCACTGGAGCCTGAAGTAAGTACATAAACTTCTGAAAGGTTTAAACTGTTAATAGCAGTGCCATTTCTTAGTTTATCATCAAATCTATTAATTAAAGCTTCAGGATTTTGATTTTCAAAATGATTCTGGTATTTGTCATTCCATCTTTCTTTTATAAAAACTTTTTCATTGAATTGCCCTGTGATCATACTCGAAAGGTCTTTAGCTGATTCTACCGAACCGCCGCCATTATACCTAAGGTCAAGTATTAAGTCTGTAATTCCCTCTGCTTTAAAGTCTCCGAAAGCGTTATTTAGTTCATCATCAAAGTTTGCTATAAAGCTATTATACATGATATAGCCAATTTTCTTTCCTGAAATATAAAAGGTTTTGGAGATATAAATAGGGTTTTCGGTATAAGCATCATCGGTTAAGGTTACCTCATTATTAGTGAGTACAATTTGATTGTCCTCTACATAACCAACATTAATGGTGATGGTTTCCATCGCTATAAGCCTTTGGAAATTAGAAGAAGTAAGCTTTTGTCCATTAATTTCAGTAAAGATATTTCCTCTTTTAAGACCGGCTTCAGCAGCAGAAGTATTTGGCAATACATATCTAATAATGCCGAAAACATTTCCTGTTCCTGAAATCTGGCCTATCCCGAATTTAATCCCGGTTGCACCACTCATTCCCTGAAAACGTTCTTCCAGGCTGTTGTAATCGTCTGTTATAAAACTAAAACGATCAAAAGGAGCGGTAAGGTCATCAAATAGTGCTTCAGGGGAAGAAGTCCCGGCTAAAAATTCCTGCTTTTCATTGGAGGTAGAAAAAAAGTTATCAGCCAATTCGGGGACATCAGCTTTATAAAGGTAAATTTCATTAAGCCCGTTGTACACGAAATTCTCAACTTCTAATTCTTCATTTTCAGGAGGATTAACAACATTTTCCGTTCTGTTTTCAGTATTTTCCATAACCTCCTCATCCTTGGTACAGGAAGTAAAAACCAGGAAGAAAAGACAATGGAGTATTAATAAATTTCTCAGTTTCATAAGTATTATTTTAAGCAGATTTAACCGCTGATTTTTACAATTTTTTCTATATAGTTCAGGAATTATGCCAAAAAATGTTAAAACCCTATGGAGCTAATATAGATTTGAATACTGGTAATACTTACGGAAATAAATCGAAAAAGGTTCAGGCTAGAGGCTGAACCTTTTTCTTTTCAATCGATTTGTTGGGGTCGATTTACATTATTTTAATAATCCATATTGGTATTAAGAACCCCGTGATCGATTTTAGTAATTTTAAAAATAAATAGAAAGAGGCTACCTGAATTTTGCTGTCTACTTCCGTAGTATACGGAATGGTAGGGGGGAGTCAGCAATAATTCAAAATGCCTCTTTCCTTCAGGTTAGTTAGCTATTTATTTCATTTTAACAACGCTAAACATTGATCTTCTATTTAATTGATGGTCTTTTTCTGAACAACGATCACAGTTTATAGCCGGTTTGGTTTCTCCAAAACTTTTATATTCCAGTCTGTCTTCTGAAATTCCTTCTGAAATTAGATAGTCATAAGTTGATTTTGCCCTTCTTTCTGCAAGCTTCTCGTTATAGGCATTGCTTCCCCTGCGATCTGTATGAGAGCTTATTTCTATAACAAGTTCTGGATATTCATTTTGCATAAGATCTACCAGTTTAGCAAGTTCCTGAGCTGCATCTGGCCTTATATTCGATTTATCAAAGTCAAAATAGATATTGTCAATTTCAGCAAGATATTCTACGTCCTTAACCGGATTTAGTTGAATGTCATAACGCATTTCATCTTTATCATCTGAATCTTCCGAACTTATTTCTCCCTCAAAGGTTTGATACTCTATTTCCTTAGCTTCTACGGGAATTGTCTTATCTCTGGGAATCTCGGTTTCATAATTTCCATCTTTATCAGTTTCAAGGAAAGCCATTTGCTCCCCATTTTCATCCATCAATCGCACTGTAGCTTCCGGAATGGGATTTCCATTTATGGCATCGTTCACCGTACCTTTAAGAATTAGCGGATTTAATTTGTTGAAAACATAAATATCGTCACTTCCACCGTCGCGATTGGTAGAGATATAGCCTTCACGAGAATCTGCTACCTGGAAATATGCAAAATCATCCAAATTGCTGTTGATAGGTTCGCCTAGATTTTCAATTCCATCATCATCGGTCATTTTAAAAATATCAAATAGACCTAAGCCTGCATGGCCATTAGAGGAGAAGTATAAAGTCCCGTCGGTATCCATAAATGGAAAGGTTTCATCAAACTCTGTATTTACTGAATCACCTAAATTTTCAGGTGTTCCGAAGTTTCCATTTTCATCTATGGCTACTTTATATATATCAGTTCCGCCGAAACCATTTGGCATGTCTGAAGTAAAATAAAGGGTTTTACCGTCTGGGGATAGGGAAGGATGTCCCACGGAATATTCGTTGCTATTAAAGCTAAGCTCCTTTATATTCACCCATTCTTTTCCAGAATTTGTAGCTGAATATAGCTTAAGGTGGTTTGTTTTCTCTTTATCTCTTTTACCTTCTTTATTGTCTAAATAATTATTCCGGGTGAAAAACATGGTTTGCCCATCAGGACTAATCACAGCAGGGCCATCATGTAATTTTGTATTTATGTCTCCGCTAATAGGAGAGGCATTTCCAGAAGCTTTATCCAATACATACATATCCAGGAAAGGTTCACCATTCCAGCTATAGGTTTTGTCTTTTACATTTACATCCTTCGCCCTGGCCGAAACGAAATAAATCTGATCGTCTTTTACAAAAACTCCAAAATCACTCACTTCAGAATTAAAATCTGAACTTTCCAGTTTATAAGTAGCTTTGCTTTTATACTCGTCTTTATTCAGCATCTTCTGAATTTCAGTAGATTCCTTTCCGCTTTCAAGATATTTTTTAAGCCATTGTCTGGATTCGTCATATCTTTTTACACCGCGAAGTGCCTGGGCATATTTATAATAATATTCAGGAGAAATAGTAGTGTCTTCGATGATGTCTCCATAATAAAAAACCGCATTCTCAGGACTACGAAGCATCATATAAGCATCTCCTAATTTTTTCGAATTATAGGTGATGTTGTATTCATTTTCGATAAGCTCTTTGTAGACATCGGTTGCTTCCAAATAGGCAAAGTCTTTATAAAGTCTATCTGCCTTTTTTTGCTTACCACTCTGTGCCTGCACACCAATAGAGCAGGAGAGAAGTATCAGGAATAAAGAGTAAAAATTTTTCATAATAAAAGACTATAGGTTAGAAGAAACGGGGTGATTTATACCTGGTGTTCTTAAATCTGAATTCATAGATCAGTAAGAATTCATGTGATCCTGAAGTATAAGGCTGAATATCAGAAATTGAATATTCATACGCATATCCTGCACGGAAGCCCGGGAATAACTGTATATCCAAAAAAGCTCCAATAGCGTCATCGATACGATAGTTGGCTCCTAAATAAAATTTCTCGTTGAAAATTGCTGTTGCAGTCATATCTACTGAAAGTGGTGCGCCACTGGTAGCTTTTACCAGGGCAGAAGGCCTTAGCTTAAAATTTTCATTTAAATCGAATACGTAACCGGAAGTAAGGTAGTAATGTACCTGTTCCAAAGCTTTAAATTCTTCCAGACGATTATTATCTTTATTAATAAGCTTAGGAGCTGAGAAACCAACATACCAATTTTGAGCTGAAAGATAGGCGCCGGCTCCAAAATTTGGTGTCCATCTATTAAATTCATCTGAAAAGAAAGGATCGTTACCACCGGTAGGATCATCTAATCCGTAATAATAGGCACCCGCCTTAAGACCTAACCTTAAGCTTACCTCTGCACTAAGATCTACCCGGTAAGAGAAATCCCCATAAACAAAAGTGGTATTCTCATCACCAATCTTATCGTTGATAACTGATAATCCTAAACCAATCTTATCATTTCTTAATGGCGAATTGATAGATAGAGTCTGTGTTACCGGCGCTCCATCTACACCTACCCATTGGTTACGGTTTAGAGCTGTTATTGAAAATCCGTCCCTACTTCCTGCATAGGCAGGGTTAATGGATATCGTATTATACATATATTGAGTAAACTGAGGGAGCTGTTGCGAAAATCCTGGGGCAGCAACAAACAAAATCAATATGATTATAAAAACTTTTTTCATGGTTTCCCTTTTTTTATTTAGTTCCTAAGTAGATGTAACCTTGTATTGGTTCAAATTGACTATTTCTGATTTCCAGAACATAGAAATAAGTTCCTGAAGGCAGTTGATTCGAGCTTGTAAACGAGCTATCTGAGTAACCATCCCAGTTATTCTGATAATTGTTAGCATCAAATACTTTGGCTCCCCATCTGTTGAATATTTTCAGATCATAGGTAAAGCCACATTCTGTATCCAGATCTACCTCAAAGAAATCATTGATATTATCTCCGTTTGGAGTCACTGCTTTTGAAATACCGTCTCTAAGATCTTCAACACTACAATCTAATACTATACAGTCATCATTTATCAATAATGTTACTTCAGTAGTGGAAGGACAAATACCACTTACCTGATATTCAAAAGTATATTCACCAACTTCTAATAATGAAGGATCTACAAATTCATTATCAATAGCACCAGTATTATTAGTATCTATCCATACACCTGTATCATCAAAATCTCCGCTGAACAATTCGAAAAGATCAAAAGTAGAGTCTTCAATACATAGATCTATCACACCGTTATTTACGAGGTTTATTTCCTCAGCTACCGGTTCATTGACCTCTACAGTTGTAAATTCTGAAATTTGTCCAAATTGATCCTGAGCAACTACATCATATAGTCCTGGAGCCAGATCTGTAAATACACCGCTTTCTATAAAGTTTTCACCATCAATACTGTAAGTTAGCCCAGTTTGTGTTTCAACAGTTATAGTTCCTGTTGGCTCAGCACAGGTGGGTTGTGTTATTGAAACAGATGGCCCAGCTGGAGGAGCAGGAGCAGGATCTTCCTCCACAGTGATTGTGAATTTACAAGTTGCTTCATTTCCATTATTATCTGTCACTGTATAGGTAATAGTTGTTTCTCCTAGAGGAAATTCTTCACCTGATGCAATACCGCTAGTCATTGTGGTGGTTGTTTCACCGCAATTATCTGTTGCAGTGATCGCATCATACGTAACTATAGTTGATGTGGTTCCAAATTCCACATTTACCGTAAAGCTTTCAGGACAGGTGATAGATGGCGCTTCATTGTCTACAACAGTTACTGTAAAGCTAGTGCTTGCAGTTTGTCCTGCTGTATCTGTAGCAGTATAGGTTACAGTAGTTTCTCCAACCGGGAATTCAGATCCTGAAGCTAGTCCTTCTGTTAATACCATACTTTCAATTCCACAATTATCTGTAGCTGTAGCATCTTCAAAGTTTACAACAGCACCACAAACACCGGTATCTGTATTAACGGTGATATCATCCATCTCACTTATTTGTGGAGCTTCATCATCAGTAATAGTTACCGTAAAGCTACAGGTAGTAGAGTTACCAGCTGTATCTGTAGCTGTAAATTCAACAGTAGTAGTTCCTACAGGGAATTGTTCACCACTGGCGGGACCTGCAGTTTGGGTTATGCTCACCTCTCCGGAATTATCAAATCCAGTAGGAGTCTCAAATTCAACAATGCCACCACATACTCCTGTTTCAACTCCTCCAGTATAATTTGAAGGGCATTCCAGGCTAGGATCCTCATTATCTTCAACAGTAATTGTAAAGCTGCAAGTTGTAGAGTTACCAGCTGCATCTGTAGCTGTAAATTCTACAGTAGTAGTCCCTATTGGGAACTGAGAACCGGAAACCGGTCCGGCAGTTTGTTCAACACTTACCTCACAATTATCTGTAGCAGTTGCATTTTCAAAATTCACAATAGCATAAGCCTCTCCAGTTTCAGTGCTCGCAGTGATATTCGTTGGACAGGTAACTTCAGGTGCTTCATTATCGATTACTGTTACGGTAAAAGTTTCAGTTGAAACATTTCCATTTATATCGGTTACTGTATAAGTCACTGTAGTAGTTCCAACCGGGAATTCAGATCCCGATGCCAGTCCTTCGGTGATTTCAACAGTTTCAATTCCGCAATTATCAGTTGCGTTAACTTCGGCGAAATCAACCACAGCTCCACAAATACCTTCATTACTATTTTGGGTGATATCATTAATTTCTTCAATAACCGGAGTTTCGGAATCGGTCACAATTACATCAAAACTACATGAGCTTGAGTTTCCAGAGTCATCGGTTACAGTAAAGCTTACCGTGGTTGTTCCCACAGGGAAAATCTCACCGGGTTCTAAACCGCTGGTTTGTTCAATTGTTGCAGAACCTGAATTATCTGAAAATTCAGGAATGGTAAAATCAACCACAGCACCACAAATTCCGGGATCATTTTCCAGATTTATATTTTCTGGACAAACTATTTCAGGACCTTCGGTATCATTAATATTGATAGTTACCGTAGCCGTATCGGTTCCACCATTTCCATCAGAAATAGTATATTCAAAAGAATCTATACCGGTAAAACTATCATTTGGAGTGTAAGTAATCGTTCCATTTTCATTTATTACTACAGTTCCATTTTCAGGATCGATAGTTTCAGTAACTATTAATTCATCACCGTCAATATCACTGTCATTGTTTAGAACAGCGATATTTACAGGAACATCCTGATCTGTAGTTGCTGCATCATCTACAGCTATTGGCGCATCATTTTCTGAAGTAACATTTACAGTAACTGTAGCAGTATCGGTCAATCCATTTTCATCTTCGATGGTATAATCGAAAGAATCGGTACCGTTAAAGTTTTCGTTCGGCGTATAAGTAATGGTTCCATCGCTATTGATCACAACCTGTCCGTTGGCTGGGCCATTGGAAGTAGAAATCACCGATAGCTCATCCCCATCAGGATCTGAATCATTGTCAAGTACGGAAACAGTAACCTCGGTATCTTCAGGAGTGTTTACCACATCATCCACGGCTATTGGTGCATCATTTTCTGAAGCAATATTTACAGTAACTGTAGCAGTATCGGTCAATCCATTTTCATCTTCGATGGTATAATCGAAAGAATCGGTACCGTTAAAGTTTTCGTTCGGCGTATAAGTAATGGTTCCATCGCTATTGATCACAACCTGTCCGTTGGCTGGGCCATTGGAAGTAGAAATCACCGATAGCTCATCCCCATCAGGATCTGAATCATTGTCAAGTACGGAAACAGTAACCTCGGTATCTTCAGGAGTGTTTACCACATCATCCACGGCTATTGGTGCATCATTTTCTGAAGCAATATTTACAGTAACTGTAGCAGTATCGGTCAATCCATTTTCATCTTCGATGGTATAATCGAAAGAAT
>NZ_JAPYPC010000009.1:98532-122366 GCF_029937855.1 Christiangramia sp.
CTGTAACTGTAATAGTACCGGTAGCCGACTCACAATTTGGCTGGATAGTGGAAGCTATGGCTGGTGCCGCCGGAGTATCAGGTTGATCATTAATGGTTACTGTTTCAGAATCTATAGATTCACATTCATTGGAATTTCTTGCAGTTACCGTATAGTTACCTGGTGCTAAATTTGTAAAATTCCCAGAGTTTTGAAAATCACCACCATTTAGGCTATAGGTCAATCCTTCCTCAGTTGTAACGCTAAAAGATCCGGTTGCTTTCTCACAAGTTGGTTGCTCTACAGAACCATCAATAATTGCTGGAGCATCTGGAACCGCTATAATTTCAAAATTTGTTTTAGCTGTTTGAGTACAACCGTAAGAATCATAAGTGTAGGTAACTACATATTTTCCAGGAGTACTTTCAGCAACATTTACTTCACCTGTTAAACTATCTAGTTTTAAGCCTTGTGTACTGCTGTATATTCCACCTTCAACACCATCCAGTGCTACACTGGCGGTTTCTACATTGCCACACACGGGGGTTGTTTCATACACAATTGAAGCGGAACCAATTTGAAAATCTACACTAATAGGTTCTATAAAATCCTTTAAAGTTGCATTGTCTTCATCTGAACTTTTAGTTTTTATAAAAACGGATTTAATGGCAACACCTTCTCTACAATCACGGGCGAGTAAAGCATTCACCGTATTCAGCGCAGCAGTTAAATTAACAGCTCCTTCAATAAATTGCAATGGAGAATAATTAGAATTACCGTAAGCCCCTGCGGGCATAGGTGTAGAAGTTTGATTAACCTGTGCACTAGCACTAAGGCTTGTTTGTTCAACGAATAAAAATTCATCTCCTACCTTTTTCCATAAGTAATAATGTAATTTGGGATTATCCCCTCCATTGGAATACTCCAGGGAAAGTAAAATATCGTTAATAGTTCTACCTCCATCTGGACCTGCAGTCGAAAAGCTTCCACCATTTCCATTATTAGTTATGGTTAATGGAGATTGATAAAAAGCAAAGTCAATATAGCCGGTACCCACTGTTTTGTTACGATCAGCTCCTACAAACATCCATTGATTACCTGACGCATCACTACTTAAGTGAAACATCCCATTGTTGATGTCTCCCTTTTCTATAGGTTTATTAACAATTTTCCAGGTCCAGGTATTTGGATCATCGTTCCATTTTTCACCACCTTGAAAAACATTGTCATTGGAGCCAAAAGCATCTTTTTCAAAACTGGTGGTATTAGGATCTATTGGAGTACCATCATTTAACAGTATATGCCCTCCTATACCTGATTCCCCTTTGAACCAATCGCCAATTCCTTCAGTAGTGAAGTTGGATAGTAGATCACCATCTATTCCAAACCCACCATTAGGCACTGCTACTTCAATAACCTCGTCGATTAATCCGGAAGTTTGGGCCTGCGTATTTTGGATGCTGAGCAAGTTTATTAATACGATTGAAAGAATTAACACGAAACCTTTTTTCGTATTATTTAATCTTTCTATTATGTTTTTTGGTAACGTAGTTTTCCAAATCATATCAATAATGTTTAGAATTATCAATTCTGTTTATATCGGTTTAAGCGATAATGTTTTTATAATTTCAATAGTTTGACTTTCAGAAAAAATCACTTTTGTCTGATTTGGGGAGGTCAGTAAAAAAAATAAGGGTAATAAACAACGTAGTCTTGAGGAACTACTTAGAGAAGTGTGGGGGTGACTCTATTGTTGTTACTATGATGTAAAACTATTATAAGTAAATGGGTATCGTATGGGATATTTAAATTTTTAGATATAAGGTGTAATAAATTCGTCAAAATACACCAAAAATGATCTTTTCAGCTTCGAGAATGATGAAAATACCAGCTTGTTTTGTGAGAATTCTGTAGGAAAAATTAAAAATATATAGGGGAAAACCCTTAAAATTTCCATATTTACACTCGATTAATGAACTGATTTGTAGTCCTATATGGCACGGTTAATATTATTTTATCTTGTCTGAAAAATTCTATACTGCGGCAGATAATAAGTACTCAAATTGTACTTAAACGATAGTATTTGTTGGAAAACAGATAGTCTACATAAATAAAATAAAAACATTTCAACCTTGATTAATAATCTTGTAAATTGCATCAAACAATGCTTTATTATGCAGAAAGACCTGAAAGATTATCGTAAATCTTATGAGAAAGGAAAGCTTCTAGAAACGGATATCCCTACAGATCCTTATGAGCTTTTTAGATCGTGGTTTAAGCTTGCCGATGAATCTTCTGCTGTAGAAGAAGCTAATGCAATGAGTATTGCTACGGTGGGAAAAGACAATTTCCCTAAAACAAGGGTAGTGTTGCTTAAAAGTTTCGGCAGTAAAGGATTAACTTTTTTTACTAATTATAGTTCAGGCAAGGGAAAAGATCTTGCTGAAAATCCTAAATGCTGTATTTCCTTTTTCTGGCCTTCACTGGAAAAACAAATTATTATGCAAGGGGAAGTTAATAGGATATCTCAGGAGGAATCAGAGAGATATTTTCATTCGAGACCCAGGGGTAGTCAGCTTGGAGCAGTAGCATCAAATCAAAGCGCTACCATCCCTTCACGGGAATATCTAGAAGATAGACTGGCGAAGTTAGAAGAAGAATATCAGGATAAGGAAATTCCAAAACCTGCAGATTGGGGAGGCTATTTATTTAAACCTATCAAATTTGAATTCTGGCAGGGCAGAGCGAATAGATTACATGACAGGATGTTATTTAGCCTGGAACAGAATAACTGGAAGATTAAAAGACTGGCACCTTAGATTATGAAAAGATTAATTTTAGTAAGACACGGGAAATCATCCTGGAAAAATAACCTTCCAGACCATAAACGTCCTTTAAAAAAACGCGCCTATAATGATGCTGAAGTTGTGCTTAACGCCTTTGAGCACTTTTATCAGGGCGGCGCCCACTTCTGGACCAGTTACGCAGTAAGGGCACATGAAACCGCCAAACTATTCAAAAAGAGATTACAGGTGCCTGATGAGGATTTCGAAGTAAAAGAAGACCTTTATACATTTAACCAGAACGAGCAACTGGCAAATATTCGTTCTTATTCGGGTGACAAGGATCAACTTGTAGTATTTGGTCATAATCCGGCGTTGACTATCATTGTAAATTTCCTGGGAGATAAGAAAATAGACAACCTGCCTACAACCGGACTCTGTGTAATAGATTTCGAGGAGGATTCCTGGGGTGATATAAAAAAAGGAAAGACTATTTTAACCTTGTTTCCTAAAAATCTCAGATAAACCTTTATGGCCGAAAAACGTTATATAAACAGAGAACTGAGCTGGCTGTCCTTTAATGCCAGAGTTTTACAGGAAGCCGCAGATGAAACTGTTCCGCTTATTGAAAGATTAAGGTTTCTTGGGATATTTTCAAATAATCTTGATGAATTTTTTAAGGTAAGATATGCCACTGTTAAGCGTATAGACCTGGCAGGAAAAGCGGGGAAAAGAGTGCTCGGCGGAATTAAGGCTAGTAAATTACTGGAAGAGATCACTAAAATTGTGATCGATCAGCAGTCTGAAAGTTTAAAGATCCTGGAAGATATACAAACAAAATTACAGGATCACGATATTCATATTATTAAAGAAGATCAGGTTACCAGGAATCAGCAGGAGTTTATAAAGAATTTTTTTCTAAGTAAAGTCAGTCCTGCTTTGGTTACCATTATTTTGAATGACCTTCCAGAGATGCCATCCCTGAAAGATAGTGCAGCTTACCTGGCTGTAAAGATGGTAATGGCCGAAGAAACTGAACCAAACCAGGGAATATCCAAGATGATGAAGTCTTCCGCAAAAGAAAAAAGGTATGTGCTCATCGAAATTCCTAGAAATATTGACAGGTTTGTAGTACTTCCAGAGGAAAATGGCAAACAATATATTATCCTGCTGGATGATCTTATAAGATATAATTTAAATACCATTTTCAATATCTTCAAGTATGAGAGCCTTTCTGCCCATATGATCAAGATCACCAGGGATGCAGAACTTGATCTGGACAGTGACCTTAGTAAAAGCTTTATTGAGAAAATTTCAGATAGTGTAAAAGACAGGATCAAAGGGGATCCTGTACGATTTGTTTATGACAAGAATATTGATAGTGATACCTTGGCTTATCTTATGAATAAAATGGGGATAGACTCTACAGATAGTATTATTCCAGGAGGTAGATATCATAACCGTAGAGATTATATGGATTTCCCCAGTCTAGGAAAAGAAGAGCTACAGTATGAAGTGAGGGAAGCGCTGCCAATACCTGGGTTAATTCTTCAAACCAGTGTTTTAAAAGGGATTGCGGAAAAAGATTATTTGCTTTATACTCCCTATCAAAGTTTTGCGTATGTGGTAAAATTTCTTCGTGAAGCTGCGTTGGATCCTAAAGTTAAATCCATCAAAATTACAATTTACAGACTTGCAAAAATTTCCCACATCGCTAGTTCGCTTATCAATGCTGTTAAAAATGGTAAAAAAGTAACGGTTCAAATCGAGCTTAGAGCACGTTTTGACGAAGTTGCGAACATTAGGTATGCCGAGCAGATGCAGGAAGAAGGTGTGAATCTTATTTTTGGCGTTCCAGGCTTAAAGGTTCATTGTAAAACCTGCGTGATCGAGAGAGAAGAGGAAGGTAAACTTAAAAGATATGGTTTTATAAGTACAGGGAATTTCAATGAAAATACCTCCCGTGTATATACAGATTATACCTTATTTACTGCCGATCCTTCAATTCTGAAGGAAGTAAATATGGTTTTCGACTTTTTTGAAACAAATTACAAAGTAAATAAATACAAACATCTTATTGTTTCCCCACATTATACCAGAAATGCGATTTATAATTTAATTCAAACGGAAATAGATAATGCCAAAAATGGAAAACCCGCAGGAATACGTTTAAAGCTGAATAGCCTTTCAGATAATGGTGTTATAGATAAGCTTTATATGGCAAGTAAGGCAGGGGTAAAAGTAAAATTGCTGATTCGTGGGATATGTTGTCTTGTACCCGGAGTAGAAGGTCTTAGTGAAAATATTGAAGCGATAAGTATCGTAGATAAATTTTTAGAACATCCTCGTGTTTTTATTTTTCAAAACAATGATGATCCCCGGGTTTATATTTCTTCCGCAGATTTTATGACCAGAAATCTGGATCAAAGAGTTGAAATTTCCTGTCCTATATATGATGAGGATATTAAAAAAGAGCTTATAGAAACTTTTGATATTAGTTGGAGTGATAATGTGAAAGCCAGAAATCACTGTCGCGGTATGGAAAATCCATATAGAAAAGTGCAGGGAGCAACAGTTCGTTCCCAATTTGCTTTATATGACTATTATCTAAAAAAAATTGAGATTAACGAATAATGATAAAACAGAAAACATACGCAGCCATAGATATAGGTTCTAATGCCGTTAGACTTTTGGTATCGACCATTACTGAAAAAGAAGGGATGGAAACCAATTTTAGAAAGACTTCCCTGGTGAGGGTTCCTATTAGATTAGGGGCAGATGTTTTTCTGAAACAAAAAGTTTCCGAAAAGAATACTATCAGAATGATAGATACCATGCATGCCTTTAAATTACTGATGAAATCTCATGGTGTGGAAAAGTATAAGGCCTGTGCTACTTCAGCAATGCGAGAAGCTCAGAATGGGGATGAAATTACAAATATCATTAAAGAGAAATCAGGGATAGATATTGAAATTATCGATGGAAGCCATGAGGCAGCCATCATTGCTGCCACAGATCTCCATGCTCTTATTCAAAATGACCACAATTATCTATATGTAGATGTTGGGGGAGGGAGTACCGAATATACCATGTATAGCAATGGAAAAACAGTTACCTCTAAGTCGTTTAAGGTGGGCACCGTTAGAATGATGGAAGACCTGGTAGAGCATAAGACCTGGGAAGAGATGCAGCAATGGGTAAAAGAAACAACTAAAGATTTTGATGATATAGATTTAATAGGTTCAGGCGGGAACATTAATAATATCTTTAAAACCAGTGGTAAAAAAGAGGGTAAGCCTTTAAGTTTAAAGTACCTGAAAGATTATGATGAAAAGCTGAATTCTTATACTTATGAGGAAAGGATTACGGATCTTGATCTCAAAAATGACCGTGCAGATGTAATAATTCCGGCATCCAAGATTTATGTAAATTCTATGAAATGGGCCCGTGCGAACTGGATTTATGTTCCCAAAATCGGTTTAGCCGACGGGATTATTAAATCGCTTTATAAGGAGGCTAAGCCTAAGAAAAAAGTTTAACCGTGAATACTTTCGTTCTTGCCGAGTTCTTTCATGATTTTGGCTTCAAATTCTAAAAGATCCTGCCATTTTTGATCTACGATTTCCCGGTCGCCATATTGCCTGGCAAATTTCAGGAACATGGTATAGTGATTTGCTTCGCTCACCATGAGGTCACGGTAAAACTTGGCAAGTTCTTTATCTTCCAGTTCTTCTGAAAGCAACCTGAAACGCTCACAGCTTCTGGCTTCTATTAATCCTGCGATCAATAAACGATGCACCAGTTGGGTGGTTCTGCTTCCTCCTTTAGGGAAGAATTCCCGCAATTTTAAAACATATTCATCTTTACGATCCCAGCCCATGCTAAAGCCCATTTTTAATATACGATCGTGGACCATTTTAAAATGACCCATTTCTTCTCTGGCTAAAGCAGTCATTGCAGTGACCAGTTCAGAATATTCCGGGTAGGTAACTATAAGGGAAATTGCGGTAGATGCAGCTTTTTGCTCGCAGTAGGCATGATCTACAAGTATATCTTCAATATTCTTTTCAGCAATATCGGCCCATCTTGGGTCAGTTGGTAATTTAAGTCCTAACATAACTAAACATCTAAATCAAAAGTCGCTCGTAATTTATCCAGCAACGGATTTGCTTCTTTCAGCTTTTCATATTTTTCCTGAGGTGTAAACGCATATTTTCTCGAAGTAGCTTCATCCACATGAATAATGAGGCGAATATGTGTATTTCTTAATCTGGCTTTTAAGTAAGCCATAAGCCTGTTCTCTTCCCGTTCCAGATCCAGTTTCATGGTTTCATTGGGAAAAGTAAGATGAATCTCTTTCCCATCTAAGGTTGGTGTCTGGGATTCAAAAATTGAGGCAAGGATCTTTTCTCCTTTTTTCTTCAGTCTTTCCGTATAACTTTTCCATTCGGCAACAAGATCTTCTTCACTGAATTCATCATCCATGACCTTTTCTGTAGGCATCATGGCTTTTTGTTTTTCAGCAAGTTCCTTTTTCTTACCTATACTTTTTAAAGATAAACCTGAAACTTTCTCCCTTTTTATTTCCGGAAAAGCTTTTTTCTCAGTTTCCGGTTGTAGAGATGATTCGGATACAGGCTTTTCTATTTCTTTATTTTCTTCTGAAGCTGAAGTCCTGGAGGTTTCAGTCTTTGAAATATCATCCAATTTCGATTGCTCAGACTCAGAATTTTGTTTTAGTTCCTGCTTGTTTTCCGCAATTGGTTTCTTGATTTCAGGTTTAGGAGTTACTTCAGCCGGACTTTCTTCAGAATAGTATTGTTCCTCCTCTTCTTTAGCACAGGATTCTGTCGCTATTTTTTTAGACTGCGGAAGATTGTGTTCTTCGATAGGAGAGGAGTTGTCGTGCTCATTTTCCCTTAGTAGTTCTTTCTTTTCTGAAGAAATACTTACAGCTTCCTGCTCAAAATTAGAAGCCGGAATTATCTTGCGATCAGCCTTTTTTTTTTCAAAATCGAAAGTAACCGATGCGAGCTGCATAAGACATAATTCTACCAGTAAACGTTGGTTGTGACTTGTTTTATATTTAAGATCACAGGAATTAGCCAGCTCGATAGCTTCTAACAAAAACTGATGGGATGTTTTTTGAGATTGTTCAAAATATTTGGCCTTTGTTTGTTCGCCCACTTCTAAAAGCGCTATTGTTTTCTGATCTTTACAAACCAACAGATCCCGAAAATGAGAAGCAAGCCCCGCTATAAAGTGATGGCCATCAAAACCGCTGGAAAGTATTTCGTTATACTTAACCAGTAATTGAGGGATATTGTTTTCAAGGATTAGATCTGTTACCTGCATATAGGTATCATAATCCAGTACATTCAGATTTTCAGTAACCGCCTGTCTTGTAAGTTCATTTCCGCTAAAACTCACCACACGGTCATATATGGATAGAGCGTCCCTCATAGCGCCATCTGCTTTTTGCGCAATAATATGCAACGCATCATCTTCAGCAGCAACACCTTCCTGCTCCGCTATATAGGCAAGATATTTCTTGGCGTCGGTGACGGTAATTCTCTTAAAGTCAAAAATCTGACAGCGGGAAAGGATGGTAGGAATGATCTTATGCTTTTCTGTAGTTGCCAGAATGAAAATAGCATGTTTTGGCGGTTCTTCCAGCGTTTTCAAAAATGCATTAAAAGCTGAAGCAGAAAGCATATGCACTTCATCTATAATATAAACCTTATAATTTCCTACCTGCGGCGGAATTCGAACCTGATCTATTAAATTACGAATATCATCCACCGAGTTGTTGGAAGCAGCATCGAGTTCAAAAATATTGAAAGCGAAATCCTCATCTGGATCCTGTGTTTCCTTTTGATTGATCATCTTGGCAAGAATACGGGCGCAGGTAGTTTTTCCAACTCCCCGTGGGCCGGTAAACAACAAGGCCTGTGCCAGGTGATTGTTGTTAATGGCATTTGCCAGGGTATTGGTGATCGCCTGCTGGCCCACTACATCTTTAAAGGTTTGCGGCCTGTATTTCCTTGCCGATACTACAAAATGCTCCATCAAAAAGTATTGAACTACAAATATAAAAATCACAAGGCTAAACTCCAGTGTAGATAAGCTTATTTATGAACAAATGGCGCAAGAAATCAACATAAATTAACTTACATTTGTGCCAAGCAGGCCGCCTTATCGCTTCGACAATTTTCCCGATAGTTAATCGGGATCGGAGAGGAAAGTCCGGACACCCCAGGGCAGCATAGTGGGTAACGCCCACCGATCGTGAGATCAGGACAAGTGCAACAGAAAGAATGTACAGGTTAAGCTGTAGTGAAACCAGGTAAACTCTATGCGGTGCAATGCCATGTAAACCGGTATTTAAGGATTGCCCGTCCCATGCCGGAGGGTAGGCAGCTAAAAATTAGTGGCAACATTAATTTCAGATAAATGATAAGGAATCCGATCAATTATCGGATGACAGAATCCGGCTTACAGGCCTGCTTTTTTAATCTTCAATTTCCTTATAGACTCTTACGTAATCTATAATAAATTTCTGAGGAAATATTTCAGGGTCTACCGGTCCCGGCCAGTTTCCGCCCAATGCGAGATTGAGGATTAAATAAAAGGGTTTTCTAAATGGATTATTTTTCCCGTTTAAAAGATGGGTATTGAATTCGTGATAAAGGGAGTTATCAATTAAAAACTGAATTTTATCTTCGGTCCAATTCACAGAATAAACATGAAATTCTTCTGACGGATTAGCGATAATTTTTGATCCTCCATGAGATTTAATTCCCTGCGCATTGTCCCATGGGAAATGTACAGTAGCATGAATCTCATTCGGGTTTTTGCCCACATGCTCCATAATATCTATCTCTCCCGCATAGGGATATTCAACTTCTTCAAAATTTACTCCCAGCATCCATATAGCTGGCCAGACTCCATCGCCGGAAGGTAACTTGGCACGAACTTCCACACGCCCGTATTTAAATTCAAATTTTTCTTTGGTATTTATACTTCCGGAAGTATAATCTGAGGTTTCGGTATTGATGCGATAGTTTTTTACCTCAGGATTGTATCTTTTGTTCTTAAAATTTTCCTTTCTGGCTATTAGCTCAAGTTTTCCATTTTTAACCCGAACGTTTTTCCTTCTTTTAGTGTAAATCTGTTCCTCAAGATTTCGAATAAATCCGGTTTCATGGTTCCATTTATCAGGATCAGGTTTTCCGGAATAGTTGAATTCTTCGTTCCAGACTAATTTATAGTTTTGTGAGTTGATGCTTTGTATAGTAAATAATTTTAGGATGAAAAGTAGAGAAACGGGGGGCAACAACTTCATGAGATTTTTAACCATTAAATTCCCTGAGCCCAGACAAACGCTTCTTTTTCATTTTGAAATAATTCGTATGGTACGGGAGAAAACTTTTTCTCAAAATTGGCGATTTGTAATTTCTCAATATTTTCACTAATTATCGCAATTCCCTTTAGAGTATTAGTTTTAATTAGGTTAATGTAAATGATAGGATTTACCGTATAGCTATTTTTGCGGTTGGAAATATATACAAACCCCTCATTTTTAAAAAAATCGGCACATATTTTTCTTAACTCTTCGATATGTTCCAAGTTTAGCACAATATCATCCTTAACGGTAGATAATACTATAGAATCATAGAATTCTAAACTGGTAAAACTAAGCTCCAGGGTGTTTTGGGGTTTGACCATAGCTGAAGATATACAATTATTCGAAGAAACTAAAGACGGAGCTTCCATATTTTCGGTTTTCCCTGAAATTTTTGAGATTCGAGAGGTCGGTATGTTTGGAATGTTCAATAATTAATTGTCCACCTTCATTTAATAGATTATGTTGAAAAACCAGTTCAGCTATTCTGGAAAATTTTTCATCTGCGAAATCATAGGGTGGATCTGCAAAGATGATATCTGCCTTTACCGGCGCTTTATCCAGATATTTAAAAACATCACTTTTTATAGTTGTAATAGGAAACTCAAGTTCTTCTGAAGTCTTTTTTATAAATTTCACACAATCATAATTAGCATCTACAGAAGTGATATTTTCAGATCCCCTGGCCGCAAATTCATATGCGATATTTCCTGTTCCTGAGAAAAGATCCAGTACCGTAATTTCAGAAAGGTGATAATGATTGTTCAGTATATTGAATAATGCTTCCTTGGCAACATCTGTAGTTGGCCGCACAGGTAGTTTTGACGGAGCTATAATTCTTCTACCCTTATGGGTTCCCGAGATAATGCGCATTTATAATGACTTAATTAAAAGATATTCTGAAAGCTCTTTTTCCGGTTTATTTGCAGTCTGAAAATGATAGGAGTTAAAAGGGCCCATAAAGCTAATATTTCGAATGTAGTTCCAGGCAAAGTTATATTCTTCAGAATCTTTGGTTATATCACCCATCATGATGAGTTCAAATTCGTTTGGCTCTAGATTGAGTTGTTCCGCGGTAAATAACAGATAGTATAGAAAATCTTCTTTCGTATCAAATTTGAAACTATTGGCAAAAAGCAGTTTTTGATTCTCAATAATTACCAATTCATATGTATCGAGGTGCGAATGTAAAAACACTTTTGGTCCGTCCATGTCCTTTGGCTGTTTCAGTAAGGATTCAATTAATACACTTAAACTGTGACGGTACTCAAATTCACCATATTTATCAAAAAAGTAATTGGTGATATTGGCATAGGGAATATATACATTAATAATATCAGGATGAATTTTATCAAATGCGATAAAATCGGTCTTGAGTATTTTGGTATTGAACTTTAAATAACTGGCAGCGTTATCTTCATCAAATATTTCTTCCGGTACAAGGCTAAATAAGCTATTTGTAAATAGTACTACTACTTCATCTACCGCCTGGTTTAGTTCTTTTTCCTTTTCATAAGTAAGTTCAATCTTTGATAATACTTTTATAGGATCCAGTTGTTTATCAAAATCAATTCTTTTGAAATAGATAATCCTGTCTTTACTTTGATCCAGGATACAAAAAGAAAGTCCATTCAGGCTAACCTGAATGGACAGTTTCTTAGAGTGTATATTTTTTTTAGTTGTCTCTGTCTCCACCATATCTGTCAAATCCATTACCACTGGTACTAACTTCGGTCATGGAACCAACACTAATATAACGACCGTTAATATCATCAACAGATTGTACTTCATTCTCCTGAAGAACTAATGTTCTATCCTGATCTGAAAGTACTACCGCTTTAGCTATTCTGGCTTCAAAAACAGGTATTTTATTATCTCCTTTGGTAATAGTACCGGCTCTTAATTCAAATTTTTTATCCACACCTTCAACAGGCACATTCATCATTGTACGATATCTTTCTTCGTTACCGTTAAATAGAGAGTCTTTAACAGGAACAAACCCTAAAGTATCAATTATTACCTTTTCAATATATTGATCTACTCCGTAGGTCTTTTTATATTCTTCGTCAAGAAGGGTAGTGTCACGACGTTGAGTAATAGCGAATTCGGCAGTATCTACGAATTTTACCAGGCTATCCCAGTCTGACTGGAACCTTCCGGTTACCTCCTGGTGCGCTAGTTCCGCATTTCTGATATCCTTAAGGTTTTTAACCACCTTGGTATATCTTTTCTCTTTAATTTTGTTGAATTGAATTGGTTCGTAAACCGCGTTGAAAGTAAGATATGCCAGGAAGATAATCACCAACCAAAGAAGTATCTGTATTACAAATCTCATGCTCTAATAGTTTATGTTTAATTTGAAGGTTATTGGTTACACGCAAATCTACAACTTTTTTTTATTCGTAAAAGTTTCTGACATAAAAATCCATTCTTATCTTTGAGACTTTATGCACTTTCTATGGAAAAAACCACTCCGGATTCCTTTTTCAAATTATTAATTGAAGATCTTGGATTTACAGCAACTCATAAGCAGGATATAGCCCTGCAAATGTTATCTGAGTTTGTAGTGAAAGGAGGAAAGGACCGGTTATTTTTACTAAGGGGTTTTGCAGGAACGGGAAAAACAACGATAATTAGTACGTTGGTGAAAAATCTTTGGAAGATTCGTAAATCTGGTGTTTTATTAGCTCCTACAGGCCGTGCCGCCAAAGTAATTTCTAATTATTCCAAGAAAGAGGCCTTTACCATTCACAAAAAGATTTATTTTCCGAAGAAGTCAAGTGGGGGAGGAGTGCAGTTTACCCTTCAGCCTAATAAGCATAAAAATACATTGTTTATCGTGGATGAAGCTTCCATGATCTCTGACGATGGCGGTAATTCTAAATTGTTTGAAAATGGATCCCTTCTCGATGATTTAATTCAATATGTATATCAGGGACATAACTGCCAGTTAATACTTATTGGTGATACAGCTCAGTTACCACCGGTGAAAATGGATCTGAGTCCGGCATTAGAAGAACAAAAATTAGAATTCAATTACAATAAACAAGTCTCATTTATAGAACTGGATGAAGTAGTGCGGCAAAGTGAAGAGAGTGATATTCTGCACAATGCTACTTTGATAAGAGAAAGTCTACAGGAAGAATTCTATGAAAGTTTTCAGTTTGAGCTTTCAGAAAATAAAGACGTGATACGGCTTGTAGATGGGTATGAAATTATGGATGCCATTCAGGATTGTTATACTTCAGATGGTCATGAAGATACCAGTATCATCGTACGTTCCAATAAACGTGCGAATATGTATAATCAACAGATCAGATCCAGAATTCTTTTTCAGGAGGAAGAGCTCTCTGCCGGTGATTACCTAATGGTGGTGAAGAACAATTATTTTTGGGTAAAGCCTACCAGTGAAGCAGGCTTTATTGCCAACGGAGATATTGTAAAAGTGCTGGAAATTTTCGGATTTAAAGAACTTTATGGTTTCCGGTTTGCTGAAGTTCAGGTACAAATGGTAGACTATCCAAAAATGCGGCCTTTTGAAACGGTTATTATGCTGGATACTTTAACTACGAACACACCTTCGCTTACCTACGAGGAATCAAATAGATTGTATGAGGAAGTGAAAAAAGATTATGCAGGTGAAAGGTCTAAGTACAAGCAATTTATGAATATCAAGAATAATAAATACTTCAATGCACTGCAAATAAAATTTTCTTATGCCATTACCTGCCATAAATCCCAGGGTGGACAATGGAATAATGTTTTTATAGAACAGCCTTATTTACCAAACGGAGTAGGAAAGGAATATTTAAGATGGCTTTATACAGCTATGACCAGGGCCCAAAATAAATTATATCTCATTGGTTTCGGAGATGATTTTTTCGCAGCTGACTAATTATTACTTTTACTGAAAATTTTATATGATAAAGACTTCTAAGAATCGGATTATTGCCATGATACCTGCTCGCTTTGAAGCCTCCAGATTTCCGGGTAAATTGATGCAGGATCTTAACGGTAAAACAGTAATAACACGCACTTATGAGGCTGCTGTGAACACGCAACTTTTTGATGAAGTGTATGTAGTGACCGATAATAATAAGATTTTTGATGAAATTGTAAATGAAGGCGGCCAGGTAATTAGAAGTAAAAAGGAGCACGAATGTGGAAGTGATCGAATTGCCGAAGCGGTTGCAGAGATGGAAGTGGATATTGTAGTAAACGTTCAGGGAGATGAACCCTTTATTGATAAAAACAGCCTTGCAAAACTTATAGAAGTTTTTGAGCGGGAAGGGGCAGAAGAAATTGATCTTGCATCTCTGAAAACTTCGCTAAAAGATAATGATGAAATTACCAGTCCCAATAATGTGAAGGTGATCACCGGGAAAGATGACTTTGCACTTTATTTCTCCAGATTTCCCATTCCTTATCCAAGGGATACTTCAGCAAATGTTACTTATTTTAAACATATAGGAATATATGCTTTTAGAAAATCTGCCTTAATGGACTTTTATAGATTACCTATGTTACCTCTTGAAGCTGCGGAAAAGATTGAGTGTATACGTTATCTCGAATACGGAAAAAAGATAAAGATGGTGGAAACCAGCGTAAAAAGTATAGGTATAGATACTCCTGAAGACCTTGAAAAAGCAAGAAAGCTGTTGAGTTAATTACTCACAGCTTTCTTATAAGTTTTTAAGGCTCTTTCCCTGGCTTCTTTGTGATCTACCATTTTTTCAGGATAATCATCGGTTCCATATTCTGGCACCCATTCCTTGATGTACTCTTTGTATTTATCAAATTTTTCAATCTGAGTAGTTGGATTAAAAATCCTGAAATAGGGTGCAGCATCCACACCGCTTCCGGCAACCCATTGCCAATTCCCAACATTGGAAGACATTTCGTAATCCAGGAGTTTTTCAGCAAAATAAGCTTCTCCCCAACGCCAGTCTATCAACAGGTGCTTACACAAAAATGAGCCCACCAGCATTCTAATCCTATTATGCATAAACCCGGATTTGTTCAGTTGACGCATTCCTGCGTCTACCAGGGGATAACCTGTTTTTCCCTGTTTCCATAATTCGAATTCTTCCTTATTGTTTCTCCAGTTGATCCGGTCGTATTTTTTTTTGAATGCATCGGTTACGGTATCTGGAAAATGAAAGAGTATCTGCATAAAGAATTCACGCCAAACAAGTTCATCCAGAAATGTCTTATTTCTTTCTTCATCTGCTTCCCTTACCATCTGCCGAATACTTACCGTTCCAAACCTTAGGTGTGGCCCTAATTGGGATGTTCCTTCCATGGCGGGATAATCACGTTTATCTTTGTAATTCTTAATTAAACCTGGCGTCACTTTATAATCGGGAACTTTTAATGAGGATGTTTTAAAACCAATATCACTGAGACTTATATTCGGAAGCCTGCTATTTTGGTAGAGGTTATCCATATATCTTGTAGTGTAATGAAAGTCCAGTTCTGTATTACTGAATTTATCCCTCCAAACATTTTTATAGGGTGTATAGACCACATAGGGATCACCATCCTTTTTTACTACTTCATCTTTTTCAAAGATCACCTGGTCTTTATAATCGAGAAATTCTATGTCATCTTTTGAAAGTAATTTGGCTATTTCCTTATCTCGTTCCTTCGCGTAAGGTTCGTAATCCCGATTGGTAAACACATTTTTAATCTCATAATCTGAAATTAGATCTTCAAATATTTCCTTCGGAAGGCCATGAAACATTGCAATAGAGCTTGCATGCTCCTCCTGAAGTTCATTTCGCATTTGCTGAAGCGTCTCGAAAATAAAAGTTACCCTCGCATCATCTTCCGGTAGCTTTTCAAGAATTTCAGTATCAAAAATAAATATTGGCAGAACGGGTAAATCTCCTTGAAGCGCAGCTTTAAATCCGGCATTATCATCAAACCTGAGATCCCGTCTAAACCAAAAAACATTAACTTTTTTCCTCATTAATTACTGTTTATTGTAGATAGTCCTCCATCCACCCCGAGTACCTGCCCTGTGATCCAACTACTATTCTCACTCAGGAGAAATGCGGCTAAATTGGCAATATCCTTAGGTTCGCCCACTCTTTTTAATGGATGCCTTTGATCCATTTTATTTCGTTTATCATCATTCGATAAAAGTTTTTCTGCAAGTGGAGTATCGGTTAAGGAAGGGGCAATCACATTTACCCTGAAGCCTGGAGCATATTCCGCAGCAAGGGATTTGGCAAAGCCTTCAATAGCTCCTTTGGCCGCTGCCACACTGGTATGGAAAGGCATACCAACTTTAACCGCTACGGTGCTGAAAAATACCAGGCTGGCCTGATCTGAATTTTTTAGCTTATCAAGAACCCCTTTTACACATCTTACAAGTCCGAAAAAATTAAGGTTCATTTCTTTTTCGAAACTTTCCGGATTGATCATTTTAAATGGTTTTAGATCGATACTTCCGGGACAATATACCAATCCATCTATGGTATCTGGCAAATCAAGTTCGGTTATATCATCTTTTAAAACATCAAATTCCAGATGTGTCACTTTGGAAGTGTCCAACTCTGATTTATTTCTGGAAGCTATAAAAATATTATTATTCTCGTTTAAAAGTTCTGCAATTTGATATCCGATTCCTGTAGAACCGCCTATCAATAAAATATTCTTTTTCATAAAAATTTAATTTAAAATGTCCTGTTTCAGAGTTTGGAATTTGCTCGTATCTTCCTGATAGTCTCCAAAAAGATCTATTAATTTTTGTCGGCGGTACTCAAAGATCTCTTTCAGTTTTGATTTTACCAGTATAGGATGTGCCAATTGACCTAAAATCCCAAAGGGTAATTTATAATCAATGATATCTTCCATCTCCACTCCGCCAGGAATTGCTTTTATAAAATGTTTATGATGCCAGAGTGCATAAGGACCAAACCGCTGTTCGTCAACAAAATACTCGCCTTCCTTTAGCTGCGTTATTTCTGTAACCCACCTGGTTTTAATACCTGACATGGGAGTAACTAAATATTGGATTATTTGCCCCGGAAACATGGGTCTATCACCTCCCGATACAATTTCAAAACCCATATAATCTGGTGTGATCGTTTTCAGGTTTCGGGGATCCGACAAAAATTGCCAAGCTTCTTCCTGACTTATTGGTAATTTCTGAACGCTGTTTAGGGTATAGAGCTTCATTATTTTTTGTTTGAAGTAAATTTACACTTCATTTTGTTTAAAATAAAAATAAAATAGTTAAACAAAATTTAAATCAGGTATTGTATTTATGATTGGGCTGCACTAAGTAACTGATCTTCTTCCTATATTTACCAGAACTAAAACCGTAAAAACATGAAAAAACTACTATCTATTGCAATTATTCTTTGCATTTCTATTTCTTTGAATGCACAAATAGACGCTCCGCAGCCTAGTCCTTCTGCTAAAATTGAACAAAAAGTTGGTCTTACCGATATTAGCGTGGAATATTCGCGGCCCGGCATGAGAGGAAGAACGATCTTTGGAGATCTTGTGCCTTACGGAGAAGTTTGGAGAACCGGAGCCAATGCCAATACTAAAATCACTTTTAGCGATGATGTGAAAATCAATGGGAAGGAACTAAAAAAAGGTTCTTATGCGCTATATACCATTCCTTCGGAAGATTCATGGGAAGTAATGTTCTATACCGCTACAGATAATTGGGGTGTGCCACAGGAATGGGATGAGAGTAAAGTGGCTTTAAAAGCTACTGCTGAAACTATGGAAATGCCGATGACTATGGAAACTTTCACTATAATGATCGATGACCTTAAGAACGATTCTGCAAGCCTCAATTTCATTTGGGAAAATACCATTGCTATGCTAGAAATGGAAGTTCCAACCGATTCTAAAACAATGGCGAGTATAGAAAAGGTGATGAATGGACCTACTGCAAATGACTATTTTGCCGCTGGTTCCTATTACCACGAAGCTGGAAAAGATTTAGAAAAAGCTTATAAATGGGTTTCTAAAGCTACCGAAATGGCAGGAGATCAGGCATTTTGGATGCTTAGAAGAAAATCTTTGATCGAAGCTGAAATGGGTAAAAAGCAGGAAGCTATTGCGACCGCTAAAAAATCACTTGCTTCGGCTGAAAAAGCAAACAATGCTGATTATGTGAAGATGAATAAAGAATCTATTGCAGAGTGGGGAGGAAGTAAATAATTTCTGAAAGCACTTTTGAGAGAAGGTTTTCTAATGTTCGAATTCGTCAAGCTGAATTTATTTTCAGCTTCTTAAGAGATCCTGAATCAAGTTCAGGATGACGTAACAGAGATTAGAAAACCTTCTTTCTTTTAATATTCCAATCCTATCTCTTTACGCACAGCATCCAGTAAATGCATCAGATCCAGGGTATTGTTTAAACTCCAAATTTCACTCTCCGTTTTTCCTTTCTGAAGCATTTCACTAACGTGTTCAGCTTCAAAATTATAGCCATTTGATTTCACACCGAATTCCATTATTTCTTCATTTCCATTTGAAATGATGGCTACTGAAGTGGGTTCATGAAACCTGGAATTTATAAGAATGCTGGCTTTTTCCAGGATGATCTCCGCTGTGGTATTAGTCTTTTCTGTGAAACTTGAAAACAGGATGGCATTGGTGTTATCAGGATATTTAAATAAAATATCACATTCTGAATCTACGCCGGTTTCGGTAAATAGGGCTTTTGCCTGAATATCTTCAGGCATTCCCAGAATAGCATAAGCCAGGAAGATAGGGTAGATACCAATATCCAACAGGCTTCCTCCACCCAGTGTTTTATTAAAAAGTCTTTTCGTTTTATCAAATTCCGCAGGAAAACCAAAATCAGCTTTTATAGAGGTTACATTACCATATTCGCCGGAATTGATCTTTTTTAGCACATATTGAAAATGAGGTAAAAACCTTGTCCAGAGCGCTTCCATTAGAAATACTTTTTTTTCCCTGGAAAGGGCAATCATTTCCTTAGCCTGTTCAACATTCATGGCGAATGGCTTTTCACAAAGTACCGCCTTGCCATGTTCTATGCATTGTAAAGTTAGTTCATAATGAAACGAGTGGGGTGTAGCGATATAAACTACATCTACCTGCTTATCTTTCATTAGACTTTCATAAGAACCATAAGCAACATTAATTTCGTATTCTTTTGAAAAATCTTCTGCTTTTTTCATATTTCTACTGGCGACGCCATACAATTCAGCATTGTTTACATGCGTAAGTCCTTCAGCAAATTTACCGGCGATCTTACCCAAACCTATAATACCCCATTTTATCTTTTTCATGTATTGCTTAGTTTAGAGTTTTTCGGCATAACTATTTGTATTAGGAAAGCTAATGAAATAACAAGTAGGCAGCCAAGTACATTTAGCCACAGGTACGGCATTAAGTCTAGTTCAAATACAATAAGAATTACCCCCTGGGTTATGATCGCTGCTATAAAAACTGCGTTGCTTTTAACATATTTAATAAAGAAAGCCAGTAAGAAGATTCCCAGCACATTTCCGTAGAAAAGACTACCAATAATATTCACCAACTGAATGAGATTGTCAAAAAGATCGGCTAGGCTGGCAAAGGCAATGGCGATTAACCCCCACATTAAAGTGAACCATTTAGAAGCCGCTAAATAATGCTCCTCGCTTCTAGCTATTTTGTGATTTCTTCTGTAAAGATCAATAACCGTGGTAGAGGCCAGGGCATTCAGTTCAGAAGCCGTGGAAGACATAGCGGCGGAAAGTATTACAGCCAACAATAAACCTACAAATCCCATCGGAAGGTTATTTAGAATAAAATGAATGAATACATAATCTTTATCATTACTTTCAGCTTCACCATCTGCATGGTCTATAAATATTTTTGCCCTTTCCCTGATCTCTTTTTGCTGATTGTCCAGTCTTAAATATTCCTCTTCAAAACTGGCGATTTCAGTCTCGCTCATCTGAGCTTTATTTCTGGAATAATTCAAGCCCAGTTTTTGCCTTTCTAATTGCACCTCTTCATGTTGCAGCATTAGATCTTCATACTGTTCAGAATAATTAGAATTCAACACTGTTTCTGTAGCAGCCGGATTAAAATTCAAGGGTGCGGTATTGAATTGATAAAAGACAAATACCATCACCCCAACCAATAATATGAAAAATTGTAATGGTACTTTTAGCAATCCGTTAAAGATCATTCCCATCTGACTTTCCCTTACGGAGGCACCGGTGAGATAACGTTGTACCTGACTTTGATCTGTTCCAAAATAGGAGAGGGCGAGAAAACTTCCGCCAATGAGTCCGCTCCAGATCGTATAACGATTTTCAAAATCGAAGGAATAATCCAGGATGTTCATTTTACCACCCGTCCCGGCAATTTCCAGGGCATTGGTAAAACTTACCGTATCTGGTAAATAGCTGAGAATTATAAAAAATGCCACCACCATTCCTGTAAAGATGACCGCCATTTGTTGTTTATGGGTAACACTTACCGCTTTGGTTCCGCCAGAAACGGTATAGATGATTACCAATACTCCAATGATCACCGTCAAATAAGTTAGATTCCATCCCAGCACGGCAGATAATACAATAGCGGGAGCAAAAATGGTAATACCAGCTGCAAGTCCTCGCTGTATGAGAAAGAGTATGGCTGTTAAGGTTCTGGTCTTTCTGTCAAATCTGGATTCCAGGTATTGGTAAGCAGTATAAACGTTCAGCCGGTGATATATGGGGATAAAGACCAGGCAAATAATCACCATGGCGATGGGGAGTCCAAAATAGAACTGCACAAACCCCATTCCGTCATGAAAAGCCTGTCCGGGAGTGGAGAGAAAGGTAATTGCACTTGCCTGTGTGGCCATCACCGATAAACCTATGGTCCACCATTTGGCATTTTTACCTCCTCCAATATAATCCTCTACATTTTTACTGCCCCGGGATTTATAAACACCATACCATACGATAAAAGCAATTGTTCCTGTTAGAATTATCCAGTCTATTAATTGCATATCAGGCGAAGTAGTTCATTATTAAATAGAAAGCTATAATATAGATCGCATTGGCAATAAGAACGAGAGTATAACTTTTCTTCCAATGGTATTTTTCTGGTGTTTCCATTATTTACCTATTGAAATTAAATTGGCGAAAAGTCTGAAGGCTCCGGGTACCGCCTCTGGGAATTGCCTAAAAAAGCTAATTCCGGTATAGATAAAATAACCTTCACCATATTTTGCCACCAGAAGGCTTCCGTTCTTTGGACTTTCATTATCATCATTCATACTAAGAATAGGAGTGAAATTTTCATCCCAACTGTCAGGAAAATAAAGTCCACGCTCCTGAGCCCAACCATCAAAATCCTTTTCAGATAGTTTATTAGGAGAATTAAGCACAGGATGATCTGGCGCAAGAAAGTTTACTTTTGCATTTTCCTGGGTAACCCGGTCTCTAGATAGCTCCAATTTAAAAGGTGACAGCTCATCTACAAGCAAACCACGATTGGTATTGTACTGAACGAGCATAGTGCCGCCCTGTTTTACATAGTTGAATAAAATAGGTTGCTTGAATTTCAATTCTTCCACTGTATTATAAGCTCTTATTCCCAGTACTACTGCATCAAAATTTTTCAACATACTTTCTGAAATGGTAGCCGGGGAAACCCTGGTTACTTGGTATCCGATCTGCTCCAGGCTTTCCGGCACCACATCACCAGCACCTTCAATATAAGCGATTTTCTCTCCTTTCTTTTGGATATCAAGCTTTACCAGTTTTAAACTGGCAGGCATTATAAGATTTTGATTAGGAAAATGCTCATAATCTATTTCCACTAGTTCGTCACTGTAGACTTTTCCGGCAAGGCAAGCTTCCGGAATCAAACTGGTTTCGCTTTGATCTTTGGGAGGAATAATTTCAAAAGTTAAGACTGAATTTCCTCCTGCTTCAGCTATTGAAAAATTGGAACGCACGGGTTTTATTTTCCAGCCATTAGCGGCTTTTAGGTATAACTCACCGCTTATATCCGGCTTGTTTGCAGTGACCTGGACATTTATTTCTCTTGGTTTTGAATTATTAAAAATAAGAATATCTTCATTGAACTGTAGACTTATCGCCGGAACGATTTCAAAATTTTCATAGGTTTCACCAAATACCTCGTCATTAAATTTATACACCACAGGTTTTTCAAAACTTACGGAAGTGCCATTAATAGAAACTGTGAAGGTAGCCTTTGTTTTCAGAGGAGTTTCAGGTAAGCCACGCAGCTTTTGATCATTTACCTGATACATGCCTACACTGCCTTTCTCTTCCAACCAATATGGAGAGGTGTACTCAGCACTAGATGGTATTTTGAAGCTCATATCCCCATTCCATCTTTCATTATTCTGCAGCCTAACCTGAGGTGCTATTCTAGAATTGTTAGGAGTAAGTTCAACAGCAGTAAGTTGGATGTTTTTTTCGCTTCTATTGATCGCTTCCAGTTTAACTTTTAATTCTTCGGATGGAGTGGAATAAGCTTTTTGAGCAACCGCCTCGAGATATAGGCCAGAGGCCGCATAGATTATTGCCTTTATTTCTTCGGACTTTATCTGGCGCCAATGTTCATCTTTAAGCTGCTGAATAAGGTTATAAGCTTTGAGCAACTCGTCTAAATGGACCGACGGATTCTCAAAATTGAAATTTTCTTCTACTTCCTTCAAAATATTCCCAATTTCTTTTCCGCCTTCCACACGGTTCCAGGAAGTATCAATTCCATCAAAAACATCAGCTTTTTTGGAAGAAAGATCACCTTTCAATAATTCGAGGTATTCCAATTGTTTTCCACGACTACCGGTGCTTCCAAAACCCTGCGACCTGTGTTGACTTCTACTTAAAGATGCGATTTCAGGATTAGATAAGCCTCTGAGAGGAAAATAGGTACCTGTATCGAAACTTAAAAATTTAGATTTATCTGCCTCCTGAAAAGCTTCATCCCCTCCATAGAACCACGGCGAGGTATTAAAAAATAAACGTTTTGGCTTGTAAGCATCTACATATTCCAGTTGAGAGCTAAAAGCATTTTTATCCTTAGCAAGATCAAAAGCTTCTACGCTCAGAATGGCCGAAGAAGTATGATGTCCATGCGTGCTTCCCGCCGTTCGATGATCAAACCTGTTGATGATAACGTCTGGCCTGAATTTTCTAATGATCCAAACAACATCGCTCAATACCTCCTCTTTGTTCCAGATTTCCAGGGTTTCTGAAGGAGTTTTGGAATATCCAAAATCGTTGGCCCTGGTAAAAAATTGTTCTCCACCGTCTATTTTTCTGGCAGCAAGTAACTCCTGGGTTCTTATAAGTCCCAATTGTTCTCTTAATTCCGGACCTATTAAATTTTGACCACCATCTCCCCGGGTTAAAGAAAGATAAGCCGTTCTGGCATTTTTTTCATTCGAAAAATAGGAGATAAGCCGGGTGTTTTCATCATCAGGGTGAGCGGCAATGTATAATACTGAACCTAGAAAATTCAGCTTTTTTATGTGATTGTAAATTTCAGAAGAGCTCCATTTTTCAGGCGCCTGTGCATTGCTAATGCTAAAGCTTAATAAAAATAAGGCAAAAATTAACTTTCGCATGAAATTACTGATTTTACCAAATATAAAAACTCTAAGTTCAATATATAAATGCAACTCAAATTAAATCATTGGGGGCTAGCCC
>NZ_JAPYPC010000078.1 GCF_029937855.1 Christiangramia sp.
TCGGTTCATCGCAAATAAAGAACTAAGCTAATTTCCAAGCATTTTATCCCAATTTTGGTATATAATCTTCATCGTATGGTAAACCTGATGTAGCTACTGCAAAAGCTTGTTTTAGCAGTTTATTGCATACGGCAATTAGTGCGAGCTTCTTACTTTTACCCTTGGCGATTATTCGTTCATAGATATCCCTGCAGGCCTTATTGTGTTTACAGGCAGTAAAGCTACACATGAACAGTAAGTTTCTAAGCTTTGGATTACCCATTTTACTGATTCTACTTTTGCCCCGCACAGTGGATCCTGATTGACGAATAATTGGAGTAATTCCAGCATAGCTACATAACTGGTTCCCATTTTCAAAATTGGTAAAACCATTAGTTAATACTAATAGCATAATACCTGTTTTGTTGCCTATTCCTGGAATACTTTTTAGAAGTGTAAGCTGCTTTTGTTGCTCATCTTTAACGATTTCACATAAGCGATCCTCAAGAGTTTTAAGCTCCTTTTGTAGCATTTTAAGCGATCGATTTAGCGAATGATAAACGACTTTAGAAGGCTTTCCGAGTACCTTCTCGCCATGAAGCTTATTCTTCAGCGCAGTACTCTGTTTGGTATAAATATCTATTAAGCGAAGTAATTGGAGGGCTTCAGCCTGGCTCTTGTCTCTTGCCGTGTATAATGGAACTTCATTGACGCTTGCATATTCACATATCGATTTGGCATCAGACTTATCGGTTTTTACCTTAGAGAGCTTCATCTGTATAAAACGCTTCACCGATAAAGGATTTACTACCGAGACCTTTATTTCTTGCTCATAAAGAAACTGTGCTAGTCTATAGTGGTAATATCCTGTAGCTTCCATAACCACCAGGTCTTCTTTCCTTAAAATCTTTAAAAAGTCTTTAAAGCCTGAGCCACAATTCTTAAACTGAAAATGCTTCCCTTTTGAGTTGGCTACATCAAATACTCCTTTACTGATGTCCACTCCATAAATTTCATTATTTTTATTCATAGAAAAATGATTGAGAAAGGACAACTACTTTGGTTTTCATCGACTTAAAAACGAGATCCAGGTCTCATAGAACTAAACGAAATTGAAGTAGAAAAAAGAGGGGATTATCAATATTTACGGAATCTCAAGTTCCCACGGGTTTTATAACCTTACTCCTCTCTTTTGTTCTTTCCTATTAATATCTTAAAGTTAGAAAATCAAACTTAAGACGGGT
>NZ_JAPYPC010000060.1 GCF_029937855.1 Christiangramia sp.
CCGAAGATGAATTTGTTGCAGAGATATTAAAAGACCAACCTTTTATACCATCATACTTTGGTTTTAATGTAGATTTAAATCGCGAGGGAGCTGAAAATGTGCAATCTGCGAAATATAAAGTACCCCTTAAATTAAATGTAGAAAATATTGAAGATGAATTTCTTATTGTGGATACCAGGGATGATCAACTCTATAAAAAAGGGCATTTACCCTATAGTATTAACATAATGGCACGAAGTGAAAGTGATAAATTTGAGACCTGGCTCGGAGCTATCATTGAGCCTGAAGAACAATTTTATTTAGTGTTGGAAAGTGTAGGTAAGCTGGAGGAGATCCTTGAAAGGGTTGCTAAAATAGGTTATGAAAAACAATTGAAAGGAATTTTCACTTTATCTGAAGAGGTTTCAGGTTCCTCAGAAAAATTTGATGCATTAGCTTTTGATAAAAATAAGGAAGATTATACGATCGTGGATATTCGGAATAATAGTGAGGTTTCTGAAGGAAAGATTTTTGAAAATGCATACCACATTCCTTTAAATGATCTGCGTAATAATTTAGGTGATCTTCCAAAAGATAAACCTATGGTGGTACATTGTGCCGGAGGATATCGTAGTGCTGCAGGCAGCAGTATACTGGAAAGTGAAATTAAGGAAATTCCGGTTTTTGATCTGAGTACAGAGGTAAAGAAATATTCTTCCTAGTGAGCATGATGCTAGGTTTAAAGAAAAACTGGAAACAGTTTTCTTTACTGGTACTAATAAATGCATTTGTTGAAGGAATGGTTGGGGTGTAAAGAAGTATTTTTCCTCAGTATGCTCAGGAATTTTTTGGAATAGAACCCAACACCGATTCTGTCATCTATAGCGGTCTTTGGAATTACCAAGGCCGTTATAAAATTTTAATTAAATATTTTCAAAATTATATTTCCAGTGTGCTGAAATGAATTACTCTGTAACATAGGTTACTTGGCATACATTTTCAATTCAATATCTTCGCTCAAAATTATATAAAATGGAATGGATTTATGAACCATGGCCCTGGTACGTTTCGGGTCCCTTAATTGCAGCAACGATGTTCTTGTTGCTATTTACAGGAAAGCAATTTGGAATGTCTTCTAATCTTCGCACAATGTGTTCAGTTGGAGGAGCTGGCAAAGCTGCAGAATTTTTCAGGTTTGACTGGAAAAAAGAGAGATGGAATCTCATGGTGGTTTTGGGTGCTGTACTGGGCGGTTTTTTTGCATCTACTTATCTCTCTAATAATACAGTAGAAATAAATACCCAGTTAGCAGATAAATTAAGTAACGAATACGGAATAAATAGTGCAGGAGAAGCTTATATGCCTCCTGAAATATTTGCAATGGAGAATCTGGGAGATCCTCTTGTATTATTTGTTTTGATTACAGGCGGATTTATGGTTGGATTTGGTGCAAGGTACGCCGGTGGTTGTACTTCCGGCCATGCTATTTCTGGATTGAGCAACCTACAAATACCTTCTTTAATTGCCGTAATTGGTTTCTTTATTGGCGGTCTTATAATGATACATTTAATCTACCCATTAATATTTTAAAATGATGAAATATATTACTTACATCCTCATAGGATTCTTTTTTGGAATAATCATGTACAAATCGGAAGCAGCTTCCTGGTTTAGGATATACGAAATGTTCGAATTTGGCTCTTTCCATATGTATGGTATTATTGCCTCAGCATTGTTACTCGGCATACTGGGTGTGCAATTCATTAAAAGAAATAATATTAAAGCCATGGGAGGTGAAGAAATGCAATTAAAACCTAAAGATAAGAGTGTGCCACGTTATTTAATAGGTGGTATTATTTTCGGGTTAGGTTGGGCTTTAGCTGGTGCCTGTCCTGGTCCCATGTATGTACTTGCCGGCTCTGGATATATATCTATTTTAATTGTTATTGCAGCTGCTTTGCTAGGTACGTTCGTCTATGGTCTGCTTCGGAATAGACTTCCTCATTAAAATCAGCTTCTATCATGAAAAAGGAACTTAATGATGCTTATTCCTTTGTTTTTGAAGAGGAATTGCTAAATGAAATTTTTGAAGTAGGTACACACAAACTTATACCTGTAGGGAAGACTATTCTAAACACAGAAGAATATATTACCTCCATCCCTTTATTATTAGACGGGGCTATAAAAATTTCTCGCGTTGATAATGATGAGATGAATTATTACTTTATTTTCTTGAACGAGGAGATACCTGTGCAGTCACTCTCACTTGCTGCCTGGAAAGAAGTAAAAGTGATATAAAAGCAGTTACCGAGAAGGAAACCAGTTTGGTTATGATTCCCATTGAAAAAATGGAAGAATGGATTATAAAGTATAAATCCTGGCGATCCTTTGTTTTTCAAAGTTATAATTTAAGACTTAAGGAAATGCTGGATGCTATAGATTCAGTAGCATTCTTTAGGATGGATAAAAGATTACTGCAATACCTCCGGGATAAGGCTAAGATAAATCAAAACGAAAACCTACAAATTACACATCAGGAAATTGCTTACGACCTTCATACTTCCAGAGTTGTGATTTCCAGATTACTAAAAACTCTGGAGATGGAAGAAAAAATAGCACTTAAAAGAAATAGTATTTTGGTAATTGATTTATAGTCTTTTCTATCTATTGTAACAAATGTTACTTAGTGATTAGAACTGCTTTATTACTTTTACATTAAATGAATTTACGATCATACATAGCTATATCACTTACTGTAATTATTTTTGGTAAACTGTTTACCTTGGATTCTAACGTCCTGGGGGAGATTGTAAATTCCGATCAAATTACCTATGTGAAGAAACAATGTGATTCAATTTCTGGCAAGATGTCTGAAGATGGGAACTTCCACCAGACGCCTGACGGAATTCAAATTACGTTTCATTCTTTTTGTAATTCGGTTTTTCAACTAGATAAACAGCTGGAGGAAGAAGTTGTGATCCAGCTGAATTATAAAAGTAATTATAAAATAATTTTTGCCGAAACAAGGGCATTCTCCTACAAATTTGTTCCTCCTCCTAAATTATCCTGATTTATTAAAAGTTCAATTCAAGCGAACTTAAAATTCTTATTGAGAAGCTGATATCATCTGCTTCTATTCCAAATATAATAATCAGGTAAATGGTCTCTTTGTTTTATAATCCTTAAAGAAACATGAGATCTACCTTTAAAAATTTAGTGATGAATAAAAAATAAAGAAGAATCTTCTCGAATACGGTATAACTGGAACTGTTATACTCACCTTATTTTTAACCGGCTTACATACTGAAGTTTTTGGTTTTGTACAGCGAGGTATTTTAAAAACTGGATTGATGGATCCAGATGTAGACACACAAGCCACCTCTCTGGAAGAATCCAAGAAACCAAAGGCTGATTTTAATATGAGTCTCATGAACTCTAAAGGGGAACGTGTGGAAATGGAAGAATTTCGTGGGAATGTTATTTTCTTTAATCTGTGGGCAACCTGGTGCCCTCCCTGTGTGGCAGAAATGCCGGGAATCAATAATTTGTATAATGATGTAAAGGGTGGTAAGGTTGCTTTTATTATGCTTTCCCTGGATAATGATTTTCAAAAGGCTATAGATTTTAATAAAAAGAAAGGCTATGATTTTGAAGTATATCAATTGGCCGGGGGCCTACCTCCAATGTATGCTTCCCAGGCAATTCCAACTACGTACGTTATAGATGCAGATGGAAACCTGGTTTTAACCCATCAGGGGATGGGAGATTATGATAGCGAAGAATTCAAGGATTTTCTGGACGAGCTTAAATAAGCTGAAGGTCAATTATCCTATTTTTTTAATTCTCTAAAATCATATTCCCTTATGAGATTTTTTAAATCCTTAACGCTCTTCCTGATCGTTCTCGTCACATCCTTGTCAGGCTATGCACAGATAATGGATCCACTCAATTGGCAAATTTCTGTAGATAAAGAAAATCCGGTTCCGGGAGATACCATAATAATTAGTTTTCAAGCAGAAATACCTGCAGACTGGTATTTGTATTCCAGTGATTTTAATCCCAATCTGGGGCCAATGTTAACGGAAATTGATTTCAGTAAAAATGATGATTTTGAAATTATTGGAACACTTACTCCAATAGCGCCAAAAGAGAAATATGATGAATTATGGGAGGGTAAGTATACCTACTTCACTGGAACAGCCGAGTTTCAGCAACGGGTTAAGCTTTTAAAAGCTAATCCTGAAATTGAAGCGACCATCACGTATCAGATATGTTCAGATGTAACGGGACAATGTATTCCTTTTGAAAATGATGTGTCATGGAATAAAGATGTATTATACTCCGGAGGACAAATTGTAGATGTACAAAATGATGCTGGAGGCAAATCCATTAGAAATTTAAAATCTTTTAAAAACGATTTTAAAGTAGAGGAGAAGGAGGAAGGCGGAGCTCTCCTTCTTAGCTTTTTTCTCATCTCTTTTGGGGCAGGCCTGGCAGCTTTATTGACGCCCTGTGTTTTTCCTATGATTCCCATGACGGTTACGTATTTTACAAAATCCAACGGGAGTCGCGCCAATGGAATAAACCAGGCTTTGCTTTACGGGTTTTCAATTATCTTGATTTATACCTTGATAGGGACCGTTTTCTCACTATTGTTTGGAGCCGATTTTGCAAATTTTTTAAGTACTCACTGGATTCCTAATCTTTTCTTCTTTTTTATCTTTCTTCTGTTTGCGCTATCTTTTTTCGGCTTGTTTGAGATTCGATTACCCAATTCGTTTGTAAATAAAATGGATGCTCATTCTAATAAAGGAGGCATTTTGGGTATTTTCTTTATGGCTTTTACTCTCGTGCTGGTTGGTTTTAGCTGTACGGGCCCAATTGCCGGCACTATTCTTTTGCAGGCGGCAAATGGGGAGACGATTAAGCCTCTCATTGGGATGCTAGGCTTCTCATTAGCTTTTGCACTTCCATTTACATTATTTGCCATATTTCCTCACTGGTTAAAAACATTGCCTAAAAGTGGGGGCTGGCTTAATACGGTTAAGGTCATACTTGGTTTTATAGAATTAGCCCTGGCTCTTAAGTTTTTAAGTATCGTAGATCAGGTCTATCATTGGAATTTGCTTGACCGTGATATATACTTAGCCCTTTGGATCGTAATTTTTGCATTCCTGGGATTTTATTTGTTGGGTAAAATTCAGTTTCCACATGAAAAGAAAACCGAAAATACGTCGGTAGTCAGGGTCATTACTGCTATTTTGGTTTTCACCTTCGTCGTTTACCTGATTCCCGGGTTATTTGGAGCACCCTTAAAACCATTAGCAGGATACTTGCCGCCTATGAGCAGCCAGAATTTTGATATGCAGGCTTCAGTTCCCGAAATAGGAAATGAAAATGATAACAGTATCGTAAATTGCGGAACTCCTAAATATGATGAGATTTTGGAATTACCACATAATATCCATGGATATTTTGATTATGAACAGGCTTTAGAATGTGCTCAAAAACAAAATAAACCTTTATTTATTGATTTTACAGGACATGGTTGCGTGAACTGTCGTGAAATGGAAGCCACTGTTTGGAGCGATCCCAGAGTACTAAAACGGTTAAAGAATGATTATGTAGTAGTGGCCTTGTATGTAGATGAGAAAACAGAATTACCGGAATCTGAGTGGTATGTATCTGCACATGATCAAAAAGTAAAAAAGACAATTGGTAAACAGAATTTGGATTTTATGATCCAGAAGCTCAATGCCAACGCTCAGCCTTATTATACTTTAGTGGGTGAAAATGGTGAGATTCTGGCTCCGCCGAAAGGCTATGATTTGAGCGTGGACAATTTTGTTAAGTTTTTGGATCAGGGAAAAGAAAGATTTTATTCAGATAAAGAAATAGATGTAGAAGTTTAAAATAAGTATACTTAAACTATAAAAAAGGACAAACTGTCCTTTTTTATAGTTTGTATAAAGCCATGTTCAAGTGATAAATGCAACTGGCCAAGTTGATTTTAATTTTTC